>CAZOCL010000114.1:0-17275 GCA_964578245.1 uncultured Klebsiella sp. | reverse complement strand
GAAATCCCCCGCTGCCAGCTTCGTCCCGTCCGCCGACGACGCGATGGGTCGCCAAGCATGGTTGCCCGACGCCTGCGCCGTCCAGTTCGTCCCCCCATCCACCGAGGTATATATCAGGCCACCTTGATCCACCGCCGCCAGCTTGGTCCCGTCCGCCGCCGACGCGATGGAAAACCAATTATGGTTGCCCGACGCCTGCGCTGTCCAGTTCGTCCCCCCGTTCACCGAGGTGTAAATCTGGCCGCCGTATTCCACCGCCGCCAGCTTCGTCCCGTCCGCCGACGACGCGATGGAAAACCAACCATGGTTGCCCGACGCCTGCGCCGTCCAGTTCGTCCCCCCGTCCACCGAGGTGTAAATCTGGCCGCCGTCCACCACCGCCGCCAGCTTCGTCCCATCCGCCGACGACGCGATGCCAATCCAGCCATGGTTGCCCGACGCCTGCGGCGTCCACACCGCGCCCGCCGGGCCGAGCAGCCCCGCTGGCAGGGCGAAGCTCGGCGCGTCATTCACCGGGTTGACGGTCAGCACGAACGTGTTCGTCACGGCCAGCCCACCACCATCCGTCGCGCTCACGGAAATCAGGCTCGTGCCATTGCTGTTCGTCGTAAAGGCCAGCGTCAGGTTCGTCCCCTGCGTGATGGTGGCCGTGACCAAGGCGCTATTCGTGTTCGCCACCACCGCGTAGGTCAGGCTGGCCGCTGCCGTCTCCGTGTCGGCGAAGACCACCGTGAGGTTCGTCACCACGTTCGCCGCGTCCTCCAGCACGCTGAAGCTGGGGATGGCGCTGGCCACGGTGGGCGCGGTGTTGGGTGGCACAACATACGTGAACTGGTCGGCCGTGTTCGTCACGCTCGTGCCCAGCGCCGAGGTGACCGTGAGATGCACCGTGCCAACGCTGCCCGCCGGCGAGACCGCCGTGATCTGCATGTCGCTGTCCACGGTGTAGCTCGTGGCGCTGACCGCCCCGAACTTGACCGCCGTCGCGCCGCCGAGGCGGGTGCCGGTGATCGTCACGGTCGTGCCGCCCGCAGCCGTGCCGGTGGCCGGGCTGACGGCGGTGATCGCAGGCCCAAAGTCCTCCGTCCCCAAGGTGGCGTCGGTAGTGCTCCCGGTGAGATACCAGAAGTGCGCCGCGCTGGGGGAGCCTTCCGCCAGCAGGGCGATACGGAAGGCACCCGTCTGCTGGAGGCCGAAACGGAACCGCAGGTTGACCGTCGCCCCAGCGGCCAGCGGCGTGCCGGTCGTCACCGAGGGGACGGCGAAGCTGGAGTTCCAGCCGCCGCCATTGAGTTGCGACGGCGGCTGCTCCAGCGTGGTGCCCAGGACCGTGACGGTGCCGCCGCTCGTCATCACCGAACTGTCGGGTGAGGTCCGGGGCCGGAGGTCCGTGATGCCCGAGGGAGCCGGGAAGGTGGTCAGCTTGACCACGCGGAACCGCAACTGCGTCAGGGCCGTGCCCGTGTCGTTGGTGAAGGTGCGCCGGAACTCCAGCGTGCCAAAGGTCGAGTTGTTCACCGGATCCGAAGTGGGGTCGAACACATAATTGGGCGCCGCGCTCAGGCCGGCCGACGGGTCGAGCAGCGCCCGCGGCAGATTGTTCGTGACCGTGGGGTAGGCATAGGCCGAGACGGGACTGGACAGGTTCTCCGGCCCCGGCGCGCCCAGGCGCTGGCCGCCGCCCGCGCTCGTGCCGTTGGTGTCCACAAAGGCAAAGTCCGCCGCGTTGTCGTCCGTGTCCCGTGGCTCGCCGTCGGTCACCGCGATGGCGGTGTCGGCGATGCCCGCCGTGGCTGTCCCTTTCAGGTGGAACCGATACCAGGCGTAATTAATGTTGAAGGATGCCAGCGGCGGCAGGCCGGCACCTTCCCGATACAGCGCGGGGGCCGTCGTCGGGCCAACTGCGTCCAGCCGGTTGGCGAGATCGAGCGTCGTGGCGGACTTGAACAAGGCCAGGCCCGCGTCGTCGGGAATGTTCAGGGTCCAGGTGATGTCGCCCGCCGCCGCCGCCCCCGGCCCGGCGGGATAGCTGCTCAGGGAATAGCCTGCGGAGTTCACCCCGAGGTAGTGGCCGTGGGAAGGAATGAGGGTGCCGTTTGGGATGACGAAGCGCGTGGTCCCGTCCGAGGCCACCAGCGCGAACCCGGCCGAGGCATCCGCCGCCTGCACCACGATGGGGCCGGCCGTGCGGTTGTAAATCTCCACATACTCGTCGTTCGCGGCACCGGGGGTCGGGCCGCGCAGCCGGAATTCGCTGATCACCAGGTCACCTGCGGACGCCCCGCTGGCCACCACCATGACATGGTTGGCGAGCGGACCCAAGGCGAGGGCGGTGACGGTCCTGCCCGCCAGCACCCCGCTTACGTCCACCGCCACCGGCGCCAGGCTGTCGGCCGTCCCGTTGTTGCCCAGCCGGCCGTTGGCCCCGATGCCCCACGCATACGCCCGGCCCTCCGAGGTCAGCGCCAGGCTGTGATTGCTGCCCGCTGCGATGGCCGTGACCGTCTTGCCCGCCAGCATCCCGCTCACATCCACCGGCACCGGCGCCAGGCTGGAGATCGTCGCATTGATGCCCAATTGACCGAAGGCCCCAAATCCCCACCCATACACCCGGCCTTCCGAGGTCAGCGCCAGCGTGTGACCGTTGCCACCCGCGATGGCCGTAACGGTCTTGCCCGCGAGCACCCCGCTCATATCCACCGCCACCGGCACCGCGCTGTCGGTCATCCCGTTGTTGCCCAATTGACCGAAGGCCCCGAATCCCCACCCATACACCCGGCCTTCCGAGGTCAGCGCCACGCCGAGGCTCATGCCGGCCGCGATGGCCGTCACCGTCTTGCCCGCCAGCACCCCGCTCACGTCCACCGCCACTGGCACCGGACTGTCGGCCGTCCCATTGTTGCCCAGCCGGCCGTTAAGCCCCAATCCCCACGCATAAACCCTGCCTTCCGAAGTCAGTGCCAGGCTGAAGTTGTGGCCGGCCGCGATGGCCGTCACAGTCTTGCCCGCCAGCACTCCGCTCCCATCCACCGCCACCGGCACCGAGCTGTCGGTGGTCGCGTTGTTGCCCAATTGTCCGCTGGCCCCAGTTCCCCACGCATAAACCTTGCCCTCCGAGGTCAGCGCCAGACTGTGCGTGCTGCCGGATGCGATGGCCGTCACGGTCTTGCCCGCCAGCACCCCGCTCCCATCCACCGCCACCGGCACCGAGCTGTCGGTCGTGGCACCGTTGCCCAGTTGTCCGACGATCCCCTGTCCCCACGCATACACCCGGCCCTCCGAGGTCAGCGCCAACCCGTGGCTGCCGCCGACCGCGACGGCCGTGACAATCTTGCCCGCCAGCGCCCCGCTCAAGTCCACCGCCACCGGCACCGAGCTGTTGGTCGCCGCGTGGTTGCCCAATTGGCCTCGGGCCCCGGATCCCCACGCATACGGCAGGCCACCGATGGGGGGCGGCACCGATGCCACCGTAAACGTCGTGCTCGGACCCGCAGCCGGAGTGAGGCTCCCCGCCAGGTCGGTCGCCGTGCCCGCCGCAATCGTGATGCCCAGCGTGCCGCTGCCCGTGATGCTGCTGATCGTCACCGTGCGCGTCGTGCCGGACCCCGTCACGGCCAAGGTGCCATCCGCCGTGCCGGTCTTGTTCAGGGTGATGTTGCCCGTCACCAAGGTGCTCGCATCGAAGTTCGCATCCGCATACGTCACGGTGTAGGTGACGGGGCCGGTCGTTGTGCTGGTGGCCGAGGGCGCGCTGAGGCTGATGGTCGGCGACGTGTTGTCCACGATGAAGGTGGTGCTCGCGCTGGAGGCGGGGGCCATGTTCCCGGCCACGTCGCTCGCCGTGCCCGCCGCAATCGTAATGCCCAGCGTGCCGTCCCCCGTGATGTTGCTGATGGTCACCGTGCGCGTCGTGCCCGTGCCACTGTCCACCGTCACCGTGCCCGTCGCGTTGCCGCTCGTGTTCAAAGTGATGTTCCCCGCGACCAGGCTGCTCGCGCTGAAAGCCGCGTCCGCGTAAGTCACCGTGTAGGTCACCGGCCCATTGGCATTGGCGGAGACGGCGACCGACGGCGCGCCGATGCTGATGGTCGGCGCGGTCGTGTCCACCAGCACCGCGCTGGTGTTGGGCGGCGTGAAGGTGAGCGTGGCATTGATGCTACCGTTCCTGATGGTGCCGCCGTTGAGCACCAGCGGCGAGGCGGAGGCGATGCCATCCGTGTCCGTATCGCCGGCTTGCACGGTGTAGGAGAAGATCAGCGCGGTGGTGCCGCTGCCGGAGACGTAGGAGGCATTGCGCACCGTGGAACCGATGGTCACGGGCAATTGCGGCGCGCCGGTGACCGTCACGGCAGCGCTGAAGGTGTTCGTGAAACGCAGCGCGGCGCCCACCCGGTAGGTGCCCGCCGCTGGCCCGGTCACGCTGGTGATGGAAGGCGGCACGACGACGGTCACGGTGAAGCTGTTTGTCGCCGTCAGCCCGGCTGCATCCTGCACGATGAGCGAAATGGTCGCGCTGCCAGACAGGCCGGTGGCGGGCGTCACCGTGACGGTGCCGCTCGTTCCCATCGTGGCGACCGAGATGTTGGCGTTGGGGATGAGTGTGGTGTCGCTCGAAGTGCCGGTCACAGTCAGCGCACCAGCGGGAGTCGCCCGCGTCATGGTCAAATTGAGACCGGTGAGGTTGGCCCTTAAGACATCTCCGTCCGCCAGGTTGAGCGACAGTGTAGGGATGGTGCTGGAAACACCGGCGGAGGGCGCCATCCCCGGAGCCACGGTCGGACTGCCAGAAGCAGCAACGTTGAGTATGAGCGCGGCGATGCCCCCGGCGTCCTCAACAGCTTTTGCCTTCACTTGAAAACCCACAGTGCCCCGGTCCACCAGCACGATCTTGCCGCTAGCTTGCGCGCCGTTGACCAGGGCGGTGCTGGCGTCAGTGGGATTCGCCCGCACGGCATCGCCGGTCAAGTTGAAGGTTTGCGAGCCAAAGGACGCCTTGCCCGCCACGAACGTCTGGGCAATCCCTGCTGGGGTGTTCACCGTGACCATGACCACCTCATCATTAACCGTAAATGGCAGGGCCGTGGTGGCACCGTTGACGGGAATGGTTTGGTTGACCGGACCAGAAATCGTCGGTGCCGTGGTATCCACAAAAACGTCCGTGGTGGTCGGCGGCGTGAACGTAAGCGTGGCATCCGTGCCGCCGTTCTTGATGGTGCCACCGTTGAACACCAGCGGCGAGGCGGAGGCGATGCCATCCATGTCCGTGTCCCCGGCTTGCACGGTGTAGGAGAAGACCAGGGCCGTGCCGGGGCTGCCGGAGGCGTAGGTGGCGTTACGCGCCGAGGAGCCGATGGTCAGCGGCAATTGCGGTGAGCCGGTGACAGTCACGGCCGCGCTGAAGTTCACCGTGAAACTCAAGGTGGTGCCGGCCTTGTAACTGCCCGCCGTCGGCCCCGTCACACTCGTAATCGTCGGCGCAGGCACGGCCGTAGCCTGCTTCAGATTCATGCTCAAATGGATCAGCGCGGCACCGGAGGAGGTCCAGCCCATGCTCACGTTCCCAGCCGAGCCAGGGTTCAGGCTGGTGCCGTAATAGCCGAAGAGGCTCCCCGAAGGCGCATCCACGCGATGCACCACCGTCTGGCCGGTCGTGGGGGTGCGGGTGCCCGTGGCACCGCCGTCGTAGATGTCAAACAGGTCCATGACGAGGTCGCCAACGGCGCTGTTCCCAGCCGTGATGGTGCGGGTATCGTTGCCACTGGACCCATTCGCAACGCTGTTGAACTTGTTGATCGGCAGCAGTTGATCGACGCCTTGGAAGGCGATCGCCCCCAACGAAGTGAGCGTGCCGCCGGTGACCGTGGCCACGATGTTCCCGCTGACGGGTGAGGCGCTGCTGCCGAGCACCATCTGCCAGAAGGTATCCACGGCGACCGATGAATCATTCTGCTTGATGACCAGCGTCATGGAGGTGCCGTTGAACTTTACGTCGGTGATGTCAGTAAGGTTGTTCAAATCGGAGCCGGAAGCCGCCACGATCAACACGCGGTTGTTCCCCGCAGGAACGGTGAACGCGGTCAGCGTAGTGTTGTTATTGGTCTGTGCCGGTGCCCCCAGCACGCTCACCGCGCTGCCGGCGGCGATGGTAAAGGTCTGGTCGGCCCCGCGGGTGGTGCCGCCCGAGTTCACGCCCACGACGCGGTAATGATAGGTGGCGCCAGGGATCAGGCCGGTCAAGGCCGCGCTCACCGTCGTGGCAGAACCGCCGGTGGCCGGCGAACCGGTGGCGGTGACGACGTTCCCGTAGTTCGTGGAAAGCCCATACTGGAAGGTGACCGTTGTGCTCGCGCCATTGGCGGTCACCGTGCCGTTCAACGTCGCGCCGCTGGCGGTCACACTGGTCGCGGCATCGGTAGTGACGGTAGGGGCTGAGACGGGAGGAGCAATGGTGCCGGTGAGCACGCGCACGGCGGCGGTCGCCCCGTCGACGTTGCCGGTATCGTAGGCGACCACGGCGGCGCCCGAGGAGTTCAGGGTGGCCGCCACGTCGGGGCCGAAGCCGGCCGCGTCGGCCCTGGTGACCGCCGTCTCGAGTGTCCAAGCGCCGGTGCCGTTGAAGCGGGTCGCGGCTTTGACGGAGCCGGTGTAATTGGGATACGTCCCGGTTTGATCGAGCAGGGTGACCAATTCGGTGGAGCCGGAGATGGCGTAGCCGATCGTGTGGCTGAAAAAACCTCCGCCCACGGTCGCGACGGTGGAGCGGCTCCAGGACGAGCCGTTGTAGGTTTCAACGTTGATCTTCTTGTCCCGCTGATCGGCCCAGGCGACGCGTGGGAGGTTGCTGCTGTCGAAGACCAGGGCGGTGCCCTGCACCACGAAGGTGCCGGAGGCATTGACCAGATCGGTCGTGACCCAGGAGCCCGAGGCATCGGTGCCGAAGACAAGGCGATCGGAAATGCTGCCGCCGGAGTTGTCGGCACCGGTGACGAAGGCGTGTTTGCCGTTGCCATCGATGGCGAAATTGAAAAAGCTAAAAACATCCGCGGTGCCATTTACGGTATAGGCCGTGGTGGCGCCGACGGTGGTGGTCGTGGTATTCACGGCTGCGCCGCTCGCCCAGGAGCCATCCGCACTGCGGGTGACATATTGAAGGGCGGAGAGTCGTGGCGTGGCCACAGTGGACACCATCCAGGCGACCACCGGGCGATTGACGGTGGGATCGATGGCGATCGAAGTGAAGATGGCGTCGATCCAGCCGTTCGGGTGGGTGTAGGTGGCGATGCGGTTGAAATTCCAGCTGGTCGCCAGATTGATCGCGCCGGTGCCTTTGTAGCCTGCATACCAGGCTCCGCGGCGGCCAGTGGTGCCCGTGGTTTCCTGCACACTGAGGGAGATATGGGGGTTGTTGTTCGAATCGATGGCGATGGCGATGGGCCGGCCCTGATCTTTATAGGTGCGCAGTTGGGCGACTCCGACCTGCGCGGCCGTGAACGTGACGGTGTGGAAGCCTGTGCCATCTTGATACGTGTAGTTCAAGTTGCCCGAGGCGGTGACCCAGGCGATGTGAGCAAAGCCGTTGGGCCCGATGGCCGAGGCCATGGTGGGGGCGGAGGCACCGGCGGCGCTGCCCACCAGCGCAGCCGTCCACGTGGCCGCAACCAAGCGGTGCGTCACGCAGAGCAGGCAAAACACAGTAAGGACGAGACGGGACAAGGATTTCATAGTGGGGAAATGGGGCTCAATCGACCTTCAGCCGAGCTTCGCCGTGCCGCCGGTGATCGTGGCGGCCACGTCGCAGACCGGGGTGACGCGGCGATGGTGGAGGCGCCGACGGCGCGGAGTCCTTTCGTGGGGAGGGTCATGGCAAACGCCTATGGATGAGCAGCTTAGTCAACGATGCTCAGTCGATGGCTAAGTGAGAAAACACAGGGCGGGGCATCTTACCAACGCACGCTTCGGAGCCATGCGTAAGCAAGCCATCGGGGAGCTGGCAGCTCGTTCAAGCCCTTTCCTTCGTTCTAGGGAATACATCAACCATCCGTTTGACTACAGATACGGCGTGGCGTGGTCAAACCAATACTAGGCAAAAAAACTAATGTCACTAGGCACTTTGCCTATTGACGGCCCGGTCGATTGGTAAGGCCCCAAATCAGTCGGCACGGCTTCGAAGCAGGTGCCCCTGCCCCGGCGGACAGTTCGGAGCAAGCGCATCTACCCCAAACTAGAGAGCGGGCCGGCTGACAGCAGCCGCCCGACGAAACCAGCAGGCAGGTAAATGGCTGAACGCAACTTCCGAAACGAGCACGGAAACCGAGGAGTTAAAGCCGGTTGCACCAGTCGATCGCCGACCGGATTGGTTTTGGAACTGGGCTGAAGCGGTCTCAAAATTTGGCGGCAGGGGTGGAATTCAAACCTGCTCCAGCCACCTGTAAAGACGGGCGAAGTCGGGGCCGAGACACTCAGTCGCTCGTTCGGTTGAATCGGAGCGCACCTTGCGGAAAGATCAGCGATCGCCTGTCGCGACCTGGCGTGTGTGGTCGCAAGCTGGCCGGAGGCTGGATGAGGGGTGCGGCCACCAATGCCGACGCACGCAACAGTTCGCGCCGACCCTCTCCCCAATTTGATTATGGGAGAGGGAGAGGCAGCTGCCTCCCCGACCATTCCAAGCGTGCCACCGGACACTGCTTCTGTGCCACCAGAAGCAGTTTGTATCACAACAGGAACATTTTATGTCTCACTTGAAGGTTTTTGTGTCTCACCCGGTGCTTCCGGAAGGCGTCCGGACGCTTCTTGCCCGTCCCCGATGACTTCCTGACCGTTCCGGATGGGTTCCGGGTCGTCCCCGAAGACTTCTTCCCCGTCTCCGGTCAAGTCGTGGGTGCGTCCGATTACTTGGGGGCCGTCACCCAAGGAAACGTCCCCGCCACCCAGAGCCGGTGTTGGGGAGGAAGTCTTCGGAAGCGGGGAAATTTTGCCCAGAGGCGGCCAAGCCGTCACCGAAACCGCGCGCAGAGCTATCGGGAACGGCCGCCAAGCGTTTGGAACCGGCGGAGGAATGCTCGGAGGCGCGCAGCAAGTCTTCCGAGGCGAAGTCAGTGGCGTCAGAATCGGTGCGGAATTCTTGGGAGGCGGATGCGCATTCCGCCGGGCCGGGCTTGGGGCAAGTAGCTCGACCTTCCAATTTCGAGTTGGGATTGCGGAGGTCTTGGGCTCGACTTTGGAAGGTCGAGCTACGCTGGCGGCAGGCACTACCAGGCGGCGCCTGACTACTCCCCGATGATCTTCACCAGCACCCGTTTCCGGCGGTTGCCGTCAAATTCCCCGTAGAAGATTTGCTCCCACGGGCCGAAGTCGAGCCGCCCCTTCGTGATGGCGACGACCACTTCCCGGCCCATGATCTGCCGTTTCATATGGGCGTCCGCGTTGTCCTCGCCGGTGCGATTGTGATGATACTGCGTCGTGGGCTCATGCGGGGCCAGCCTCTCCAGCCAGACTTCATAGTCGTGGTGCAGGCCCGATTCCTCGTCGTTGATGAACACCGATGCAGTGATGTGCATCGCGTTCACAAGGCAAAGCCCTTCCTGGATGCCGCTCTTGCGCACCAGCGACTCAACGGTCTCCGTGATGTTCAAGAAGCCGCGCCGGCCGGGCACTTCAAACCAGAGGTGTTCAGTGAGTGATTTCATGCATTCGAGCCGGCCAAACCAAAGAGCCGCGTTCGTCTACTATAAGTGACGTGACGAATTTTCCAACATGTCGCTTGATTGGACGGCTTTGAGGGTTAGTTTGTCAGCCTGTTTCACGCGTGAAGACCGCCCCGCGCATCGCTGTGGTGGACGACGAGATGATCGTCGCGAAGGATCTCGAGTCCATTCTGCGCCGGCTTGGTTACGAGGTGAGCGGCACCGCCCCGTCCGGCCAGGAGGCCATCGCCCTCGCCAGCGAACAGAAGCCCGATTTGGTGTTGATGGACATCCGCCTGCGCGGAGAACTGGATGGCATCGAGGCGGCGCGCCAGATCCAGCACCAGCTCGACGTGCCTATCGTGTATGTAACCGCGTATGCCGACGAAGCCACGTTGGACCGTGCCCGGGAGACGCACCCTTATGGTTATCTGGTGAAGCCCGTCCAGGAGAACGCACTCCGGTCCACGGTCTCCACCGCGCTCAACCGCCACCGCGCGGAACGGCAGACCCGGATGTCCCTGAAGCGGCAGCGGGCGCTCTTCGACGCCCTGGGGCATCTGGTCTGGACCGCGCGTGAGGATGGCCGGGCCGAGTTTTTCAACCAGCGTTGGTTTGATGTCACCGAGCTTACCCATGGGGCCAGCCGGGGCTATGGCTGGGTCACCGCCATCCAGCCGACGGACATGCACCGGTGCCTCAGTCAGTGGAAGGAGGCCGTGCAACGGAAGGAAGGATTTGAGCTGGTGTGCTCGGTGAAGGACGCCAAGAGCAAACGCTACCGCCGGCACCTGATGCGCGTGGGGCTGCTGTCCGACGCGCCCGGCGGCCCCCAGTGGCTGGCCACGCTGACCGACATCCACGATTATGAACTGCGGCCGGATGCCTCGCAGTTCGCCGAAGCAGGGACATTGACCGCGCCGATCCCGGGGACGGGAACGCCCGCCAAGCAGGCGGAGCGCGAGGCCGTGCCGACGACAATCACATCCCCCGCCGAAGTAGCCGCCGCTGCCCCCGCTGCCGCCGGGTCCATGAGGCCATCCAACCCAGCGACGGCGGCAGCCCTCCCGGCGCAGTTCAACGCCTCCGAAACATTTCGGGACCGGTTCTGCAAGGCCAGCAAGTGCACTGCCGCACAGTTCACCGACCGGGTCCTGCTGCTCACGCTTTACTTCCATGCCCTGCCGGTGGTGGTGCTGCTCTGGCCCTGGCGCACCCGGCTCTTCAAACAGGATTTTGCCCTCATCGAGCATGTGGCCACCGCCCAATGGAGCGGAGATGTGCAATGGCAGCTGGAGCGGTTGCGCACGCCGGCCTGGCTGGGCGGCCTGTTCCGGCAGTTCCTGCGCTGCCGTATCTCCACCCGTCGGCTGGGGACCTTGATGGGCAAACTCATGGACGTGCCGGCGGAACCGTAGTCCTCGGTCAGCCACGGGCACACCGCCCAATTCAGCCAAAACGGGTCAGCAGCCCTCGGGGGACAGAAGCGTGGCACGAAGGCTTGAATCGCGCGTCGCCGCATGGACGCACCGCTCGAATTCCACACGCGGCAATCGACGGCTGAGAAAGCGCGTGTGACAGGTGAGGTGCTCGGCTTCCGTGGCTCCGCACTGGCGCAATTCCTCCAGTCCGCCGATCATTGCTTGAATGCCGGTGACCTTGTCCCCTTGCATAAAGACAAGCTGGCCTCGCATGGCCACCGACAAACCGTGGGCCCGGTGGTCGCCCAATTCCGCGGCCAAGGGGAGCAGCTCGTCGTAAAACACAAACGCCCTGGCCGTCTGCCCTTCGTAACGGGCGAGCTGGGCCATCTGGAAGAGCACCTTGGCCCGATCATGCGGGTGCTGGTCCCGGGTCAGACGGGGCAGGACCTGCTCGTAGGCGGCGAGTGCGGCGGCCGAGTCACCGGCAGCCTGGCGCTCGCTCGCGTTGGCGAGCAGGCCGGCGAGGTCGGGATCGGCGGGAGGATTCATGCAGGTTCAAAGGCAGACTTCCGAAGGCGGCGGCCCGGTTCAACTCGAATTTTCAACCACCGGACTGTCTGCTTTTGCTCAGCCTGTTGATTCGCGAGCGGTCGGCGATGGAAGTGTAGCGGTCGCTCTCAGGGTCGTCGGAGATTTGACCTGCCCCTCAAATTCAGCCTGTTGCCTCATTCCCGCGTTCACTCCACCGAGTTCTGAACAAGTCCGCGGAGGGATTCGGCGCAGTCGTTCGGCATCAAGGCACGGGCTTTGCTCAGTTGGAAGCTGACCGACGCCGGGTGGCGTGAGTTCTTTGCCGAGACGTTGCGCGATAGGATTTCAAGTCACTATCGCGCCCTAGTTCGCACCTGACTGATCTGAAAACCTGGAATTTTCGGCGGCTGCAGGCCGGTGCGAAGTGCGACCACTTTCACGGGGCGCAGCTCGATGCCATCTTGAAGCCGGCCCTCCAGGTGCCGCAGATCAGGATGCGTTGAGTCTGCGCTCTTTTTTGTTTTGAAGCCGCGTCCCTGAACGGCGGGGCGCTTGTGACTGCATGCCTAATCAAGCCAAATCACCACTCTATCTTTTGTTGCTGGGCAGCGACCCACACGACCCAGACCTGGTTGTCGAGGCGCTGAAATCCGCCCAGCTCGAGTGCGAGATCACCTGGGTGACCGACAAGGCAGCCTTCGAAACCGCGTTGCGCGACCGCCAGTATCATGTGGTGCTGGCGGACCAGCCGCAGCCAGATTTCGACAACCTGAAGGCCTTCACCCTCGCGCAGCAAAAATGGCCGTGGACACCGTTTCTGGTGCTCACGGAATCGCTGCCGGAGGACCAGATTCAAGACCTCCTGCATCAGGGGGCGACAGCCTGCGTTTCGAAGAAGGACACCAAGCGCCTCGTCTCCGCCCTGCGCCGGGCAGTGCGGGCGACCAATGAACGCGTGGGCCGGCTACGTGCCGAGGCCGCGCTCCGGGAAAGCCAGGCTTTGCGCAGCGCCATCCTTGATGCTGCACTCGACAGCATCATCGGCCTGGACAGCGAAGGGCATATCATTGAGTTCAACCCGGCCGCCGAGAAGACCTTTGGCTACAGCCGGGCGGAGGCCCTTGGACAGTTCCTCAATGAACTGATCACCCCGCCTGGCCCGCGCCGGGACACGTGCCGGGGACCGGCGGAATACCTCGGTTCAGCGAAGGGGAGATGTGAGGAATTGACCGTGCGGCATCGCGACGGAAGGGAATTTCCAGCCGAACTCACCGTGGCCCGGGCGGACCAGACGGACACCCCCGTCTTCACCGCCATCCTGCGGGACATCACCGAGCGAAAGCGGAACGAACAGTCCCGCCTGCTGGCCGAGGCGAAATACCGGAGCATCTTTGAAAACGCCCGGGAAGGCATCTTCCAGACCAGCCCGGAAGGCCGCTACCTGACCGTGAACCCGGCGCTGGCCCGCATGTATGGCTACGACTCGCCCGAGGCCATGATGACCAGCCTCACGGACATCGGCAGCCAGCTCTATGTGGAGCCCGAATGCCGGGCCGAACTCGCCCGCCGGCTGGAGGAGCAGGACAGCATCACGGGCTTCGAAAGTGAGGTCTTCCGCAGTGACGGCAGCAAGATCTGGATCGTGGAAAACGTGCGGGCCGTGCGCGACGCCACCGGTGGCCTGCAATACTACGAAGGCACGGTGCTCGACATCTCCGAGCGTAAACGCCTCGAGAACCAGTTGCGCCATGCGCAGAAGATGGACGCCATCGGTCAACTGGCGGGCGGCGTGGCCCATGACTTCAACAACATCCTCACCGTCATCTCGGCCTCCGTCCACATGCTGCAAATGGACGCGCAACTCACCCCGGAAGGACAGGAGCACGTTGATCAAATTCAAGCGGCAGCGGAGCGCGCCTCCGGCCTGACCCGGCAGCTCCTCACCTTCAGCCGCAAGCAGGTCGCGCAGCCCCGCCTGCTGGACCTGAATCAGGTCGTGAAGGGCTTTGGCAAGATGCTCAACCGTTTGATCGGGGCGGACATCAAGCTGGAACTGGAAAATGCCGCGCAATTGCCGTCCGTCCGGGCGGACCTGGGCATGATGGAGCAGGTGCTGATGAATCTCGCCGTGAATGCCCGGGACGCCATGCCGCAGGGTGGAAAGCTCCTCATCAAAACTGAGACGACCCGATTGGATGAAGCGTGCCTGAAGCGGCAGCCCGCCGCGACGCCGGGCGACTTCGTCTGCCTGACTGTCCGGGATACCGGCTGTGGCATGCCGCCGGAAGTCATGGCGCGCATCTTCGAGCCATTCTTCACCACCAAGGCGTTCGGCAAAGGCACCGGGCTGGGGCTGGCAACGGTTTACGGCATTGTCCAGCAGCACGTCGGATGGGTGGAGGTGGCCAGCCAGGTGGGCGAAGGCACCACCTTCCGGGTGTTTCTACCCGCTCATGAAGAGTTCCGGCCCAAGCCTGAACCGGCCCCTGCCCCGGTCACCGCGCCGCACGGGAGCCAGACCATCTTGGTGGTGGAAGACGACCCCTCCGTGCGCTCCACGGCCAAGCTGCTGCTGGAGTGGCATGGCTATCAGGTCCTGGACGTGGAAACCGGCATCGCCGCCCTCAAAGTCTGGGAGCAGCGGGCGGGCGACATCGCCCTGCTCTTCACCGATCTGGTGCTGCCCGATGGGATCACAGGTCGCCAGCTCGCCATCCGGCTGCAGGAAAAGAAGCCCGGCCTGAAGGTGGTCTATTCCAGCGGCTACAGCCCGCAGGCTGCCGACCGGATGCATGCGCTGGAACCCGGTGCCAGCTACCTGCAAAAGCCGTATCGCGCCAGCCAGTTGATCCAGATGGTCTTCGAGTGCTTGAACCCGGCGACCGCCGTGCGGGCAGCCGAGACGGCAAAAGCGTAACCTGAAATCCGAGCGGAGTGAACGCCAAAGAGGAGTGCGGCGTTCAGGCCGCAGAAACGTGCGCGGCTCTGAGAGGGTTCGAACGCACGTTTTCCAGCGTGGCCTCCTGCGGCGTGAACGCCGCGCTCCACGCACGGCCTTCGCCGCTCCAACAATCTCAGCTTTGGAGGCCGGCTCAGACCCGCGCCGCGATGGCTTCGCCGATCTCGCGCGTGCCGACCAGCTTGGCTCCCGGCTCCGTCGCCGAGTAGATGTCCCCCGTGCGCAGGCCGGCCGCGATGGTCTTGGCCACGGCGGCATCAATGGCCGCCGCCTCATCATTCAGCCCGAAGCTGTAGCGCAGCATCAGCGCCGTGGAGAGGATTTGCGCGATGGGATTCGCAAGGTTCTTGCCGGCGATGTCCGGGGCCGTGCCGCCCGCCGGCTCATAAAAGCCGAAGGTGAGTTCACCACTGGCCTTGCCGAGGCTCGCGCTGGGCAGCATGCCGAGCGAACCCGCGAGGGCAGCGGCCTCGTCACTCAGGATGTCGCCGAACATGTTCTCGCACAACAACACGTCGAACTGCGTCGGCCGGAGCATCAACTGCATCGCGCCGTTGTCCACGAACATGTGCTCCAGCGTCACGTCGGGATACTGCTTGGCAATCTTCGTCACCACGGCCCGCCAGAGGATGCCGTTCTCCAGCACGTTCGCCTTGTCGATGCTGGTGACCTTCTTGCGCCGGAGCGATGCCGCCTTGAAGGCCACATGCGCGATGCGCTCAATCTCGGGCGTGGTGTAAACCATCGTGTCAATCGCCCGCTGCGCCCGGCGCATGATGACCGTCGCGTTCACGTCCGCCTGCGCCTCTTCGAGGAAATAGTCCTCCGTCTTCTTGGGCTGGCCGAAATACATGCCGCCCGTCAGCTCGCGCACCACGAGAATGTCGATGCCGTCGCCCTGCCGTTCCGGACGCAGCGGGCAGGCGTGTGACAACGCCTTGGGGAGCTGCACAGGACGCAGGTTCGCGAACAGGCCAAACTCCTTGCGGATGCGCAGCAGCGCGGCACGTTCGGGGCGCTCTTCTTTCGGGATGGTCGGGTCGCGGTCCGGCAGGCCCACGGAGCCGAAGAGGATGGCATCGCTCTGCTTGCACAGCGCGAGCGTGGCATCGGGCAACGCCTTGCCGGCAGCATCAATGCCCGCCCAGCCCACCGGAGCCTCGGTGATGGTGAACGTCAGCGAAAACTTCTTTTCCACCGCGCGCAGCACCTTGATGGCTTCACGCATGACCTCGGGACCGATGCCGTCGCCGGCGAGTGCGGCGACCTTGAATGTCTTTGACATAGGGCGCGGAGAATACCGGCGGGACAAAGGGAGTGAAGCAGAAATTCCGCCGCCAGGAGGAGCGCGGCCTTCAGGCCGCAGAAACGTGGACCCTTTCTGGATGGCTCATGCACACTGTTTCAATCGTAGCTTTCTGCGGCGTGAATGCCGCGCTCCGGGCATGACCCTTGCCCTTCCGGCGGTGCCTACCGGGCGTAATTGCCCCAGAACTCGGCGGTGTTCGGGATGGCGGCGGCGAACATGTCCCGGGTGGCGTCATCAATCAGCGGCGGCGTGTTGATGTCGCCCATCAGGATGGTGTTCCCGAACATGTCGCGGAAGTTGGAAAGCTGGGTGGTGTTGTAGAGCCGGGAACCGGGTTTGAGATAGGGCCGGATATCGGCCACCCGGGGCGTGGCGGTCCCGGGCTGGTTGTTCTCGAGCGCATACTGGTTCTTGGCATGGTCGATCAGTTTGACCTCTTCGAGCGTCGCCGTGGCCTGGGCCCGAGCCCGGGCCCGGGAGAAGTTAGGAATGGCGATCGCCGCCAGCATGCCGATGATCGCCACCACAATCATGATCTCCACCAGGGTGAATCCCGCCGGTTGCCATCGGCAGCCGCGCGCCCCTTCACCAGACCTATGGCGGTGGAATGTCATCGTGAATCAGTTGCTGCCGGAGCAGGCCGGATGCCGTTCGCACGGATGAGACACCCGGCTGGAGCATTTTCGACTCTTCGCTTTTTTCGGTGGAACGAATGGGTGGGCAGGGAAATTCCAAGCTCCAAGGCCCAAGTTCCAAAGAAACTCCAAGTCCCAAATTCCAATCGTTCAGCGCGCAACGCCGTCGGCGCTTCCGCCCGGGTCCAGGGCTGGTGCGACCCGGCTTGCCTGTCCAGCGTCGGACAACGTGTCCTGCACTATCGCCCTGCCAACCGGAGCGGCCTGCGTCGCTCCCTCTCCCAGCGGGAGAGGGCTGGGGTGAGGGAGAGCGGCCACGAACTCACCCGCACGGTCACTTTACCAATCTATTCGCGTAGTCGGTATAAGCCCGAAACGCCGGGCACGCAGCCGCGTCTCACCGGCTGAAGCCGGAACTCCGAAACTGCCCGCCTACTTGGCGAACATCTTGTTCTTCGGGTCTCCACCACTCAGCACATAGGCGACGAGGTCGAGGATTTCGTCCTGCTTGAGCATGTTGATCAGGCCCTCGGGCATGGGTGAAACCTTGGACGGTTCCATCTTCACGACCTGCTTGCGGTCCACGCTGATGCGCTGGTTCGGGTCGGTGAGGTCGGTGTTCACCTGCACGGAGTCGCCACCAAGATTCACAATGATGCCGGTCACCGTCTCGCCATCCGTCTTGGTCAGCACCACGGGGACGAACTGCTCGTTGATTTCCTTGCTCGGGTTGA
>CAZOCL010000113.1:0-17424 GCA_964578245.1 uncultured Klebsiella sp. | reverse complement strand
TCGAACTCAGCGTGGGCAATCTCGAAGCCGCCGTGGCCGTGAGCCTGCTGATGGTCCTGTGCGCCATGCTCGTCCTCGCGGCGGTAAAGTGGGTGGGGGAGGAAGTGTGAGCCGAGGAAGCAGTGATTAGTAAATAGTCTCCGCTCAATGCAAGTAGCCATGCTTTCGCCACTGATCACTAATTACTAATCACTTTCCCACTCCCCATGATCCGCTTCGACCACATCGCCTGGCACGCCGGCACCTTCCGACTGGAAGGCGTCTCCTTCACCGTGCCTGCCGGTGCCTACGCCGTGCTCATGGGCAAGACCGGCTGCGGCAAGACGACGCTGCTGGAAATCCTCTGCGGCCTGCGCCGGCCGGCCGGCGGCCGCGTCTTAATCGGCGAGCAGGACGTGACGGAACTGCCGCCCGGCGAGCGCGGCATCGGCTATGTGCCGCAGGATGGCGCGATGTTTCCCACCATGACCGTGCGCGAGCAGATCGGCTTCGCTCTGGCGATCCGCAAGCGCCCGGCGGCGGAGATCACCGCGCGAGTGAAGGAACTCGGGGAGCACCTCGGCGTCGCGCATCTGCTGGACCGGCAACCGCAGCACCTTTCCGGGGGCGAACGCCAGCGTGTCGCGCTAGGTCGGGCGCTCGCCGCCAAGCCCAGCGTGCTGCTGCTGGACGAGCCGCTCTCCGCCCTCGACGAGGAACTGCGCGACGACCTCGCTGACCTGCTCAAGCGCGTGCAACGCGACCTCCGCATCACCGCGCTGCACATCACCCACAGCCGCCACGAAGCCGCGCAGCTCGCGGACGTGATGTTCCGAATGGAAGCTGGCCAGGTGACGGAAACCCGGCCCGAGCTGAAGCAGCTCTGAGGCTGAATCCCGAAGCGAAATCTGGGGATCATGTATGAACACCACGGATGGACGGAAACCGACGGCGGCAGACCTTGGCTTTTGAGGGCCGGGAAAGTTGACGCGAATTGCGCTAATTATCGCGAATTCCCGAGCCCGCCAATTCGTGATAATTAGCGCAATTCGCGTCAAAACCCCGCTGCCCTTTTCGTCCAGAGGTTCATTCTGACATCTGGGTTCTGCTTCGGAGTTCGGGTTAAGCACCGACAGCGAGAAGCGCGGCCTTCAGGCCGCAGAAACGGGAGTCCGCCACAGGTGATTCAAATGCCCGCTTCCTCTCCACCCTTCTGCGGCGTGAACGCCGCGCTCCTCACCAGAAACCGTAGGCGATGTCGTAAGGCGGCGTCGTTGGCGTGGCGGCCGACCAAGTATACCAGATGTCCGGGAACCGGTAGAATTCGGAGTGACCGTCCCCGAAGCTGAACATGACACGCTTGTCGGCGTTGTAGTTATGCCACGCGTTCCTCAACACCAGCACGCTTCGGTCCTTGTGCCAGATCCAGTCGCCCATGAGGAGCTTGGTGGAAGGGGACTGCGCGAGTTCGCCCTCGTTCATCGGCAGGTTGGCCGTCATGTCGGAGCCGCACACGCGGCGGACCTGGTAGCGGTCGGTGTTCCACTGGTCCGAGTAGCTGTTGCCCCAGGCGGTGTAGCAGTTGTCGACGCCGGGATTGGCCGCCGGTGGATTCCAGCGCGCGTCACCGCTGTCCGCCGGACAGCGGAAGACCTCCACTTTGCCGGCGTAAGGGTTGAGCGGCCGTGCGTTCTCCGGGGTCAGGCCACCTTCGAGATTGCTGGGGTGCTGGCCCAGCGCACCGCCGACGTTGCCCCAACTGTTATGGAGCGGGAAGTAGCCCCGGTAGTCATCCATATAGACTTTGAAGGCGACACCGATCTGTCTGGTGTTGCCCAGGCACACGGCTGCCTTGCCTCTGAGCTTGGCCTTCGACAACGCCGGCAGGAGCAGCCCGGCGAGGATGGCGATGATGGCGATGACGACCAGCAGTTCGATGAGGGTGAAGGCACCGCTGGCCTGCCGGGAGGAGGACGGTTGGCTCAGGTTCATGTCGGGTGAGTAGGGCGAGGCGCCTCACCACCAGCCGTTGGCGATGTCAGGCGGCGGTGTATTGGGCGTGGCGACTCCGTAAGTTTCGTAGATGACCGGGAACTTGTAGAATTCAGCATGGCCATCCGCAAAGAACAGGGGCACCCGTCGTTCCCCCTTGTAGTTGTGCCACTCGGTGGCCTGCGCCAGCGTGTTCCGGTCCTTGTGCCAGATGAAATCGCCGAAGATCAGCTTGGTGGTGGGCGAGGCGGCGAAGGCCGAGTCCCGGCTCGGGATGCCCACCGCCGGACCGGTCAGGGCATTACCCGTCACATGCAACGTCTGGTAGCGGTCGGAGTTCCACTGCACCGAATAGCTGGTGCCGTAAGCCTCGTAGCAGTTGGGGATGCTCCAGACCGAGTCACCGGCATCCGAGGGGCACCGGAACGACTTCGTGTCACCGACATAAACATTCAGCGGACGGCTGGCCACCGCGATGTTGCCGCCACCGATGCTCGAGGTGCCCAGCTTGCCGCCCCAGTCGCACCAGGCGGTGTGCAGCGGATACGAGTCGTCGAAGTCCCCGACATACACCTTGAACGCCAGGCCGATCTGCTTGGTGTTGTTGACGCACTGGATTTGCTTGGCCTTGCCCTTCGCCTTGGCCAGCGCGGGGAGCAACAGCCCGGCGAGGATCGCGATGATGGCAATCACCACGAGCAGCTCGATCAGGGTGAACGCGGCGCGGGTGCGCCAGTGGGCGGTCGGTGAGATGCGGCGCATGGCGGCTTTGGGCTTATGGAAACTAGTAGCAGGCCAGCCCGGCCAGTGCAAGCGCTACCACGGCCAGGGCTGACGCATCAAAAGCCCGAGGAAATCCGTTCGGAAGCAGCCGAGGAAAGTCCGCTGGGAGGGGTGCTGGGCGGCCAACCGAGAACGACTTTGACTGACGAATGGGGACTGACGAATGAAAACGACGCGGAAAAGCAGTTTAACTCCCCTGTCCATTCGTCAGTCCCCATTCGCCAGTCCTTACTTTTTGATGCGTCAGCCCTGCTACCACGGCAGCACAACGCGCCCGGAGCGCGGGCGTCCCCGCCCGCTTTGCGCGAACGGAGTCCGCACCGGTGCGAACCGCGGTTCATGCTATGGTTTCGTGCCCAAGCCGGACGATGCGGTTGGAGCACCATCCGATCCGACGCAGAGACGCAGAGAACGCAGAGATGGCGCAGAGACTGAAGGGACATGTCCTCTGCGTCTCTCTGCGATCTCTGCGCCCTTTGCGTTGGAGCGAGTCATCCGGCCACTTTGGTTGCGGCTCTGCCGCTGTGTCTCGTTGAAGCGACCAGTTGATTGCAAACTGCATCGGCACGTCATGACGCGTCTGCGTCCAGCCGCTCCCAACGCCAGCTTGCGGCGGCTCCGCCCGCGTCGCAAACTCGGCAGATGAACATGCCCGAGCTGACCGCCGAGGAGCTTGCCATCTATGAATGGCAGATGTGGCTGCCCGGCTTCGGCGAGGCCGCGCAGCGGCAGCTCAAGGGCGCGTCCGTGCTCGTCTCGCGCGTGGGCGGCCTGGGCGGCAACGTGGCCTACCAGCTCGCCGCCGCCGGGGTGGGCCGGCTCGTGCTGGCCCACGGCGGCAACCTGCACGCCGGCGACCTCAACCGCCAGCTCCTCCAGACTCACGACCGGATCGGCCAGCCGCGCATGGACAGCATCGTGCAGCGGCTGCATGACCTGAACCCGCGTGTGGAAATCACCGCCGTGGCCGAGAACATTTCCGCGGCCAATACCACCGCGCTCGTGGCGCAGGCGGACGTGGTGGTGGATGCCGCGCCGATGTTTGAGGAGCGGCTGGCCTTGAACCGCGCCGCCGTAGTCGCGCGCAAGCCGATGGTCGAGTGCGCGGTGTATGCCTTCGAGGCGCACGTCACCACGTTCATCCCGGGCCGCACCGGCTGCCTGCAATGCCTCGTGCCGGAAGTCCCGCCCGAATGGAAACGCCACTTCCCCGTGCTGGGCGCGGTGAGCGGCACGGCCGGCTGCCTGGGCGCGATGGAAGTGGTGAAGCTCATCACCGGTCTCGGCGAGCCCCTCGCCGGCACGCGACTCGTGATGGACCTGGGCACGATGCAGTTCCGCCGGCTCAAGCTCGCGCGTCGGGCGGACTGCCCCGTGTGTGGCGGTGAAGCGCCCGCAGCGAGTTGAGATCAGTCGCAAAGCCACAGCGCGCCGTGCCACCGCCGAGGCTTCGTCAGTCGGCGAACAGTTCTTCCATCGCCAGTTTGCGCCCCGTGGCAGCGTCGCGGATTTCGACGCCGAGGCCGTGCGGAGGCGGGGTGGCGAGCTTCTGGAAGAAGTTCGGGAAGGTCTTCTTCACGCAGGCGGGGTCCTTGATCTTGATGCCGGGCACTTTAAGCCCGAGGACCGCAAAGCACATTGCCATCCGATGATCATGGTAGGTCTCGATCTCCGCACCGTGGAGCGCCGAGGGGTAAACCGTCAGCGTGTCGTCCTCCTCGATGACCTTCGCGCCACACTTGGTCAGCTCCGTCCGCAATGCGACCACGCGCTCGCACTCCTGCACGCGGAGACGGCCGAGGTCGGTGAAGCGGCTCGTCCAATGTGCAATTGGCGCGATCGCAATCAACGTCATGATGCCGTCCCCAATCTGAGTCAGCCGAGATACAACAAAGTCCTGTTTCCCAATTGGCCGGTCAAAGCGGGTAATTTGAGAGTCAATTTGCCACCGACTCCTTGGCCAGTTTGCCACGGATACACAACTGAAGCGTTTGATAAACTCTTCAGCCTCTACTCCAGGCCCTGAAATCGCTTCGATCAGCTCGCCAAACGTCGGCCCTTTCGTCGGCGCGGTTCGCATGTCCGGGTTTGACCATGCGTCACCGCGAGGCGTGCCCGGAGCAATCCAGCCTGCCGCCCAAAAATAACTCCCGCTGCTTGCATCCGGCTCGATCTGAAACTCACCGCCCTTGGCCGGAAACACCTTCACCAGCTCGCGCGTCATGTCCACGTAAGGCAGTTCGTCCTCGTTCGCCCCGGTGATTTCCACCTCCCAGCCGCCCAGGCCGCCGGCCAGCAGCAGTGCGGAGGCGAACTGCGAACTCGCCGTGACGCTCACATGGCAGTTCCGGGTTGGGAGTTTGGGGTTCGGAGTTTTGCCGAACATCCGGGCGGGGAGCATGTCATTGCCCTTTTCGCTCTCAATGCGGTAGCCCAGTTCGCGCAGGGCGCGGAAGAGCGCGGCTTGCGGGCGCTCGTGCATCCGGGGCACCCCGCTGAGGCGATACACGCCCTGACCCAGGCAGACCATCGCCGCCAGGAAACGTGCCGCCGTGCCCGCGTTCCCCACGAACAGCTCCAGCGGCTGCTCCGCCGTGCCCGCGCGCGGCAGGCGTCCGCCCAGGCCGTCCACCGTGATGGTGCGGTTCGCGGACTCAGCCGGGTCCGGCTGCACGTCCACGGTGAAGCCCAGCGCGCGGAGGCAGTCCGTCATCACCTGCGTGTCCTCGCTCCAGAGCGCGCCGCGCAAGGTGGTGCGGCCATCCGCGAGCGCGGCCAGGATCAGGGCGCGGTTGGTGATGCTCTTGGAGCCGGGCACGGTGATCTCCGCGCGCACGGGGGACGTGAGCGGGACGATCTCAATGACGGACGGCAAAGGCACCGGGCGGGAAAAGTGATTAGTGGCGGGTGATTAGTAAATAGTGAACACACCGGCGCAGGCCCAGGTTTGAACCGCATGTCCGGGCCAGGTTCAGTCACGGTGCCGGGTCACATGTCGGCGGGGTGACAACCTGAGGTGTGCCGCCGTGGCCATGTCCTACAGCCCATCACCTCCTGCACCCGCGCCAGTGTCAGCGATGCGAACTGTAACGCAGCGAAGCTTTGCAGCACCACGGTGGAACCGCTCACCGCAGGCCCTCCAAAGGCGATGGTGTCTCAAAGCGCCAGCATGGCGGCGGCGGTGCCCAGCACGCGCTCGAAAGCCTCGCTGGGCAGCGGGGCAAGCCGCCTGAGTATCTTGGCGTGGTCCACTCCGGCGATGCCCACCACATTGACGACGGACACCTCGCGCAACCATGCTGGCTTGGGGAATGCCACCTCGCATTCGCCGCCGCGAATCTCCGTGGTCAGCGGCGCCACCACGCACATGGCGCGCTGGCGATCGGGCTGCCGTTTGGAGAGCACGACACAAGGCCGCGTCTTGGCTGCCATGCCCAAATCTACGAGCACCACGTCGCCGCGCTCAAAGCTTGTCATAATCAATCTCCGGGGCCGGGCCGAGCTTTTCCCAAGTATCCGCCACCACGCTTTCCATTTCGCGCGGCGGCGGCTTCACCTTGGGAGCGGGCATGATCCACCAACCGCCCTTTTGAGCCGTCACGAGATACTTGCGTCCTTTTTGTGCGCCCCGGATGGGCACACGGCCCTTGTCATCCGCCTTGACCAGCGTGGTTTCCATGTGGGCAAATTCCCACCCGTGATCGGACCTGTCAACGCTGCTCAACCAGGCTCCTTGCCGGGCCGGGCCTCGTGAATCGGCAAGGGCCGCCCTTGCCAGTGGAATCAGGAAGATATTGAAGTGGTCGGGACGACAGGATTTGAACCTGCGACGTCTTGGTCCCAAACCAAGTGCTCTACCAGGCTGAGCTACGTCCCGGACCGTTCTCCGGGATTCTCCACGCCCGGCGGGTGGACGCAATCTTCATTTGGCCGTGGCCGCTTGAAAAACCCGGCAACCTTTCGCCCCCAGCGTCGTTAAACTGCTGAGTGATCGCCTCATTTGCGCAAAGACGGCTCGCCGGACCCGCGGCCCGGTGGTATGGGTTCGGGGTGACTCGTCTGCTTCGAGCCAGTCTGTTGCTGGCGCTCTGGGCGCTGTTCCTGGCCACGGGACCGGCCCGGGCGGCGGACAAGTTGGTCTGGCGCGCGGGCAGCGAGCGCGTCGAGGCGGACATTGACGGCTGGACGCTCCCGCAGTTGCTGGAACATCTGGCTGAGGCCACGGGGTGGCAGGTGTTTGTGGACCCGGAGGCGCGGCTCAAGGAGCCCGTGTCCGTAAAATTCAGCGGCCTCACCGTTCGCGATGCGCTCGGGCGGATGCTGGGGGAACTCAATTTCGCCGTGCTCCAGCCGCCCAATGCGCCGGTCAAACTCTTCGTCTTCCGCACCTCGGTGGGCGAGGCCACCCAGCAGGTGCGCCGGCCCGGAGCGGCCAAGGCCAAGGCCATCGCGGACGAACTGGTCCTGCTCCGCAAGCCCGGCAGCAAGGCCGAGGCGGAGGAACTGGCCAAACGACTCGGCGCGAAGGTCACCGGGCGTGTGGACCAGTTCGGTGCCTATCGGCTCAAGTTCGAGGACGAGGAAGCCGCGCGCAAAGCGCTGGCGTCGCTGAACGGCAATGCCGACTTCAACGTGGACTACAACTACGCCCTGCCGCGTCCCGTGCTCCCGGACGGACTGTCCGCCAGTTCCGCGCTGCCGCTCACCCTCAAGCCCGATGCCAGCGCGCCCGCCGGGCAGTTGATCGTGGGCCTGGTGGACCAGCCGGTGCAGAAGAACACGCCTTACAGCGAGTTCCTCCTGCAAGGCGTGGCCGTGGCCGGCGAGGCAACCCCGGGCGACACCACCCCGACGCACGGCACCTCGATGTTCGAGACGCTGATGCGCGGCCTGGCCAGCACGCAGGACAAGAACGGGACAACCTCCGTGCGTGTGCTGCCGGTGGACGTGTATGGGAACGCGGACAGCACCAGCACTTTCAGCGTCGCGCTGGGCATCGCCGAGGCGCTCAACGCGGGGGCCAGTGTCATCAACCTCAGCCTCGCCAGTGCGGGCGACAGCCAGTTGTTGCACAACGTCATCATGGCGGGCGCCAGCCGGGGCGTGCTCTTCATCGCGGCCGCCGGGAACGAGCCGACCACCACGCCGAACTATCCGGCGGCTTATCCCGAAGTCCTCGCGGTCACCGCGGGTGGCAAGAACGGCCTGGCCAGCTATGCGAACCGCGGTGATTTCGTGGACGTGGCCGCGCCCGGCTCCAGCATCGTCTATTACGGTGGGAAGGCCTACATGGTCAGCGGCACTTCGTCCTCCACGGCGTTTGTCTCCGGCCTCGCCGCCGGCATGAAGTCCACCACGGGTGCTTCTGCGGAAGCGATCATGAGCAAGCTCAAGGAAGTGCTCACGGTGCCCGCCACCGGCGGGAAATAGCAGTCAGGCCAGGCCTATGGCCCCAGCTTGGACTCAACCACCACGGGCAGGTTTTCGATTTCAGTCAGCGTGGCGAGGTTCGTCAGATTGCCAGCGGCAAGCGCCAGCATCCAGTTACTCGAGAGGCGTTGACCACCACGCGGCCCATTGTGTCCGCCCCACGGGTCCGCCAGCAGCGCCTTGAGCGGGGTTTGCGTGAGCCGGGACCAACTGCCCAGCACCGCCGCCGGTGAAGTCACGCGATCCTGCAAGCCGACATTGAGCAGCACCGGACAGCGGATGCGCGGGGCGAAGTTCGCCGCGTCACCATAGCGCGCGACCTGAACCCGCGCGTCCAGTGCCTCGGCCGGCGGATTCGCCAGGGCTTGACCACGCTCATCCTGCACATCAATGGGCGGCCACCAGCGCGGCCCCAAATGGCGCAGCTTCCCTTCGAGTCCGAACAGGCCGGGACTGCCGCACACCGCCATGCCCACTTTGGGATTGAGCGCGGCGGTGATGAAGGCCAGCCCGCCGCCCTGCGAGCCGCCGTTGACAAAAATCTTGCGCGGGTCCGTCTCCGGTCGTGCGGCGAGGATGTCCACCGCCCGGCTGCAGGCCGCGAACACACTGCGATAATACCATGTCTCGCGTGTCGCGATGCCCGACCGCCAGTAGTCCCATTGCTGGTAACCGCCCGCCGGCGGCAGCGCCTCTTGCCCCGCGATGGCCAGGCTCATCCCCACGACGTTCGGCCCCGAGGCAGGCAGATACGGCGGATTGATGCCGCTGGGCGGGAGCGTTAGCTGGGCCAGATATTTGCCCGGCGGCTTCGGCACGGACAGCCACCCGTGGAACTGCCGGCCCAGCAGCCCGTCGAACCGCAGCTTGAAGAGCTGATGCGTCGGCTCGTCGCGATGCAGCGTCAACAGCACGTTCGGCGGAATGCGCTCTTGCTCGCGCAGCGTTGCGTCCCAAAACGCGTCGAAGTCATCGGGACGCACCGGAGCCGGGATTTCGGCCAGCCGGTTCGCCAGCGGGATGGTGCGGGTGACGAGCACGTTGGTCCCCTCTTTCGCCGTCAGGTCCGCCTCGTAAAAGCCCGCCGGCAACTCCGCCTTGAATGCCACCCGGCCCTGCCCCAGCTCGGCCAGTTGCACGGGCTGGGACTTTCGGAAAACCTCTTTCCCGGTGACGGCCTCGCGGATGACGAGGTCCGCCTGCCCGGCGAAAGTGAGCGCGGGAAAACGCAGGCGCAGGTCCAGGCCGGTTTCCATCGGGCCGGCCTTGGTCTGGATATGGTTCGCCGCGCCGGCAAAGGCCGAGGCCTGCAACGCATCCGCCACCGTGGGCTGCGCGTGGATCACGAGCCGATGCCGCACTGGCGTGCTCGGACCCGTTCGGTAAATCCAGAGCTGATGCACGATGGGGTCGGTGTCCGGCTTCACGCGCGAGTTGCGGCCCACGTAGAAGAAGCTGCCTGCTGGCAGGCTCACGTTCGCACCGGACTTCGTGGAGAGCCGCAGTGCGCCATCGCGATATGGGATCTTCGCCGGGACGCGTTCGCCAGAGCCGGTTTCCCAGAGGTCCGTCACGCCGGGATGGATGGCCACGGTCCAGAGGATCGCTTCCAAGGGATTGTGAATCTCCAGCTCCAGCGCATCCGGCAGGGCGTGATAGACCAGCTTGCGCCGTTCTGCAGTGGCGACGATCCGGCCGTCCTCCAGTTTCACGTCTGTGAACTTCAACGGCGTAGCCACCCAGTCGTCGCCCTCCTTGATGGTCTGGAAGCCCGCGCCCACCAGGCCGCGCTGGCCATCAAGCAGGAACTCCGTGTCGCCCGTGGTGAGAGAATGCAGATGCCCGTCCGCGCCCACGCGCGCCCGGTAGTTCGGGGCAACGATGCTGAACTGCCCGTCGCCCGACTTCGTGATCTGCACCGCCGCCGTCCCGGCCTCCGCAGCTTGCCCAGCCATCGGACTCAGCACGACGCACACCGCCAGAAACAAATGGGAAAGTTGCATGACGGGTAAGTCCATTAAGCTGCCCTCCGCGACAACCGCACGCTGACGTGGCGCGTCTCCGGGATGATGAACTTCTTCACCTCAACCGAGACTGCCGACGCGCCGAAGTCTGCCAGCACCATCGCCGCGATATCCGCCGCGAGCTTCTCGATCAGCTTCCAACTCCGGCCGTCGCCGAAGGCCAGCAGCCGGCGTGAGACGGCGTAGTAGTCAATGGTCTCGCGCAGGTCGTCGCTCGCGGCGGCACGGGTGAAGTCATGCTGCATCTCGATGGTCAGCAGCAGCCGCTGCGCCTGAGCGCGCTCCACGTCCGGCACACCGACGTGGTAATGCACTTCGAGATCGGTGAGCGTGATGGTATCGGCGGACATGGAGTGGTGGAGTAATGGAGCAATGGAGTGATGGCCAGCCAATACTCCACCACTCCATGACTCCATCACTCCGCTTTCACAACCTCTTCCAGCAATACCCTCGTCGGCTGGTTCAGTTCCATCCCCATCGCTTCTGCCAGCGTCACCCATCGAAACTCCTGTGCCTCGTCGTTCAACGTGACCGGCGGCGCGCTGCCGAAGGCGCGGCAGGTGTAGTTGAGCAGCAGGAAATGCGCGTCGCGGTAAAACTCCTTCGAGTGGATGCAGTCCTGCACCATGACGAAGCGGATGTCCGTGATGGCCAGCCCCGTCTCTTCCAGCAGCTCGCGGCGGAGGGCATCCTCGGAGCGTTCGCCCCACTTGATCTTCCCGCCGGGGATGCCCCAGAGATGCGACCACTTGTGCGTGCGCAGCATCAGCACGCGGTCATCGGCATCGAGGATGAGGCCGCCTACGGTGGAGACGGGGATGGGGGGAGAGTTGAAAGTTGAAAGTTGAGAGTTGAGAGACATTCCGTTCCGCGTCATCAAGTCACGGAGTTCGCCGAGGTGCTCGACGATCAGGTCGGGTGCGGCGGCGCGGAGCTGCGGGAGCTTGTTGTAGCCCGTGAGCACCGCCACCGAGTGGATGCCGCCATGCTTCGCCGTCTCGATGTCGTGCGCCATGTCCCCGATGAACACTGTGGCCTGCGGGTCGAGGCCGTTCTCCGTGATGAGTTGCTGGATGACTTTCCGCTTGTCCCAGATGCCCGTGTAGGGCCGGTCGATGAACTGCCCGAAATCTGAACTCGCGGCCTGCGTCTCCCAATGGTCGGGATGCACCGTGCTCAGCAGAAACGTCCGCACCCCGCGCTCCCGGCAGAAGACGAGGAACTCGCGCGCGTGCGGCAGCGGCTCGACGAGATCCTGCACCTCACGGAAACGCTCGTGAAACCACTTCTCAAGCTGGGCCATCTCCACCCCCGGCAGATGGCGGTCATAGAACGGCTGGAAGGGCAGGCAGAACTCCGAGCGGAACTGATCGAGGGTCATCTCCGCCCGGCCCGCGGAGGCGAACACATGATTCGTCGCGCGCAGCACGGCTGGCAGGTCGTCCACGAGCGTGCCCGACCAGTCGAAGATGATGTTCTGGATCATGCGCGCGGGAAGTTTGCGACGATTGCGCCGGGATGCAACGGAATCCTCCGCCTCCCACCCGTAGGAGACAAAACACCAAGCCGGGCGGTGCGCTCCGAGGTTGGCTGGCCTCGCGTAGCGAGGCTCCGATGGTAGCCGTGGGTTTCAACCCACGGTCAGGACAAATGACAACCGGCGTCGCGTAGCGACGCTTGAGCCGTCAGGTCATTCCACTCTGCTTGGAGCGTTCAACCCGAATTCCGAAGAGGAAACCGCGGATGACGCGGATGACGCGGATAAAGAACCGCTTGCGCAAGCTTGCTAGCGGCTGGATTGGTTCCGCAACGCAGCGCTGGAAGGCCCTTCCCATCCATGTCATCCGCGAAATCTGCGGTTTCCTCTTCGGAGTTCGGGTTCAAGCGTCGCTACGCGACGCATGTCTTTCGCGCACCAACCCGTGGGTTGAAACCCACGGCTACCATCGGGCCGTCGCTACGCGACTTCGCCAAGGCCGAGCTAACCCCGGTAGCAACGTGCGGAGCCTCCGACATAATTCCGCACTCCGCATTCCGAGTTCCGCATTCGAGAGACTCCTCACGTCGTCTCCTACGGGGCGAGGAGCTTCTCGAAGCACACGAACGGCCCCTTGCGCATCTGCGCCATGCCGGTGCGGCGATAGCCGAGGCGCTCGTAAAGCGCCAGCGCGGCCGGGTTCGCCGTGAAGCAGTCCAGATGGATGGCGCGGAAACCTTTCGCCCGCGCAAGCACCTCGGCGTGGAGCATGAATTGCTTCGCCAGACCGCGCCCCTGCGCCGCCGGATGCACCATGAGCCGGTGCACCACCGCTGCCGGTTCGCCCGCCGCGGACCACGCCATGCCCTGCCAAAGCGGATCATGCACGGTGTCCAGCGTGAGGCACGCAATGACGCCGCCTCCCTCGCGCATGACATGCAACGTCCCCGCCGCCAGGTCACGGGTGAACACCGCCGCGTCAGGATACACCTCGTCCCACTGCTCGATCCCGTCCGCCCGCATCCGGGCGATGCAGGCGTCTTTCAGGGCGAGCAAATCCGGCAGATCGGTAGTGACACCAGGGAAGGGCATGGCGGTTTCTCAAGTCCGCCCTTCCATGCCTGACTCCAGACTCAGGACACGAACGAGCGCCGCCTTCACGCGTTGAAACTCCTCCGTGCTCAAGACACCCAGCCGGGACTCGAACCGAACCAGCGGCATGGGCTGGAGTTGCTGCAGGTGAAACACGCCCGGCTTGAGGAATGGTTTGGGCAGGGCCAGCTCCCAGCGATTGCCACGGACAGCGGTGGTGTGCGGGACGACGACCACAAGCGCCAATTCCTCGTCGCGCGGGTATTCGCTCATGACGAGGGCGGGACGGACTTTCGCTGCCATGCCGAAGTCCACCCACCACACTTCACCGGGCTGCGGCTTGCTCATCCTGCGCCTCCATCGCATCGAGCATCTGAAACCGTTCGAGCGCCAGCCGATCGCACTCGGCCAGCGTCGCCGCATCCTGCTCCGCCTCGAAGATTAGGCGCACGAGGTCGCGTCGCTCCTGATGGGACAACCGCGGAATCTCCGCTGCGATGTCTGCTTTGCTCATGTAGAAATGATACTCACCGACCGGCAGAAAGCCCGTTTTTTTTGATCGCCGCAGTCGGCTCAGTCACTCAGCCCGCCACATTCGTCCGCATTGCTTGCACACGAAACGCCGTCGGAACGAGAGCAGGCAAGCTGCTCCACTCAGCACGAGCACGGATATCGTGATGGCCAGGCCAATGAAGTAAGCCGTTTTCGACCAGCGGTAAAGCACATGGTCCACATCCAGCAAGGCCAGGCCGGCGGCTCCCACAAGGCAGATTGCCAATGGCCATCTGCCCAGACGTTGCTTCATGGCAGGAGCGGCCCGCACCCAAATCAGCGGAAAGAGCAGCGCCGTAACGGCCATGCCGCACAGGCCAACATAACCAGCCTGCGACCAGTTCAGGACAGCGTCCGCAAGCGCCATGACCTCTGCCGGCTGACGGGGACGGCCGTGATGAACGGTCGCCAGCAACGAATGAAAGAACACCACCAAGGCGAGCCAGCCCACGCCAAACAGCACCACCCAGGCACGGTCAGGTTGCTTGGTGGTCAAACTGACCTCCGTCCAGCCGCAGCTTGGACATTGGCCTTGGAGGCTGGGGATGCCATGCAGCGGATTGTTCATGGCTGGTCCGGAGACTGGACAACGGCACGGGCTGCTGGCTGACTGGCTACGATGTCGGAAGCTGCCGGCATGATGGCGAAGAAATCAATTGGCCGGAGCCTCCGGTTTGACCGTGAATGTGCGGATATCTTCGGCCATGCTGTCAATCGGACCGGCAGTCACTTCCTTCGGCGTGACTCGTTGGTAGCCATACTTGGCCCTGAGATCAGGAGCGCGATACGCGAGAAACACCGCTTCGGTTTTGCCCGCCTTAGTCTCGATAAGAACGGTCTGCCAGCGCTCTTTAGCAGTTTCACCACTGGGGGCTGCATAGTAGCCGAGGTATTGATCGCATGCTTTGCGAAGAGCTTGGCTCTCCCAGCCGCCTAGCTCGCCCTGCTCCTTAACCTGGCGGGCGGCATTCTTCATCATCATGCGTTCCTTGGCATAGCGGTTCTCAATGATCGGTTTGTCGGAGCGGATCAGCCAGCCGATTTGATGAGCCACTCCGGTCACTGACATGGAGGTGAGAAACAGCAGCCAAAGGCCGCAATAAATCCCAACTGACCAGCGCCAAGGCCAGGTGGCAGGCCAGGCTGAACCGGTCGAATCCCGGGACCGGAAGCTGCCGAATAGCCAGCTACAGAATCGCTGTGTCCCCCACAGAAACAGCCCGGAACAAATCACCGCCATGCCGATGGCGGCCGGGCTGAAGGTGACTTCCGGCAGCACCCGCGCAAGGAACTGAAACCACCCAAAGCCGAGCGCAAAAATCGTCTTGAACAGAACGGCGGCCGAAAAGATGTCGAACAGCAACATCAGCAGGAACAGGCCGAAGATGAGCTTTGCCGCGAACCTGATGGGCTTGCTGATCATGGCGCGGGTTTTGCGGGGTGCCTCACAATACCGGAGACGTCAATTAGCTGAGGTCGCAACCTTCACGGAAATCGCGCGAATATCTTCAGCCATGCGCTCAAAAGGGCCATCAGCGATGCCATCGGGAGTCACACGACGATAGCCATACTTGTGGGCCAGGTCGGGATCGCGATAAGCAAAGAAGACGGCCTGGACTGCCCCCGGCCTGGCCTCGATGACGACGAGGTTCCACCGCTCGGCCCAGGATTCATCCTGAGAAGCAGCACGGCGCTCAAGTGATTCCTTGCAAGCTGCGCGGACGCCACGACTCTCCCACTGGGCTTGTCTGCAACCCGCACTTATGTGGCTGGCCGCATTTATCAGATGCACCCGCTCCCGAGGGAAACTACTAACAAGGATTGGCTTGTCTGAGCGGACCAGCCAGCCAACCTGATGCGTCACACCAGTCACTGACATGGAGGCGAGGAACAACAGCCAGAGGCCGCAGTAACTGCCAACGGTCCATCGCCATGGCCATGCGGGAGGCCAGGTTGAATCTGCTGCCATCCGGCTGCGATACTGCCCATAGAGCCAGCCACAAAACCATTGGGCGCCCCAAATCAGCAACCCTGAACAAATAATTGCGAAGGAAATGGCGTAAGGATTCAGGGAAACCTCGGGCAACACTCGGCTCAAGAAGTTGATCCACCCGACCAGCATGATGAAAAGGAATGTCACCAGTGGGACGATGATCGGCCCGAACAAGGCCAAGCCAAATAGCAGCAGGAACAATCCGAGCAGGACCTTCGCCGCAAACAAGAGGGCCTTGCCAATCATGGCGTCGCTTCTCCGAGGGCCGCTCGAACCCGCGCGGAATCCAGTTGTTGAATCTGCCCGTCCGACATCAGGACGAACCGCGGCTCGCGGAAATGCGCCGGTTCGCAGGCCAGCAGCTTGGGCGGCTCGTTGGTAAGCTTGCCCCCGACGTAGATGAAACGCGTGCCGCCGGCATCCGGAGCACGCCAGAGGTGCTCCGGAATCTCCGGCGTGTAGTCATGCGGGGGAAAGGCGTTGTCATGCTCGCGGGCGTAGGTCATCAACGCCGAGCGAAGCAGCTCCATCCCCTGCCGCCGGAGCGGTTCGCTGGCGGCATCGTTGACCTGATAGGTGCTCCCCTGCTTGCGCCACGCTCCGGGCGTGAGGAGTTCCCGCGCGCCGGAAATCATCGAGAGCACGAGGAGCATCCCGAGCGACAGGATCAGCATCAGCCCCAGCGCCCGCTTAAATTCCAGCCGTGGCAAGTTGGGAATCCCCTTGGCCACATAGTTCCAGAGAAACCACAGCAACCCTGCACAGGCCAGAAAGAGGACGACGAAAAAGGAGATCTCTTGAAACCGCAGCCGGGCCATGTCGTTCAGGTCATACGAAGGCATGCCTGCCCAGGCCGGAATGGCGCTGAGGAACCACGCCAGACCGCAACCAGGCATGAAGCTGCTTGAAAACCTTGTCGTGCCCACCGCTCTCATGGATTGCCGCCAGTGTCCGCCAAATGCCCCGGCTAGTCAAACGTGACCGCGACATTCTCGGTTGAGCGGGCGTAGCTTGAGGCACTGCCCCAAGAGGGCGGTGTCCGATTGCGCCCCGATTGGGCCTCGCCCCGCTACTCAATGCCGCCGGCGCGCGTCCGGGCGATGCGGGCATCCTTTCGACCGAGTTCATGCCAACGCAACCGATTCCGACTGCTTTGAGCTTCGCTCCGTCTGCCACTTTGGCGAGAGGATGAGAATAAAGCGCGAGACGTCCCACTGAACTTGCCAGATCAACTCGGGGTTGGTGGTCCGTAATTCACCTTGAAACGAGTTGTCGCTGGTGACAGGCAGTGACTTGGTGTGATCCAGCACGAGATTGACGAATGGGAAAAACAGATCGTTCGGCGGACACGGCATTACCTTCTCTGTTCCGTCCTTTGTGAAGGTTTGTCGTAACACAAGTTTTCCGTCCGCCTTTGGCTCTAGTTGCAATGTCAATGCCTCCGCTCGTTCCAAAACACACAACTGCATGAGCAAAGCTGGCATGCTTACCTCACGGGGAGAGCAAATAGGCGGGACGATATCAAGACGCAGACGCCGTCCGGTTCGCCTGGCCCAGAAATTGGCGAGCCACCATAGGCAAGAATAAGGCTGAAATCTCAGCATATCCTAGTCAAACGTCACCACCTTCAACCCGGTCTTCTCCCGCACGGTCTGCGCCATGGCTTCCAGTTCGGCCTTGGTCAGCTTGCCGCAGAAGGGCTCGGGCGTGGGGCGGGCGATGGTGTAGAGGTGGACTTCCTTGATCTGCGCGCCGTCGTGGACGAGTTCCTCCAGGCGGAAGCAATACTCGGCCAGTTCCTCCGGCGGCATTGGCTGGCCGTGCATCCGCAGAAAGAGGCTCTGGATGATGATAGGCCGAACGCGCGCCGTGGCGAGGAGGTTGTGCAGGATACGGTCGAGGCGGACGGTGGTGCGGTTGACGAGCTTGTAGTAGGCCTCCGTGCCGGCATCGAGCTTCGCCCAGACCTCGCCCTGGTTGGCATCCATGATCTCCAGGCCGCGCTTCACGCTGCCGGTGTCGAGGCCCGCCGCGTCGGTGATCAGGACGAGCTTGGTGGCGTCCAGACCCTCGGCGCGCTTCACCTCGGCGACCATCCGCAC
>CAZOCL010000112.1:0-17435 GCA_964578245.1 uncultured Klebsiella sp. | reverse complement strand
TCATAGACGATGACCACCTTGGGCTTCACCCCCGCGAAGTCCGGCCAGGGGGCCAGTTCGTAACGGATGGGGCGCTCCTCGTCGCCGCGCAGGGTGCGGGAGAGATAGTAGCGGCGGTCCTCGAACTCGATGGCCGGGCGCGAAGACTCGCGGCTCTCCCACTCGGGCATCTCCTTGACCGCGCAGACGACGATTTTCTCGCCGAAATAGAGCACGACATCCGGGCCGACTTCGACTCCGGAGGGCGGGCGGTTTTGGCCTTCAGACATGAAACAGGGCGGCGATCCGAGTCCGCGCGGCGCGGATTCCGTGCAAGCCGACAGTTCGGACAGTCTTTGGGCGGAAGGCGGTTACGTCAAGCCGGTGCGTGTTCGGCGGATTGACGGGCCGGGTAGTGGACACTACCACGGGCCGGGCTTGCTTGACAGGGGACTCACCACCCCATCAGGCTCATGGGAATGGATTTACACCTAACTCCGTGCCCTTCAGTTCCTGCAGCGCCGCTCACCGGTGGCTCAGATCGCTTGAAGCCGTGGCGTGCTCCCCAGTTGCTCGACCTGAACATCTCCTTGGACACCAAGGGCGATCCCACCATCAGCGATGACGGTTTGGGGGACGGCCTCTTCTCCTGATTCGCTGCCTGGCGGCGAAGGTTTCCGGGACGCGGTCAGAGTGCCTGCATGTCCATCATCGGCGCGTTGTCATGCGGCAATGAGCGGAGGATCGGGTCTGGTCTGCGTGCGCTGAGGTGCAGAGGCGATTCGACTGCACTGAGCTGGCGGGTAAGCGGCGCTGAGTTCGGCGTCTGTGATGCCTCGATCAACGGCCAGCTCGGCGAACTCCACCTGTTGCTCGATGGCCGGCTCGACAATGTTCCCGAACTCGCGGCGGGCTTGGGACTGCTGAATCCGTCCAGCCCGGACTTGCTCCTCCATGCCTATCGGCGTTGGGGAGTGGAGTTTCCAAGGCGCGTGCTCGGGGATTTCGCCTTCGCGCTGTGGGATGCGCCACTCCAGCGACTGATCCTGGGGCGCGATGCGGCGGGTTGCCGGCCGCTGCACTACTGGGTGCGCGGGGAGGAGTTCCGGTTTGCCAGCGAGGCCCGGGGACTATTCGGTTTCGGCGACATTCCGCTGGTGATCGACGAAACCAAGGTGGCGCAATGGCTCACGAGGACCGAGGAGAGCGGTGCCACTTTCTTTCGCGGCATCACTTCGGTGCCCTCCGGCCACACCCTGAGCTATGAGAAGGGGCGCGTCGTCCTCCGTGACTTTTGGGAGCCGGAAAACCTCCCGCTCCTGCGGTTGGCCGATCCGCGCGAATACGCCGAAGGCCTCCGCAGTGTGCTGGAGCAGGCCGTGGCCGCGCGGCTGCGGAGCGAAGCGCAAGTGGCGTCGCACCTGAGCGGTGGTCTGGACAGCTCGAGCGTGACGGCGACGGCTGCCCGGCTGCAGGCGCAGCGGGGCGGTAAGGTGGTGGCGTTCACGGCCGTTCCCGCCACTCCAATGGATCACGGGCGCTTTCGTGGCCGTTTCTGCGATGAGCGCCATCATGCCGCCGCCACGGTGGCGATGCATCCCAACACGGAGCATGTGCTGGTGCCCAACCATGCCAGCGGTATCCTCGAACCGCTGGACCGCATGAGCGATGCGGCGGAGTATCCGCAGTTGAATCCCGGCAACTGCATGTGGTTCCACGCCATCTTCATGGCCGCGCAGGCGCGCGGGTTGCGCGTGCTGCTCACGGGTTCCAGTGGTAACTATTCCATCAGCTACGATGGCCGCCGGGCCCTCTCAAACCTGGTGGGCAGCGGGCGATTCATGGCCGCCGGGGCGCTCTCTTGCGCGCTCCATCGGCGGGGCCGGGCATGGCGGCCGCTGATCGGTGAGACCGTTCGTCCGCTGCTGCCCTCCTTCACACGACGTTGGCGGCGAGGGCCGCTGGTCACCATGGAGCAGGCCACTGGGCTGCGTTCGGAGTTTGCCCTGGCCCACGGCATTTCGCCGGCGCACGCAATGCATCTGGCCGAGGATCTGGATGGCCGCAGCTTGCGCATCTGGTGCCTGCGTCGTTTTGACTTCGGGCGGCACGTCGCGGCGGCGCGCCGTCTGGCTGGCATCGAAATGACCGATCCGACGACCGACCGCCGCGTGATGGACTACTGCCTGTCGGTGCCCGAAGAGCACTTCATCCGGGACGGGATGCCGCGCTCGCTGATCCGGGATGCGATGGCTGGTCGGTTGCCGGCCATGGTGCTCAACGAGACGCGCCACGGCCGCCAGTCCGCAGATGTGCTCCTCCACCTAGCCGGGGAAAAGGCCGCCATCGCCGCAGAGATCGAGCGCATCAGCCGGTGTGACCTCGCGGCCCGCTGCCTGGACCTTCCAAGCATGCGAAAGCTTTTCGCGGAGCTGCCGACCGGTGCCTATGGAGCCAAGGAATACCACCACTACGGGGTGGGCTTCATGCGTGCGCTTTCGATGGGGCGTTTCTTGCGCCGCGCGGAGGAGGGTGCATTGTTCAAAACGGAACGGTGAGGACCGCTCGGTGGCTCGAGCGATGTTCACACACGTTCGAACCAGCGACCGCTCCAGATCATTCGCTGCAACGTGTTCAAGTTCACTCCGGTCGCTTCTTGCCGCCTTGCTTCTCAGGTGGCCGCTGGCCGACCGGCACGCCCGCGTTGATGGCGGGCAACTGGGCGTCCACGGCCTTGAGGTAGTCGGTGAGGCGTTGTCCCAGTGCAGCCGCCTGCTGCGGCATCTGCCGGGCCAGGTCGTTGCGTTCGGCAAGGTCCTTGGCGAGGTCATAGAGCCGGTCCTCCCCGGTCTCATAGACGCGGACCAGCTTGAAATCACCCAGCAGGAGGGCCGAGGCCGGCCCCTGCGCGTCCTTGTCGTAATGCGGGAAATGCACCACGAACTCCTCACGTGGCCGTTTTACGGTGCCCGAGCCACCACTCTTCAACACGCCGGCCAGGCTGCCACCCTCCACTGCTGGAGGCAGCGGTTCCTTCACACCGGCCAGCTCGGCAAACGTGGGCAGCAAGTCCAGCGCGCTCACGCGGACGTGAGCGCACGCTCCGGCCTGGATTCCCGGTCCGCTGACGATGAACGGCACGCGCAGGCCGCCTTCCGACACCGTGCCCTTGCCCCCCGCCAAAGGCGGGTTGCGCCCGGGCGTGCCGTGGTCCGTCGTGTAAAGCACGTAGGTGCTGCCGGTGAGGCCGAGCCGCTCTATCGCATCCAGGATCTGGCCGAGAGTCAGGTCCACTGTCCTCATTTCCTCCGCTTGATGATCGGGCGGTCGCTGCTTCCCGCCGCCGCCGCCCTTTTCGTCCTGGCTCGGGTAATGCGACATCTGGAGATAGAACGGCCGGCCAGCCTTGACCTGCCGCTCCATGAAACCGATGCCTTGCGCCGTCATGGCCAGCGCCTGTTTCGGATTGGGATTGGGCACGTCATCCGGGCCGCCGTTGCCATTCGCGCCATCGGTTTCGTCGAAGCCATGCCGGGACGGGTTCGCGCGCCCCACATGCCACTTGCCGAAGTGCGCCGTGGCGTAACCCGCGCGCTTCAGCAGTTCGGCGAGCGTCGTCTCGGTTTCCGGCAGTTCCAGCACCGCGCGTGGGGCCAGCACACGGGCCAGGGCCGTCTCCGCTCCGTGGCGACCATTCGCGACGAAGGTCATGTGCAATGCCGCCGGGCTGCGACCGGTGAAGAGCGCGGCGCGCGACGGAGTGCAACGTGGCGAGGCCGCGTAACCGTCCGAGAAGCGCATGCCCCCGGCGGCGAGCCGTTCGAGGTTCGGGGTCTTGATGTTCGCGCTTTTCGAGGCGGGATTGCGGTCGTCCATCAGCACAGAGGTGCTGGACCAGCCCGCTCCCTCTCCGAGGACGACCACGAAGTTGGGCATGGTGCCGGGCGGTTGCCCGGCGGCGGCCAGCAAGCTGAATGGGGCCAGTCGCAAGCCGAGCAGGAAGACGATGAGCGTGAGGGATGGTTTCATGGCGTTGCGCTGCCCGGGGCAAATCATCGCACTTTCCAAACCTGCACGTCATCCACCCACACCGTCGAGTTCACCAGAAAGCTCAACCAGCGTTTCATCGGGTGGGCGAAACCCTCGGACCGGTGCTGGACGATCCGCTGGCCGTCCAGGCTGAGCCGCAACTCGTCGCCTTCGGTGACGAGCACGAGTTCATGCCACGCCTGATCAGCCTTCCACGGAACGGCGCGTTGCTTCGATTTCAGCAGCGCATCCAGGTCGGCGGGCAGCGGTTCTTTCCGGGCCTGGTAGTCTTCGCGGCGCTTGCGAAGCTCCAGATTCATGACCCCGGTTTTGTGATCAATCAGCGTGATGCTGGAGTGCGCGAGGATGCCATAGCAGAGATGCCCGGCATGCACGCCCTTGGTCTCGCGATCGACGAAGCCAATCTGTAGGGATTCGTTCGTGTTGAGGCCCGGGAACCGGAAACGAATCAGCGCCCCTCCATCCGCGAAGCCTGCCTCGTGATGGATGTGCGCGGCGTGGCCGGCCTCCTTGGTGGCGCTGGTGATTTTGAGAATGCCGCCCGCGAGGTCCGCTTGCTTGAGGTGCGGCACGCGGTCAGCGGTGGCGCTGTTCCAGCCATTGCCGATGGCCTTGGCCCCATTGCCAGTCGCCTCACGCTCAAACGCGTCGTGAAAGACCAGCGTGCCTTTCGCGCGCAACCAGGCGGCGTCATCGCTCGCCGTGGCGGTGGGCTTGGATTCAGCCGCCGTGAGCGCGCCCAGTGGAAGCAGGAGCAGCGCGGCGAGGAGTGAAAGCTGATGCTTCATGGGCTAGGCCTTCTCCCACGGCGCGCGTTGCTTGGGCCGCTCCGTCAGGAAACCGAGCCCGCCTCGCAGCTTCCCTTCCTTGGTGAAATAGGGGTGGAAGCCCTGGCCGTTGATGCCGTTGCCATCGTAGCGGTCGCGACGCGTGGAAATGGCCAGGCCCTCGCGCAAGGCCCAGCCCTGCCAGCCGAAGCCGGCGTCCGCCAGCAGTTCGGTGTAGTAACGGGCCACCTCGGCGCGGACCAGATCGTCCAGCGCGCCGGGGATGGTCTCGTTCACCAGGAGCGGTTTCTGATGCTTCACCTGAAGCGCCGTGTATCCCGCGATGAGCTTCTCCAAGTCGAGCCGGGTGCGGGCATACGGGTGCGCACACAGCACGTCCATCAGCGGGGCAAAGGTCTCGATGTTTCCGCCGTTCATTGTGCCGATGGTGACGGGCTGCCGGGCCCCGCACGCGCGCACGGTGGCGGCGATCTCACTGAGCCAGGCGAACTCGCGTTTGTTCGCGTCGCTGTTGAGATCCTGCGCCTGCGGTTCGTTGCACAAGTCCCAGATGAGCACGCGGTCGTCCTGCGCGAGCGGCGTGACGAGCGCCTTTACATAGTCGAGCGGCTGCTTCCAGCCCGGCTTCAGGTTCTCCATGTAGGTGCCGCCGTAGTCGAACTTCGAGTCGTGCCAGCGGTTGAAGAGGCAGGGCATGACCTTCATCCCGTGCTCTCCGATGGCGGCGACGGCATCCAGGAAGCTCGCGGTCACCTTGTCCGGGCTGGCCATCCAGGTGCTGAACTCGATCCAGAGGCGGATGCAGTTGGCGTGAACCTGCCCGGCCAGCGCCACCTCTGCGCGCATCCTGACCGCATCATAGAGCCACCAGGCGTCCTCGATGCGCGCACCCCAGGAGGGCACCATGCTGAAACCGCGCAGCCAGCCGTAGCTGGCGTAGGCGTGCAGGGTGGGCTTGGGCCAGGGGGCAACCGCTGGGACGGCCTCCGCGCCGCGGGCCAGTGAGCCCACGCCAGCCGTGGCCAGCAACGCTCCCGAGGCGGTCAGGAATTGGCGGCGGCTGGTGGACCCGGGCAACGGCGTGGTGTTCATAGCTGGCAGGCGCACTCTGATCACTGCTTCAGGACCCTCGCCGCGGGTGCGGCTTCCGTCTTGGGCGCGGCGGGTGCGGCTGGTTTGGCGTCGTCGGTCTTGGGTGCCTGCTTTGCTTTGCCCTTGGGTGCGGTCTTGGCCTTCTCCGCCGGCTTGGCGGTCGCAGGCAGCGCAGCCTTGTCGAACGCCGTGACGCCGCCATCGGGGAGTTCCTTGAGCAGCACGTCCTTGATCTGCACGCGCATCGCGGGTCCGCGGTGAATCTGAAAGGCAAGGATGCCGGCCAGTGCCCGTTTCGCCTCCTCGTGATCCACGAGGTCAATTGTCACCTGGCCGTCGAGCTTGTGGATGAGGTGGTTGCCCTGCGCGATGACGGTGTATTCGTGCCACTCGGCGATGTCCACCTTCGCCGGTTCGCGTTCGGCGACGATCCAGCGCTTGCCCTCCGGGTCAATGACGACGCTCTGGCCGTTCTGCACGATGATGCCGCGCGCCCGCTCCTCATAGACCATGCCGTTGTTCGCAGGGGCGGGATGGATGTCGCACTGGTAGCCGCCGACGGACCACTTGCCCACCTCGGCCAGTTCCTTGCTGCGATACTGGATGCCCGAGTTGTTGCCGCTCTCCTTGATCTTCGCGCGCAGCTCGAAGTTCTTCAGCACGCCGCCGCGCCAGATGAGGAACTGGTTGTAGCCCAACTGCTCGGGCCCGGTGGTCTTGCCGGTGAGACAGCCGTCTTCCACGCTCCACAGCTCGGGGTTGCCATCCCAGCCGGTGAGGTCTTTGCCGTTGAAGAGCGGGCGGAAGCCCTCTTGTGCGAATGATGACTGCAGGATGGCTAAGGCGGCAACGATCAGCGGGAGGAGCGTTTTCATGGGTTGGAACTGGAGGTGAAGGTTGATCATGCGTTCAATTCAGGTGGGTCGTCAGGGGTTCGTCAATTCCGCGCGCTCGGTAGCGTATCGCTTTCGCAACGCATCAAGCCGCGTGGTGATTTGCTGCTCGGTGCCGACCACCAGCCAGTAACGGTAGCGGAAGGTGGATTTCGGCCCGAGTTTCACCAGGTCGATTGGAGCCATGTGAATGCAGGGACCGGCCGTCGGATCGTCACTGGAGCCTCCGCCATGCGGGCCGAAGTTCCACGACTGCGTGGCGGTGGGGCTGAAGACGGCAATCCCCTGGCCACCGGCAGCGAAGCAGGCCATGGCTTTGAGCGGCGGCTCGGCATGGCCCCAGGGCGGGCCCGGCGGCTGCGTCTCAGCCCGCCACTGGCCCTCGCCGAGATAGCTCTTGATCGTGCTGAAGTTGCGGGTGAAGTAGCAGGCCGGAACCTCCTGGTGGGCTGCCCGGGCCGGACTCCAGCGGTCCTCCGGCTCCCGCTGGCAAACCAGCTCGCAGCGCACGACGACCACGTCCGGCATGGCGGGCTCAAAACCGGTCCACTGGCGCATCACGGCGGCGGCCTCTTCGCTGGGCATGTCCCACAGCTTGGGAATGGTCTCCCCGTAAAGCGTCTGCTCGTCGAGGCGTTTGAACTGGGTGACGCGGGCCCAGGAACCCACGCCGCCGCCTTGGATGGGGTTCCACGGCCACGGGCTCCAGGCCTTGTGCTGGCCATCGGCCTGCCGGTCCAGGTTCCGGCCCGCGTAATAGGACTGCTGGATGAGGCGGCCGGGATCGACCGAGTTGATCATGTTCTTCGGATACGCCGACCAGGAGAGCCAGGTGATGGCCGCCCCCATGGCGCGGTTGATCCCGATCTTGACCGTGCCATTGTCCAGCACCAGCAGGTCCTCGGCGCGGTTCAGGTCCGCACGCTTGGGTGCTGGCGAAGCGGCAAAGCCCCACGGCAGGGAGAGCAGCAGCCCGGCAAGCGCGAACCAGGTGCGCCATAAACCCGGCGACGCGCGGAAGCGAAAGCAATGCACAGCGCCAACCGTTGCAGGGAATGTCGGCGGTGAAAACTCGAAATGGAACGGGCCGGACTTCAAACCAGGCCGCAGTTAACGTTTCGGTTCCGCTGGCTTCTGTCCGCCGGCACCGCCGACCCGGCCCGTGCGGTCGTAAACGACCTTGAGTTCCGCGCTGTCCAGGATCAGGTCTTTCATGGCCACGAGGAGGGCGTCGCGGTCCACCTCGGCAGGCGGGGCGGAGAGTTGCACGGGCGCGGCGAGCGCATAGACCGTGAGGATGTAGGTCTTCGCGCCGGGCCCCTTCGAGTGCGGCGGCGCGTAGCCAGGGCGGCGGTTGACGCTGCTGTTGCCCAGCGTGCCGATGCCTTGGGTGTTCTTCGGGAGACCGGCGACGCTCGCGGGAATGTTGTAGAGCGTCCAATACCACTTCATGTCTCCCGGGCCGGGAATATGGTGCATGATCACCGCAAAACTCCGGGTGCCCGGCGGTGCGCCGGTCCATTCCAGTGGCGGACTCACGCCACTCCCATCCCCGGTGAACTCGACCGGCAACGCGCCGCCCTCGGCCACCACCGGACTGCGAAGGACGAACTTGCCACTGCGTGCGGGCGTATAGCTCGCTGCGGGATTTGGGACATAGGCACTGCCGCCGGGTCCGCCCGGTCCGCGCGCATCAGGCCGGTCGGGCGGTGGCCCCGGCGGCGGTGGTGGACGGTCGCCCTTGCCCCCGCCGGGGCCCTTCTGCTTGCCGTCTTTGCCCTTGGGTTCGCCCGGCGGGCCGTCGCTGCCGCCGGCCCGTGGCGAGTAGGTTTCCGACTTCACCTGGCCCCGGGCGTCCACGTAATCGAACTTCACCGTGCCATTGGCATTGAGAGTGTAGTTGATCAGCCGTGCCTCCCCGCCGACTTCGTAGCGGAGGCTGAAACTCTGGTTCTCCTTCGCGGCGAATGCAGTGATGCGCGCGCCGCGCAAGGGTGCGCCCGCCCCGCGCATCGGCTGCGCGCGCGGCTGCGGGTCCACCTGGCCATCGCGCTCGACGACCTCGCCGTGGAAGCCGCCGTTCACGTAAGGATACTTCGTCGAGCCGTGGTAGTGGTAGCCGAGCGCCTTAGTTTCGTGGCCGTTCAAGGCGTCGAGTTGCGCCGGGGCGGAGCCGTCCGGCTCGGTGAGACCATAGATCGGGTAGCCGTCCAGCGCGTAGGCGACGGGCTGGCCTTGGCCCGCGGTGGCCTGCAGGTGGAACGGCGTGGCGTGGTAGTGGTAGTCATCGGCGCGACCGCAGTGGCCGCCCCACTGGTCGAGTTCGCCGATCTCCTGCGAAATCTCGCCGCGGTTGTTCTGCGGGTTGAAGATGGGAATGCCATTCACGGCGAGCGCCACCGCGCCCCTTAGGAAGCGGCCCTTGATGCTCACCGGCGCTTTTGCGGGCACCGGGTTCAACGGGATGCGCCAGGCGTTGTTGCCCGTGTAGGGCTGGGGCAGGGGCACCTGCTGCTGCCAGGCCGTGATGCCCACCATCATGTTGTGGGCGGGCAGCCCGTCCGACTCGACGTAGAGGAATTGGCCGTCGGTGCGAACGTTCACCTTCGGCGCGAACGCGAGGAAGGGCGTGGCTTTCGCAGGCAAGGCATTGGCAGCGACCGGCTGAAGCGCTCGTTGCGCCTGCGCCATCAAGACCGGTCCGCGCAATCGGAGGGTCTCCGGGGGTGCGACGCTGAAGTCGTAGTGGGATGGCGCTCCATCGTGGCCTTCGTCATCGACGACGTGGGCGCACACAGGGATGATGGCCCCGGCCAGGAGGAGCAACCCGAACACGGGCGCAGAGAGTTTCATAGCGCACCGGCACTGTCCTACGAACCACCGGACGCGCGAAGGAGTTTATTGTTAAGGCGGTGTAAAACCGGGAGGCAGTCCACGAGGCGCTCTACTTGGCTTTCGGTGCCTCCGTGAGCAGGTAGGTCATCAGGTCGCGAAGCTCGGCGGGGGTGAGGGCCTTGTCGATGCCCTCGGGCATGAGCGAGAGTTTCATGGGCTCGGTCCGGGCGATGTCAGACTTCTTGAGCTTCGCGACCTGGCCGCCGGGTTGCGCGAGGTTGAACATGTCCTCGGATTCGCCCGCGCGGGTGCCGGTCAGTTCGGTGCCGTTCTTGAGCGTGATCGTGTAGCCAACGGCGTCGGGATTGATGACCGCGGTGGGCTCGGCGAGGTCGCGCAGCACACTGGCGTAGTCACGGTGGACGAGGTTGTTCAAGTCCGGCCCGACGGCAAAGCCTTCGCCGCGCAGCGTGTGGCAGGTGATGCACGCGGCCTTGCCCCGGAAGAGTTCGTGGCCCTTCTCCCAATTCCCGCCTGCGAGTTCCGGGAGGCTGCGGTCGTCGCGATCACGCGCGCCCGGCCGGGCGAAGGGCACCAGCCAGCGACGCGTGCCCGGCGCGCGCGGGCGCGGGTCCCGCGCGGTGGCATAGGACACGTCCAGCCGGCGGGCCGGCGTGGTGAGCGTCAGGGCGAGTGACGGCCACTGATGCTCGCGCGCGGCGGCGACGGTCAGCCGCGACTCGCGTTCGCTCACGCGCTGCACCTGCCCGCCGGTGGCGGTCAACGTCAGCGCAGCGTCACTCTGGAAGGTGACCGTGACCGTTTCCGGCTCGGGAGTGTAATCCAGCTCGGACGTGTGCTGGGTGGCGGGCTGGAGCATGTTCCAAAGATCAAGCTGGGCGCGCAGCGTCAAGCTGCCGGCCGTGGCCAGCCGCTGCCAGAGCTGATCGTGCGTGGCGCTGGCCCGGGTGAACTCCCGGGCCGCCGCGAAGTCCGGGTGCGGCAGCCAGCCACGCCAGGGCGCGCCACCCGCGCCCCGCCACTCGGCAGTGAGGCCGTCGAGTTCGTGGGCCAGCTCAAGCTCCGGTCCTCCGGTCACGCTGACGGCATAGACCAGCGCCAGGTTCCGGGAAGCGGTCTCGAGCACCAGGCTGCGGCCATCTTCCCCCATCCGGGCGGTCTTCACCGGCAGCGCGGTGCGCGGCTGGCGTTGCTGCAATTGCACAACCTTGTAGCCGGGCCGGATCGTTTCCAAGCGGTCGCCCGCGGCCACGTAACGCCCGAACTCGATCCTGGTCCGGGCGGCGAGTTGCTCCACGGCGGACGCGGAGAGCGGCTGGTCAAACGCGATCACGGTTTCCGTCTCGCTCGCGGCCCAGGTGAGCACCGGCTGCGGCGTCGTCTGACCGGTGTGCGTGAATTTGAAGATGCGGCCCGCCCCCTTCGGGCCGTTGCCCCAGTCGGGCTTGCCCGTGTGGCAGCAGACGACGAGGTCCCCGCGCGGTGAGAGGGCGCAATCCACTGCCAGCAGGCCGAGACGGGCGAAGAGTTCGTTGCGGGCAACATAGCCCGCCGCGGTCCGGGCCAGCTTGGTGCGATACAGATTGCCGCGCGACTCGCCGGTGACGAGCGCGTCGTCCGCCCAGAAGTCGGGACCGAACCGCCCGCGTCCCGGCGACGGACCGTTGAAACGAAAACCGCACGTGCTCTCGTGCTGCGGCGCGTAGTCCCAGACACTCGGCTCGTCCACCACCCCGGGCAGCCACTTCGGGTGGTGCGGCGGGAAACCGTAGTGGCGGCCTGCTTGAAGGTGCAGCAGTTCGTCGAACGGATTGCCATTGGGGCACCAGGTGGCGCCCTCCTGGTCGGTGCCGAAGAGATCGCCGTGGCGATTGAACTGGAGCGACATGATGTAGCGCAGGCCGGATGCGAGCTGCTCCACCTTGCCATCCGCCCCGAAGCGCAGCAGGCAGCCACGGCGCTGGTCCGTGGTGTAGTGCGGCAGTCCGGCCTTGTCGTGCCAGTAGGGGTTGTTGTAACCCGCGTTGCCCATGGTGACGTAGCCCGCGCCATCCGGGCCGAACGCCAGGGCCATCGAGCTGTCCACGCGCCGGTGGTTGAGATAAGGCGCGGCCACCAGCGCAGGATCATCGAAGCCCTTGAACACGGTCTCACGCCGGTCCGGCACGCCGTCCCCGTCCGTGTCGCGGAAACGAATCACTTCGTCCGTCAGCACGATGTGCGGCATGCCGTCCTTCACCACCATGCCGAGCGGGTAATTGGCGCTCGTCTCGGTGGAGAACGTGATGACCCGATCTTCGAGTCCGTCGCCATCCGTGTCGCGCAGCAGGTGATACCGCCCGTCATAACCGGCGGCGAAGAGCCGGCCGTCGGGCGCATACTCGACGTTGTTGATGCTGGTCAGTTGCACTGGCAGTTCGCGCACGGTGAAGCCGGGCACGAGCATCCGCACCGGCGAGGGGCCGGGTGCCGGCGTCGGCGACTCCGCCGCGCGCAGGGAGGAGCAGACCACGACGACCGCCCATCCGGTCAACGCGACGCGCCAGCATTTCAGAGCAGGCCAAAGGTGCATGAGCGGAGGATAGCGAGATTCGGCCGCGCCGAAATGAGTTATTGCGGAGGACGCTGGGGAATTCCCGGCACGCGGTGCTGCCCCCCGCGCGCCTTCAGCCCGGTCGCGAAATTACCTGCACGGAGGAGCCATTTTCGATGTCACCGGCTTCGATCACCCGCCAGTAGATGCCACGAAGGTTCAAGTGCCGTGTGGGCTTGGCGTTCACGAAGCGCAGCGCGTCGTTGCCGAAGCGCGCGTTGAATTTGCTGCAGCCGTCGTGCGGCATGGGCGTGACTTCCACCACGGCCCCGCCCACGCGCAGGCGGGAACCCACGGGCAGGTTCGTCACGGAGAGGTCCAGGTCCACGAACAGGTTGTCGCCGAAGAGCGCGAGGGACTGGCCGTTCGCGATCAGTTCCGCCACTTCGATCTGCATCACGGTGAGCTGTGCGGTCGGGTCGGGCGAAGGCTTGCGGCTCCAGTTGTCGCCGGGGAGACCTTCCTCCGGAGAGAGCCGGGCGCGCGGCAGCACTTCGCGGGCGTCCTTCACGGGACGGCGGACAATCAAGGCCAGCCGGCCGGCGTCTCTGGGCGCTGGCGGCATCGCGCGCAACCGGGACTCCAGTTCCGCCGTGGTCAGGTGCCGCGCAGATTCTCCGCGCGTCTCTTCGATGCGTGTGGTGACTTCACTCATGCCAATGCGGGTGACTCTAGCCTGGGAAACGCGCGTTCGTAAATCGGGAGATTCACCTGCTCATTTTCCGGGAATGACCGGCAGCACGATGTGCGACGGGTGCTCGCGATCGTGCAGAATGGTGTTGGTCGCGATGACGAGCCGGCGGTGCTCCGCGAGCGGTTCGCCGGTGTTCGGGTTCACGTCGAAGCGCGGGAAGTTGCTGCTCGAGATGTCCAGGCGGATGCAGTGGCCTTTCTTGAAGACGTTCGACGTGGGATACAGCTTGATCGTGAATGGATACACGGTGCCGGGCTTCATCAGCTTCTCCTGCTTCAGCGAATCGCGGAAGCGCGCCCGCACGATGCCATCAGCAAGATTCAGATCGAAGCCGCCGGGGAAGTCCGCGCTCGCGGGGTGCACGTCGAGCAGCTTGGCCGTGAAGTCCGTGTCCACAGCCGTGGAACTCGCCCAGAACTTCACCTCGATCTCGCCGGTGATCTCGGTGTCGGCCGCGAGCGGCTCGGACTGGAAGACCAGGATGTCGTTGCGCGCGGAGAGCGGCAGGGGCTTCGGCCAGTTCCAGAAGTTCGTGCTCCCGCGCTGGTCCCACGCGCCCTGCTGCATGACGCCGTCGCCGGAGGAGATGTTGCCGCCCAGCGTGGGCACGGGATCGCGCGGGTCGAAGACGAAGCTGGTGCTGGCGGCGCTGGAGCTGCTCACCGCGAGCTTCGATGGCGCGAGCCGGCCGCCAGACTGAAGGTAGTAGGGCGTGGGCTTCGTGCGGGCCAGTGGCCACTCCTGCTCCTCGCGCCAGTAGCCGCCGTGGTTCAATCGGCCCTCCAGAGTCTTGCGACCATCGCCCGTGCCCATGACGAAAAGGCGGACCTTCGTCGCGAAGGGCGCGGCCTTGCCGATGGAGTTGGCTTCGCCCTTGAGCCAGTGGTCGAACCACTCGCGTCGCCAGGCAAGTTCGTCGGCTATGGCGGCATCCTTGCCAAAGTCCACCTGGCCGTGCGCGGACTTCCCCTGCGCCCCGTGAATCCACGGGCCCATGATGAGATAGACCGGACTCTTGAGCGCGCGGGTGAGGGTGGTGTAGTTCGCCGTGGTGTTCCCGCCCCACGAGTCATACCAGCCGCCGACGAGATACACGGGCATGTCCTTGTAGCGCTCCGGGTGGCCCACGATGTTGTTCTGGTCCCAGAAGGCGTCGTCCGCGCCGTGGCGCATCGCCTCGATCAGCCAGTCCTCGAACTCCGGCGCAAGCTTGAGCGGCGTGGTCCCGCGCCGGAGCGGAAGCTGGCGCAGATACTCCAGGCGGTGGTCCGCCATTTCCTTGAGCACGGCGGCAGTGGCGGCATCCTGCGACGCACGGCTGCCGCGCCCGGCGTTCATCATGATCCAGTTCCAGAAGCGCATCTCGAACGCGCCCGCGTTGCGCATGCTTTGCCGGCCCATGTTCGACACGGCGTCCACCGGGATGACCGTCACCAGTTGCGGCACCTTCTCCATCGCCATCGCGTGCTGCGTGCCGCCGACGTAGGAGGTGCCGATCATGCCGATCTTGCCGTCCGACCACGGCTGCTTCGCGATCCACGCCGCGCAGTCCGCACCATCGCGACCGTCATCCGTGAGCCAGTGCCACACACCCTCGGAGCCGTAGCGCCCGCGCGTGTCCTGCGCGACGACCACATAGCCGTGCTTCGCGAAATACAGCCCGCTGCTCTTCACGCCGGACTTGTTGTAGGGCGTGCGCGAGAGGATCACGGGCAGCTTCTCGTTCAGCGCCTTGCCATCGCGGGCGGGCAGGTAAAGGTCGGTCGAGAGCTGGACGCCGTCCCGCATCGCCACCATGACATTGGTGCGGACGAGGACGGAGAACTCAGCGGCCAGACTGGGGGAGACGAAGCTGGCCGCGAGGAACAAGGCGGCGAGCAGGGAGAACGGTGGGCGACGCATGAGGTGAAGGTAACTGGTCCGGTGCGAGCGATGCAATCCAGCGCCTCAGTCGGAAGGACGGCGCACAAGTCCTTTGAACGCAGCGACGGAGCGCGGCAAAGCCGCAACCCAAGTTGACCACAGAGACACGATGAACACAGAGATTTGCCATGGCTGCCGCTCTGCGTCCCTCGACAACACCGACCAGAAACCGCAGCAGATTTCCCATCTGTGGTCGTCTTGAATCTGCGGGAACCATCTGAGTTCTCTCTTCCCTGTCCTCTCTGTGTTCATCGCGTCTCTGTGGTCAAAAAAGTCGGCCCGCAAAACCTTCTCAAGGCACAACAAAACCGTGGAGCCGTGCCAAGAACGCGGAGCAGCTCAGAGCACGGTCCCACTTGGCCACGCTCTGCATCGGCTGGCTCCGCGTCTCTTTGCGGTCTCTGCGCCCTTTGCGTTAGAGCGAGTCATCCGGCCACTTTGGTTGCGGCTCCGCGTTGAAACGAAGGGTGCTCTGCTTACTCCGTCGCTCCGGCTTCGGCCGCTCCCAACGAGCTTACGGCTTCGCCGCCACTGCCGCCGCGGGTGCCTTGACGCTGAAGTCGTCATAGTGCACGTCCACGGGGTTGGTCGTGAGGCTCACCAGGGTCTTGTGGTCGTGGCCCACGCCTTCGGACTTGAACGACCCGGCGACCTTGCCATCGAGACTCACTTCAATGGTTTCGCCCTTGGTCTGGATGAGCAGCGTGTGCCACTCCTGCAGCGAGAGCTTCGCATTGAGCTTGGTGTTCTTGGTGGCGAGCATCGCCTTGTCCTCGGCTGTCAGCGTGCTGGGCGTTGCCTTCTTCTTCTCGTAGATATCATTGCGGAAGTTGCCGGTCTTTGCGTCACCGATGCTCACCCCGGTCGGGCTGACATTCACGTTGCAGATGTGGCCGGCGTGCGAGCCTTTGTAGTCCTTGTCGTCGAGCCACACGTTGAAGCTCTTCGCCTTCTCGCTCACGAAGCGGAATTTCACGGACACTTCGAGGTCGCGCTCGGCCGGGAACTTGATGTTGTCCACCGCCGAGTGGTCGGAGTTCTCCGGCGTGATGCCGACGAGGACGCCGTCCTTGATCACGCTGCCGCTCTTGTAGTGTCCCCAGCGCGGCCCGAAGCCGGTGCCGGAGAAGTCATCCGCGAAGATCGTGCGGCTGTAGTAGCCGGCGGGTTCGGCGGCGGACGCGAGAGTGGTGACGAGGGAGGCCAGGACGAGGGCGAGGGATGCTTTCATAAGGTGTGTGGGCTGCGATTCTAACCAGTTTGAGTTTGAGGACGAGTAATTATCTACCGGCGCTTGAACCAGAAGACCGCCGCTACCAGCAGGCCGGCGACCGCGAAGCCGCCCGCCACGCGCAAGGGGTCCGGCTGAGCTTGGACGCTGCCTGGGCTGGGGGGATTCTGCGCCGCGCCACCAGAGATGGTCACCGTCTCCGGGGCGGCCTCTGCCAGGGTGGGGAGCGTCGGCAGGCCTTGATCGGCGCTGGTCTGGGTCTTCACCAGCTTGTCCCAGTCCGCGGCGAGCATCAGGTCCACGCCGGGGTTCAGTTCCTTCACCTGGCACGAGCACTTGCCAATCAGGAACGTGGCGGCCTCGTCCAGCGTCTCGTGGTTGATGCCCTTGCCGGCGATGGCATACAGTGCGCGACCACGACCAAACACCGGGAAGAGCATCGGCTCCTTGATCCCGTTCAAATCGCTTTCCGAGCCGAGGAGCATTTTGACGAAGGTCGCCTCCGCCGGGTCAGTGCGGGAAACTTTCAAGATGGAGAACGCCAGCTTCAGCCCGCCCTCCGGCACGGTGACGAGTCCGGCGGCGATGTCCTGCGCCTCGATGGCGGGCAGCTTGAGCACGGTGGTGAGGTAGGCCAGGCGCGTTTCAGCCAGCTTGGCCGTGGCCTCATCGCGCTGCGGGTCGCCGATCCCCAGCAGCACCCAGACCGCGCTGTCACCGTGACCGAGACGGCGGGTAATCTCCTTGCGGGCCGGTGATTCCAGCGCCTGCTTCACGGTCGCCTCGTTGAGCGGACCGGAAACGACGTGGTCCGTCAGCCGCGACGCCAGCGGGTAGCGCACCACCAGCCACGGCAGCGTCTCCGTGCCGGCCTGCTGCCAGAGCGCGAGCATCTCCGGATCGGGAATCTGCGCCAGGTCCACCGTCTGGAGGGAGACGTTCACGCGCAGCCGGCCGGTTTGCCCGTCGGGACTGAGTTCGCGGGTGAGGGCCTGCTGTGCGGCGGAAAGCGGGCCGCGATGAAAGACGGTTGCCCGGTAAGTGTCCGGCGGCCATTTCTCCAGCGCGTAGCGAAAGACCGGGACCGAGCAGGCCCAAACGGAAACGGTGGAGAGCAGCAGGCTCAGGACGGCGAAGCGGAGCAGGCGCGCTGTCGGCAAGAAGCACTGCCCGGGAGGCAGCGAATTATGAGAGTTTCTGGTGCCAACTGGTGAAGTGAGTGGCCGCTCTCCCTCACCCCGGCCCTCTCCCGCTGGGAGAGGGAGAACCTCCGGCAGCCACCTGCCGACGCGTTGCGCCCCCGCCAACCAAAGCCGGCTGCGTGGCTCCCTCCCCC
>CAZOCL010000111.1:0-17437 GCA_964578245.1 uncultured Klebsiella sp. | reverse complement strand
GCAGCGCCGAGCATCTGCTCAAGCTCATCAAGCAGGTCAACAGCCGCTGGCTCGGGGTGAACCTCGACTCCGGCAACTTCCGCACGGAGAATCCTTACGATGACTTCGCGCAGATCGCGCCCTACGCGGTGAACGTGCAGCTCAAGACGGAGATCAAACGCAAGGATGCAAAGGATTCTGAACCGGCTGATCTGGTGCGTAAGGTGAAGATTCTCCGCGAGGCACACTATCAGGGCTACGTGGCGCTGGAGTTCGAGGCGAAGGACAATCCCTACACGGCCGTGCCCCCGGTGTTGAAGCGGTTGAAGGAATTGTTCGCGGCGTAATGTAGTGGGGCAGGCTTCCAGCCTGCCGCAGCGGGCATCTTGCCCGCGTTACTTTGTTTTCCACCCTGCTGGAAACGCGGGCGAGACGCCCGGCGAGGCAGGCTGGAAGCCTGCCCCACTACGGCAGCAGGATGCCTGCGATGGCGGCGTTGAGGAGCGTCGCAGTGAAGCCGACGAAGAGCGCCTTAAGGCCCAGTCGCGCCAGGTCGTGGCGCCGTTCCGGGGCCAGGGCACCGATGCCGCCCAACTGGATGCCCACCGAGGCGAAGTTCGCAAACCCCGTCAACGCAAAGGCCGTGAGCTGATAGGACCGCGCCGACATGTAGTCCGGCGTGGCCGCCTTCCAGCCTTTCATCAACAGGTAGGCATAGTGCTCGTTGATGGAGAGCTTTGCGCCGAGCAGCGTGCCCACCTTCCCGATGTCCGCCGCCTCGACGCCCATGAGGAACGCCGCCGGGGAGAACATCCAGCTAAAGACCTTCTGCAGCGAAAGATCCTTGCTCACCAGGCCCAGCAACGCATCAAACATCGCGACGAAGGCGATGAACACGATGAGCATCGCGGCGACGTTGAAGGCCAGCTTGAGCCCGTCGCCCGTGCCGGCGGCCGCAGCGTCAATCGCGTTCACGTAAGGAGATTTCCCCTGCTTCGTCTGCACCGTGCCGGCGGTCTCGGGCTGGGCGAGTTCCGGCAGGAAGAGCTTGGCGAGATAGAGGCTGCACGGGCAGGCCATGATGCAGGTGGTGAGCACGGCCACCGGGTCCGCGCCGTAGTTGATGTAAACCACCATCATGCCGCCGGAGATGTGCGCCATGCCGCTGGCCATGAGGGCGAAGAGCTCGGAATTGGTCATGCGCGGCACGTAGGGCTTCACGATGAGCGGGGCCTCGGTCTGGCCCATGAAGACGTTCGCGGAGACGGAGAGCGTCTCCGCGCCGCTGGTGCCCATGAGCCGCACCATGACCACGGCCATCATGCGGACGCACCACTGAAGGATGCCGAAGTGGTAAAGCACGGTGAAGAAGGCCGAGACGAAGAGAATCGGCGGGAGGGCCTTGAAGGCGAAGATGAAGAGGAACTCCTTGCCGGGGTTGAGGGCGATGTCACCGGGAACGGCGAGGTTGCCAAATACGAACCTGGCACCCGCATCGGAGAATTCGATGAAACTCACCACAATTACTTTGGTGGCATTGAGCAAGGCCGCGACGCTGTAGATTTGAGTTCTCGAAATCTCGGTTGGGAACGCGTCGTCCAGCAGGAGACGGTTGAGATGGGCCAAATCAGCGCCTTGGGGAGAGCGTGCCAGCAACTCGCTGGTTTCAGTGCGCAGAGCAACACCAGCGAACCGTTCCGGTTGGTAGATGGACTCACCAGCAATGACCTTGTTTAAGTCCTTCACCAGAGAGTCTTGAAGCTTGGAAAGATCCGCTTTCGCAAGGCGGTCATCGCCCATGGCTTGGCGTGTCTCGGTCGAGAGCCTGCTGTTGAGGTAGGTTGGAACGCCATTGGTTCCATTCTTTAGTTTCGCTGCCAGCAATGGAGTGTCTCTGATGCTTGTCACCGAAAGCGTCGAGCCCTCCCTGTTTATTTCGACCTGAGCCTTCAACACCAGCAGCGCGAGAATGACCTGCAAGACGACGCCCCAGCCGATGGTCTTCCAATTCACCGCGCGGAGATTTGAGGAAAACATCGCCACCAGACCGAAGAAGCAAAACACGCCCGCGCACGCCTGCCCGCGCGGTCCGATGGTTTCGCGCAGCACGTAGGCCGCGAGCCCCAGCACCAGCACGGTCGCAGCAATGGCCATCCGCCAGGTAATCGGCGTGGGCGGATAGCTGCGCAGGGGCTGGGGCGGCAGGGCGGACGGGGCCGCGGGATCGGAAACGGGGGCGTCAGGCGCTTGCATGGGTGGTGGTTTTGCGCGCGGTGATGCCACAACGCGCGGGCGGCGGACAGCGAAAACTGCGAGGCGGCGGTTCGGACGGGTGCATTCGGACACCCCGCCGTATAAGCAAGTGCGCGGAGCGCGGGCGTCCTCGCCCGCTTTGCGCGGGCGAACGCCGAGACGGGGCGAACCCTCCCTGACGCACGACCCGCAAAGCGGCCCGGCGGGCCGCGCTCCGGGGCCACGCCGCCCCGTGACGGAGCATTTTCACGAACGAAGCCTTGAGTCGCGCACCGCATCCGCTCATCGTCACGACTACAACGCATCGCATGGCCACTGACCCCACCGCTTCCGCTCTCGACCGTGCCCGCAGCAAGGCCTATTGGCGGCTGCTGCCCCTGCTCTTCCTCTGCTACGTCATCGCCTACGTGGACCGCGCGAATGTGTCCATCGCCAAGCTCACGATGACGCGGGACCTCCCGGGCTTTGACAACGCGGTCATCGGCCTCGGCGCGGGGATGTTCTTCCTCGGCTACTTCCTGCTGGAGATTCCCGGCACGCTGATCGTGGAGCGCTGGAGCGCACGGAAATGGATCAGCCGCATCATGATCTCGTGGGGCATCATGGCGGCGCTGACGGCATTGGTGAAAACCCCGAACCAGTTTTACGGCGTGCGGTTCTGTCTGGGGCTGGCAGAAGCCGGCTTCTTCCCCGGCATCATCGTCTATCTCACGCACTGGTTCCCCAGCCGGGACCGGGCCAAGGCGCTGGCCTACTTCCTCGTGGCCACGCCCTTCGCGCAGGTCGTCAGCCCGAAGATCTCCAACGCGCTGCTCAAGATCGGCACGGACGAGGTGGTGAACGGCGTGACCGTGCATCATGCCGAGTTCTTCGGCCTCGAAGGATGGCAGTGCGTTTACATCTTCTGGGGCATCCCCGCCGTGGTGCTGGGGGTCGTGGTGCTCTTCGCCATGACCGACCGTCCCCGGGATGCAAAATGGCTGACCACCGAGGAGCGCGAAGCCCTGGAGACCGAACTGGAGCGCGAGCGCGCCGCCCGCGCCACGGGCAAGCGCATGACCGTCTTCGAAGCGCTACGCCACCCGAAGGTCCTCCTACTCGCGCTGGCCTACTTCTGCACGGTAACCGGGAGCTACGGCATCGAGTTCTTCCTGCCGAGCATTTTGAAGGACTGGTATGGGATGAATTTCAACCAGCTCACCTGGCTGGTGATGCTCCCGCCCATTGTCGCGCTGGCCGGGCAGCTCTTTGTCGGCTGGAGTTCCGACCGGCTCAAGGAACGACGCTACCACGCCGTGGTGCCCATCGTCATCGGAGCGTGCGCCATCGGGCTGGCTCCCTTTACTCAGGGCAACCTCGCGCTGACGGTGTTCTGCTTCATGGTGGCGTTCGCGGGGTTCAAGTCCTACATGCCCGCCTTCTGGGCCCTGCCCAGCCTCTTCCTGACGGAGGCGGCGGCGGCGGGGAGCATCGGACTCATCAACTCGGTGGGCAACCTCGGCGGCTTCCTCGGCCCCACCGTGCTGGGCGCGGTGGAGAAGAGCACCGGGTCCTACACCGGGGGGCTCTACTTCCTCTGCGTCTCGATGATCATCTCGTCCGCGATCATCTTCTTCCTCGGGCTGGGGCACCGGGAACAGGCGGGAAAGTGAGCGGGGGAAAGCGAAAGACTCACGCCTGCTCCGCAGCTCACGGCGCGCGCAACACCGAATAAACCCGGTCGAACCACTGCGCCGGGCTTTCCGAACCACCCGGCGCGGGTCTAGGAGGCGTCCGGGTCGCAATCGCCACGCGGACGGCCCCTTGGGCAACCAATGATTCCAACATTGGCGTCGCTCCGGAGATCACGACCAGTTTAGCGCTGCCCCCCTTGAGCGCTGCCGCATCCGGCGGAGGCAGAACCTGCGGGAAGTTGACGAATAGCACCACAGCGCTCGCGCCAGCCCCCAGACTGGTGATTTCCGCCGCCCGTCCTGCCGGCCACTCCCGGGGATCGCTGGACATATCTCGCTTCAGTTCCTTGACGGCTTTGAGCGTCACGCCCTTGCTTTTTGCGAAGCCGGCCTTGAGTCCTTTGATTTGCGCCTCGTTGAGCGGGCTCTTGACCCCCTCGATCACCTCCATAACCACGACCACCGTGCCCTGGTTGTTGAGCACCTTGGCAGTCTCTTCCGCCGCCGCCGCGCCAAGCTGCTCGAAGGGCTTCAAGTTCACCCGCGAAGCGCCTTCGGAATTCGAGGTGGCCAAGCGAACCGTGGCACCGGTGATGGCAAGGATGGCGAGGACGACGATGATCAGGGTTTTCTTATCCATAAGTGGGTGGACGATGCGGAACGAGACATGGGGCGGACCGAAACAGGATGCGGGACGTGGAGCAAGCCAGCCGATTGCGAACGGCTAATAATCGCAGGAATGCTTTGGGCATCCACTGAGCGCGGGTGTTCCCGCTTGTCCCAGCCCGCCTCAATTCAAAATCCAACTATTGTCGTTGGCCGTGCCGGTGGGGATGCCACCAAAGGTGATCGGACTGGTTGGAGGCACCAGGTCAACCGCCCCGTCCATGAACACGATGCCCGACCGCCGACCGTGCGGGATTCCGATGTTCGGCATACAATACCCCCCGACCGAGTAGTTCATGGGGTCAGTGGGATCGCCGCTTGCACCGCCCGTATATGTCGAGCCGGTGACGCCAAAGTTTCCCGGTGTGAGACTGTAGGCATAGTGCACCATGCAACCGGCGTTGGCCGTGGTCATGGAGGCGGTGTCATAGGCAAACACCTTATCGGAGGGGCGGCTGATGGCCGTCATCTTGCTGCCGGGAAAGGAAGTGCCGGGCGGAGTCCACCCCAGCCCCTGTCCGCTGAGATACGGATTGAGACGATAGCGCATATTGGCCACGTAATTGACCTTGCCAGCCGTGAACACGACAGTGGGAATGTAGCTGCTGTTCCGGTGATCCTGCGCGGGGCAGTCGTAGTTGCTGTTGCCACCCGGCCCAAGGGGCATTTGTCCGGCAACCAAATTGGCGGTGGTCATGGGCACGGACAGATAAGGGGACAGCAATGACCCGCCTCCGGTGGCGTTGTAGTAAGGCGGGGAGGTGTTAGGCAAGGCCCCGGTGCCCCACGCATAGGGCAGTTTCTCGTCGTTTTCACCCGAGTAAAACTGCACCGCCAGACCCCACTGTTTCTGGTTGTTGATGCAGACGGACCCTTGGCCCTTCTTCTTGGCACTGGCCAGCGCCGGCAGCAGCAGGGAAGCCAGGATCGCGATGATGGCGATGACGACGAGCAGTTCGATGAGGGTGAACCCACGCGCCGGGGCGCGCTGCGAAGCAAAGGCGGAAGTGGCCTTCATAAAGAGTTACGGAAGTCGTGCTTGTCTGCCATGGTCCGGCAACAATGTCAGCATAATTCTTTGAGCTTTTATCCGTCTGGTTACTACCTGTAGAAAGCCGTGCCCTTCCCGACGGGCAGCACGGCCAGAGGAAATTTAGAATGATTGCTGAGTGCAGGCCGTCAGTCGCACCGCCATGCAAAAGCGGCCGGCCAACCGATCTGCGGACAACTTGTTGCCATGGCTCAAACTGGCGGGAGCATTCCTCGCCCTCGCAGTGGGGGGCTGGCTGGTTTACCGGCATTTTGCCGCACCGCGCTACACGGTAAATTCCAAGCCGTTCGCCTCGCTCGGCGAGTTCGCAGCGGACGAACTGAGCCAGGCCCTGCCCGGTGGTGGACGAATCCAGTTGGTTTATGACGTGCCAGACACGACCCCGGTCCAGGATGAGCGCTTTACCAGGGCGCTGGAGATGCAGGCGGTGCAGGCGCTGGCCTTCAAGAGCCGCCTGGCTGGCCGCGGCCACTACACATTTGCGCCAGACGTGAAGCTGCCCCGCTCACCGATGGCGATGCGCAGTGGCTGGCCGGGCGGAAGGTTTCAATCGCTCGCGCAAGTGCAGGACGCCAACTTGGTGCTGTTCAGCAGCCTGCCCCCATTGGGAGAGGTGGAGCAGAAGTTGTTGCAACAACGGACCGGAAAGCTGGTCGTGGTAGGCTCAGGACTCCCGGACATACAGCCTGCCGTGAAGGCAAAGCTGGTCCACATGGCCATAGCGAACCGGGTGCCGGTGCCGCCAAGCACCGCCGGGAATGAATCACCAGCGGAATGGGTCAGGCGGGTCTATGCCGTGCTGACGCCGGAAAGGAGCGGCCCGTAGCCTGCCCTCCTACTGCCCAAGCCACCAGTAGGCATCGTCGGTGCCACCGTAGGTGATGGGGCTGTTCTTGGGAACCAGTTCAGCATGCGAGTCCATGAACGTCATGGCCGTTCGCTGAGAGTGGTAGAGTCCGATGTTCTGCATCTGCCACGTTGGCGTGTAGTTCAGGGGGTTGGCCCGGTCGTTGTCACCTTGGGAGTTGTTGAACAGCGGAGCGGCCGAACCGGGTGTAGGCATGTAGGGCCGGCCATCCATGGCATCGAACATGAACACCTTGCTGGAAGGGCTCACGATGTTTTCCAGCCGAAACGACACATGAACATTACCTGGGAAAGTCCCGCCAATACTGGGAGACCACCCGCCAGAGGCGCTCAACTGGGTGCCCGGGCCCATGCCCAGGATGCCGAGGTAGGGATTGAGCCGGAACTGTGAACCTGTAATCCAATCGAAGCCGAAGGTGTTCATTACCACAAACGGCGGCGCGACATTGGCCGTGGGCCAGGAGGGGCAGATGAAGCTTTTCGTCCCGGCCATATACTTCCCCATCAGCGAAGCGCCATTGCACGCCCCATAGGTGGTAGGGATGTTGGGTATCCCGTAAGGGAGCGGGGTGGGGGAGATGAAGCAGAAAGGAGTCTTTGAATCCTGTTCGGACGTGTAGATGGAGAGGGCGATGCCGAACTGCTTCGTGGTGTTCAAACAGGTGATGCCCTTGGCCTTGGCTTTGGCCTGAGCCAGGGCAGGCAGGAGCATGCCCGCCAGAATCGCGATGATGGCGATGACAACCAGAAGCTCAATGAGGGTGAAACCACGGGCAGACGGACGTTGCGGGACGATTGCGGACGTGACAAACATAGCGTGCATTAAACCGTGCAGTTGGCACCGCCCAGAAGGCTGATGCCAGAGCTTTCTAATCCGACGCGCCATCGGGCTGCCCATTCACGCCGAACCACAGGACAAATAATGGCCGACCGGGGCAGCTAAAATGAATGAAGCTGCCGCCAATTTCTTCCATTTAGTGCCGGTTTGCAGCACTGAATGTTTATGAGCAAGCAGCTTCCTCACCGTGGCCGCTCGGGTCGCATCGAAGGTTTCACCCTCATTGAATTGCTTGTGGTAATCGCCATCATCGCGATCCTCGCCGGGATGCTGTTGCCCGCACTGGCCAAGGCCAAAGCCAAGGCACAGGGCACTGCCTGTTTCAATCAGGTGAAACAGTTTGCCATGGCCGGGTCGCTTTACCCGACGGACAGTGATGACCGGCTTCCATTTGCGTGGATCACCCCCAGCGTCACGGCCTACAACGCGGGCGCGATCGGCTACGGTGGCTGCAACGGCATGTCCATGGTTGGCTCCTATCTCGGCGGCATCAAGAGTTACACCTGCACCAGCTTTCCCCGCGAGGACCTCTTCGTCCCAGGGCTGGGCAATGTTCAGCGAGGCAGCGTGGCACCCAAGGTGGATTCAACCACGTTCGGCGTGACTTGGATCACCACCCCACACTTCCGGGTGAATCCTTATCTGGGGATCATTGGGATGGGTCCCGGCACGTTGGGGAGCGCCAGTGGCGTGGTTCCCGGCCTGGGCGGCACTTGGAGCGGCCCCGTTCACAACGCGTGGAGGATTGCCCAGATGCAGCGCCCTTCCGAACTCGTGTTTGCTTTCGACTGCTCGGACACTCGGCCGTATGGGAATACTCCCGGGGGGGCCAATCTGGCCTACACCGGCTCGGGAGACCGCAATGATCCCACCAAATACGGTGCCAACGGCTGGCAGTTTCCAAACATCGGACTGAATCACCTGAAGCGTGCGGGGGTGGCGTTTTTCGATGGCCGGGCTGAAGCGTGCGGCCTCGACAGCCCGTATCTCTTCAACGACATCACCGACAGTCACTGGATGCTGAACCAGTAAGAAACCAGCCCTCACCGCGGTGAAAATGGCTACGGCTGGCTGGCGGAATCAGGGGTGACCACCGCATAGACGCGCCGGGTCACTTCTGCGTCGCTTTCAGGCTGCTTCACCGGGGGCGGAACGGGATGACGGGACGCAATGACTAGGTGGGCAAGCCGCTCCTTGGCCAGCCATTGAACTTCCGGCAACACCCCGCCGACCACGGCCAGCTTGCCCGGCCGGGATTGGAGCAGGCTTTTGTCATCGCCGGTAAGCGTGGGTGGGTTGGCGAACAAGACCAGCATCGCCTCGGGCGGAGTGCCCTTGATCAGCTTTGCAAATTCGCCTTCCTGCCAGACGCTCCGGAAAACCAGGTTGGGGCGGGGCTGCTTCCAGTCGGGAGCGAAGGTGAAGGTGCCAAGCTTGGCCAGCCGCTTCCTGAAGGCCTCCGCTTGCATGCCCTGGTCGGCGAAGGGCTTGCCCGCCTCGGCTCCCCCGGACTTCGCGTCGTAAACGTCATAGACGAGCACCACGCGGCCCGATTTTCCAAATGCCTTCACCACTTCCTCGGCGGCAAATTCGCCCACCGAACCGAACTGTTTCAAATCCGGCTTGGTGCGGCCACCGAAGGCGATGTGGTAGAGAAAAGCGCCGGCCAGCCCCAGCAGTAGAATCGCCCCGACTAGTTTAAGCGAGGAACCGTCCTGGGGCGTTTCGGTCTTGCTGGCGGCACGGCTCATACAAATTCAGATGCTTTATCACGTCAGCACGCGGTGAAATCTTCGTTTCTTTCCAGCGTGCCATTCCTCATCGGGAGGTTGGCGAGAAAAACTGACGGCGAATAGGTGCCATCATTCACAAAATGGTCGTATTCCTGCACGACAGATCTCCGACTGCAAATCGTTCATGGGCCGTGCCCGAAGGGGAACGGTGGCTTGACTGACGGTCGCGCCTCGCTTCGCATAGCCGGATGCGCGCCGTCATTCAGCGGGTTTCGTCAGCCAGCGTCACTATTGGCGGCCAGGTGCGGAGTGCCATCGGCCGCGGGTTGCTCGTGCTGGTGGCGGTGGAGGACGCGGATGCGCCGGAGGATGGCGAGTGGCTGGCGGGGAAGATCGTCCGGCTGCGCATCTTCGCCGATGACGCCGGGCAGATGAACCGCTCGGTGCAGGAGCTGGGCGGGGACATCCTCGTGGTGAGCCAATTCACGCTCTTCGCCAGCACCAAGAAAGGCAACCGGCCATCTTACTTGCGCTCGGCCAGGCCGGAGATCGCCATCCCGCGGTATGAGGCGTTCGTCGCCCGGCTCGCGGCGGAACTGGGCCGGCCCGTGCTGACCGGGGAATTCGGCGCGGACATGCACGTGGCGCTGGTGAACGACGGGCCGGTGACCATCGTGATGGACACGAAGTCGCGGGAGTAGGAAAAGTCCCCAAAGATTAGGGACGGACAAAGATGGGGAGGACGGAACCTCATCTGGAACCATGCCTTTGAAATCGGAGGGGCCAGTTCAACGCAGAGGCGCAAAGGACGCAAAGCTGCGCGGAGATCACGTTGCGCTCTTCCGCGCGATCTGCCTCTCCGCGTCCGTGGAACCGCCACTTTCAACTGCATCGTCGCGGGTCAGAGGATTTCCCGCCGATTCAGACTGGCCGCAGATGGGAATTGCCGTCCTCGGCGCTCTGATCAGCTTGGGCGTAGCTTGGCACTGCCCCGGAAGCCGAGCCGGCGAGGACGCCGGCGCTACGTAGCGCCGGCCTCCGGCCGGCCGTGCCGCAAGCGTCCTCGCTTGCCCGGTCGAGACTGGGGGCAGTGCGCGGATGGGCCCGGTCAGCTCGCCCCGCCACCAAACGGCTTGCGGCAGGATTGTCCGTCCGTTACAAACACCTTCTCTTTGCGCGGCCCGCAATACACAACTTAACACTCGCAACTCAAAACTGCTTTATGGCCTACACCACGTGCACCGTCCCCGCCGGCGGAAAGATCACCATCGCCGATGGCAAGCTCCAGGTCCCCAACAATCCGATCATCCCTTTCATCCGCGGTGACGGCACGGGGCCGGACATCTGGGCCGCCTCGGTGCGCGTGATGGAAGCCGCCGTGGAGAAAGCCTACGGCGGGCAGCGCAAGATCGCGTGGATGGAAGTCTTCGCTGGTGAGGAGTCCTTCAAGAAGTTCAACAACTGGCTGCCGGACGACACCGTGGATGCCTTCCGCGAATTTCTGGTCGGCATCAAGGGCCCGCTGACCACGCCCATCGGCGGCGGCATCCGCTCGCTGAATGTTGCGCTGCGCCAGATGCTGGACCTCTATGTGTGCCTGCGCCCGGTGCAGTATTTCACCGGCGTCCCCTCCCCCGTGAAGCGTCCCGAGGCCGTGGACATGGTCATCTTCCGCGAGAACACCGAGGACATTTACGCAGGCATCGAGTTCGCCGGTGGCACGCCCGAGGCTCAGAAGGTCCTGGATTTCATTGCGAAGGAATTCCCGAAGGACTTCAAAAAGATCCGCTTCGGCACGCAGCAGGCGGGCATTGACTACATGAAGCTCGCCGCGCCGGACCACACGCCGAAGAGCGCGGAAGTGTGCGTAGGCATCGGCATCAAGCCGGTCTCGGCGATGGGCACCATCCGCCTGATGAAGGCCGCGGTGGACTACGCGCTACGCTTCAAGCGCCGGAACCTGACAATTGTCCACAAGGGCAACATCATGAAGTTCACCGAGGGCGCGTTCCGCGACTGGGCCTACAGTGCCGCCGAGCGCATCTACGGGGACAAGGTTTACACCTGGGCGAAGTGGGAACGCACGAAGAAGGAAAAAGGCGAGGAAGCCGCCAACGCCGAGCAGAAGGCCGCGCTCGCCGGGGGCGCGCTGCTCATCAAGGACGCCATCGCGGACATCGCCCTCCAGCAGGTGCTCACGCGCCCGACGGATTTCGACGTGATCGCCACGCTGAACCTGAATGGCGACTATCTCAGCGACGCCCTCGCCGCGCAGGTCGGCGGCATCGGCATCGCGCCCGGCGGCAACATCAACTACGTGACCGGCCATGCGATCTTCGAGGCCACGCACGGCACCGCGCCCAAGTATGCGGGCAAGGACCAGGTGAACCCCGGTTCCGTGGTGCTCTCCGGGGAAATGATGCTGCGCCACCTGGGCTGGGTGGAAGCCGCTGACTTGATCCTCAAGGGTCTGAACGGCGCGATCGCCAGCAAGCGCGTGACCTACGACTTCGCCCGCCTCATGGACGGCGCAACGGAAATCAAGTGCTCCGCGTTCGGCGACAACATGATCGCGAACATGTAGGCGGGGGCGGGCCGCGTGAGGGGGACACTCTTGTCCCCCATGCGCTCAACCCGCCAGAAGCCTGCTGATCGGGGACAGGAGTGTCCCCTTCACGGCGGCGGCGCGACGTGGCCGACCCATGAGCTGAAAGGAAAGCCCGACGGCGGCTCCGTGCGTTGGGAACATCGGGCGTGCCTTCGCCCCTGCGTGGATTCAGCGTGCGCAAGGTGCTGAACACTGCTAGCTTGGGTCCCGTCGAATCCGCGACTTGGGAATGAAAACACCAACTTACCGCCACCGCAGGGCTGCGTTCACCTTGATTGAATTGCTGGTGGTCATTGCCATCATCGCCATTCTGGCGGGGATGCTGCTGCCTGCGCTCTCGAGTGCGAAGGAGAAGGCCAAGCGGGCGGCCTGCAAGAACAACATCCGGCAGTATGCCCTGACGGCGCATTTGTATGCGGCCGACTACACCGACAAGCTCTTTGGCGGGAAGCGGCTCGGGGACAACTACTCGCACACCATCTGGCTGTCGCAGGCGGGCGGACAGGCGCTGCTGGACTACGGCAGTTCACACAAGATGGCGGTCTGCCCCAACCTGCCCTACCCGTTCGGGTCCGGAACCTTCAGCGCCACGCCCCTAGCCCCCGGACAACTGGCCTACAACGCCGGGCTGCTCTGCTATCTCGGTGGTTACGGTTATCTGGGCGGCTTCGTGGTGCCGCCCGCGATTACCAACTGGGTGGCGCCGTTCCGCTCGGGCGATGATCCGAATCTCGTGTTGATCTACGACTTGAATGACTGGACCTATCCCTCGGCGAACAACTGGGCGGTGGTGCCGCACTCCCGGGCGGGCACGCGGGCCAGTGCGGCGGGCGGCTGGATCATGCCCAGCGGCGGGCAAAACTGCGCACAATTCGGAGCGACAGGCGGCAACGTGGGCATGCTGGATGGCTCGGTGAACTGGAAGAACATCAGCGACATGACGGACCACACCAATGCGTGGAACTCGGGCAATGCGCCGGCCGGGTATATTGGCGTGTGGTGAGGGGCATCGTTGAAAAGCTTGACCGTGCGGGAAGCTGAAACGCACGCTAGCGGATGCTCTTACGGAGAAATTGCAGGTCAGTCGCCGCGTTCACGCTCATCGAGCTGCTGGTGGTGATTGCCATCATCGCCATCCTGGCGGGGATGCTTCTGCCCGCGCTCTCGAAGGCCAAGGCCAAGGCGCAGGCCATCGCCTGCCTGAACAATCAGAAGCAGATGGGCCTCGCCTTTCTGGTTTACGCCGCGGACTTCGATGACCGCTACACCGCCGGCAACTTTGCGGCCAACACGGCCTTGAGCACGGACCCGCTCATGTGGTTCAAGCTGCTGCTGCCCTACCTGGGCAACAATACGAATCTCTACAAGTGCGCCGGGCACTTCGATGACGGCCAGCGCTATGTGGATCTGCCCTACAATCTCGATTACGTGGTGAACGCGCACATCATCCGCTACCAGCAGCCCGCGCTGCGAACCAGCCAGATTCCCACTGCGGCCGACTTCATCGTCACCACCGAGGACTCCCGCCGGGCCAACAACTTCAACTGGCGCGCGCGGGATTTTGATTTCGTGCGGGCGAACTACAACGCGCCGCTCACGCTGCCGATCGAATCTGGCTACGCCAAAAGCATGACGCGGCACAACCTGGGTGCGAATTTCGGCCTCGCGGACGGGCATGCAGAATACGTGAAGATGACGAAGCCGCAGCCTGGCGGCACGCCCCTCGCACTGCCCGACTTGGGAACCATCGGCGACTGCAAGGACGGGACGCCGCTGTGGACGTATGGGACGCAGCCGAAACTCTTCGTGCGCTACACCTCCGTCGGTGATGCCGTGGGGGGCAATGTGCTGCTTGGATTCTAGAGCGGCAGGGCGGGAGAGGTGGCCCGAAGGGGGTTACCCGCAGATTCAGGCCGGCCACAGATGGGGATTTGAACCGGTGAGAAACCCAAAGATTTTGGAAAGCCAAGGATTTCGGTCCCAGCCTTTCGCTTCTTCCCCACATCGGGCTCAATATACCGGCGGAACTTGCTGCGGCTGGTCTCCGTGACACAGCGTATCTCCGAGGAGGCCACCCGAATACGCGCGCAATTGCAGGCTTGACGATTTTGGCCGGGGAAACGCAGGTTTACCAAATGAATCCCCGGGACAGCCGTTTAGCCAACGCTGCATTTACGCTCATCGAACTCCTGGTGGTCATTGCCATCATCGCCATTCTGGCGGGGATGCTGCTGCCAGCGCTGGCAAAGGCCAAGAACAAGGCGCATGGCGCGAAGTGCCTCAACCATCACAAGCAGATGGCGCTGGCCTTCCTGGTTTACGCCAGTGACCACGATGATCAATATGTGTCCGGCGCACGCGCAGAGAACGCTTCCATCGCATCGCCCGATGTCTGGTTCAGACTCCTGCTCCCCTATATTGGCAACAACACAAACTTGTATCGCTGTCCCGCACACTTTGACAACGGGCAGATGCACGCCAGTCTGCCCTTCGCCGTGGATTACGTGGTCAATTCGCATCTCATCCACGAAGGCAACTCCGGCAGCTACGTGACGCCGCTCCGCACCACACAGGTGCCCACTCCCGCCGACTTTCTGGTCACGACGGATGACTCACGGGCCATGAACAACTTCGACTGGTGGATCGGGGACTACGACTGGGTGAGGACCCACTGGAATTCGCCCGGCGTCACCTATGGCATCGGCCTGACGCGGCACAACAACACGGCCCTGACGGGGGCGGCGGACGGACACTCGGAGCAGCTCAAGATGCCCGCCCGCAATCCAGCAGCCGCGCTGCCGGACGTGCCTGAATTTGGCGAACTGGGTGACGCCAGGAACGGAACGCCATTGTGGACGTCCGCTACCCGGGCGAAGCTGTTCATCCGCCTGGATACTACGACCGCGTCTGGATTCTGACGGCCACGCGTGTGGTTCACGATTTACCGGGCCACCGCAGCGTGGCATAACCATCGCCATGCTTTTGTCACCCCGTTCGCTGGCCGGACTCTTCAGCGTGGTATCCGCGCTTGCCCTGCCGCTCACCATCGCTGACGCGCAGGACGCCAAACCTGGATCGCAAAACGCGAAACTCGCCCGCTGGCCTGGCCGCCAGGCGGATGGCTCAGTCTTGCTGCCCAACATGTGGTCGCTGCGGCCAGCGGGCACGCAGGTGGATCTGGCGGATTTTCCGGTGAACATCGCGGTGCACCCGGATGGCAAGTTCGCCGTGGTGCTGCACGCAGGCTACAGCGCGCATGAGATCGCCGTGGTGGACATCGCGAAAGCGACGGTGCTCAACCGCACCAAGGTCGAGGAGACGTTTTATGGCATCGAGTTTTCGCGTGATGGGAAACGCCTCTACGCCAGCGGCGCGGGCAGCGAGGTGGTGCGGTGCTTCGACTTCGAGACGAAGACGGGGACGCTCGGCAAAGAGCAAGAGATCCGGCTGCGGGCCGTGACGGAGCGCGGCATCCCAGCCGGGCTCGCGCTCACGAGCGACGCGCAGCATCTCTATGTGGCGAACGTCCTTGGCCAGCGGGTGGCGAAGGTGGACTTGAAGGCGCGGACCAACGTGCTGGACATCGTGGTCGGACCGCCTGGAGTTCAGGGTTCAAAGTTCAAAGTTCCAGGTGCTACGAAGCAGCAGACGGAGGATGAGGCGGCCATCACCAAGCGCGCCGAGGCGGCGCTGGACCCGGCGGACCCAACGGCCCCCTACCCTTACGCGTGCCGGTTGGACGAATCACGGCAGCGGCTCTACGTGAGCCTCTGGGCGCAGGCGGAGGTGGCGGTGATTGATCTCAAATCGAACCAGGTCATCGCGCGCTGGCCGACGGAGGATCATCCGAATGAAATGCTGCTCACCAAGAACGGCAGACTGCTCTACGTGGCGAATGCGCATCGCAACACGGTCACGGTGATTGACACCGAGCAAGGGATGACGACGGAGACCATCTGGGCGGCGCTTTACCCGCAGTCGCCGCCCGGGGCCACGCCGAACAGCCTCGCGCTCACGCCGGATGAGAAGATGCTCTTCATCGCCAACGCAAACATCAACACGCTCGCCGTGGTGGACGTGTCGGTGCGCGGCAAGAGCCGTTCGCTCGGGTTCATCCCCTCGGGCTGGTATCCGACCTCGGTGCGCGTGACGCCGGATGGCAAGAAGCTGTTGATCGCCAATGGCAAGGGCATCATCTCCAAGGCGAACCCGCATGGGCCGCAGCCGGGCAAGAAGGCCGCGCCAGGCACCACGTCGGAATATATCGCCGGGCTGTTCAAGGGCACGCTGAGCGTGATCGACCTGCCCAAGCGCGCGGAGTTTGAGAAGCAGTTGGAGAAATACACCGCCCAGGCCTACCAGTGCTCACCGCTCAAGGCGGACAACAGCATCGCCACCGCACGACCGGCGAACAGCCCGATCCCCGGCAAGCTGGGTGAGGCCGGGCCGATCAAGTATTGCCTCTACATCGTGAAGGAGAACCGCACTTACGATCAGATCTTCGGCGACATGAAGGAGGGCAATGGCGATGCGAAGCTCTGCCTCTTCCCCGAGCGCGTGACGCCGAACCACCACAAACTGGCGCGGGAGTTCGTGCTGCTGGACAACTTCTATGTGGAGAGCGAGGTCAGTGCGGACGGTCACGAATGGACCATGGCGGCGTATGCGAGCGACTATGTGGAGAAGTTCTGGCCACTGAGCTACGGCCACAACAAGACGAAGAAATACACTTATCCAGCCGAGGGCAACTTTCCCATCGCGACGCCGGCGGGCGGCTACCTGTGGGACGTGGCGGCCGAGGCGAAGGTCACGTTCCGCAGCTACGGGGAGTTCGTGCAGAATGGCAAGAAGGTGGGCGATCCCGCGAAGGCACGGATCAAATCGCTCGAAGGACGCTTCGACCCCGGCTACCACGGCTTCGACATGGACTACACCGATGTGAAGCGGGCGGAGCGGTTCATCAGTGAACTGCGGCGCTTCGAGCAGACGGGAGACATGCCGCGCCTGCAGGTGGTCCGCCTCCCGAGTGACCACACGTCCGGCACCACGGCGGGCAAGCATACGCCCACGGCGGCAGTCGCGGACAACGACCTCGCGCTGGGGATGCTCGTCGAGGCGGTGAGCAAGTCGAAATTCTGGCCGCAGACGGCGATCTTTGTGGTGGAGGACGACGCCCAGAACGGCCCGGACCATGTGGACGCGCACCGCACGGTGGCGCTGGTCATCAGCCCGCATACCAAGCACGGCGCGGTGGACTCGACCATGTATTCCACCAGTTCGATGCTGCGGACGATGGAGCTGATCCTCGGGATGCGGCCGATGTCGCAGTTCGATGCGGCGGCCACGCCGATGTTCAATTCGTTCCAGCCGCAGCCGGACATGCGGCCGTATGCTGCGCTCCCGGCGAACGTGGATTTGAACGAGCGCAATGGGAAGCTGGCCTGGGGGGCGGAGAAGTCGCGCAAGATGGATTTCACGAAGGAAGACGCGGCAGATGACCTGCTGCTGAATGAGATCATCTGGCGGAGTGTGCGGGGGCCGGCGAGCAAGATGCCGGCACCGGTGCGGGCGGCGTTTGTCTTCGCCCACCCGGCGAAGGATGATGATGACGATTGAGATGGAATCATTTTCCGCAGATTCCCCGCAGATGGGAGGACTTGAAGCTGTGCCCAAAGATTTGGGACGGACAAAGATGGGATTGTCGGGGCTGGTCAGGGCGCCGTCATGCGGAGCCGACTCTACTCCGTGGCGCGCCCCCTTCCCTGAACC
>CAZOCL010000110.1:0-17526 GCA_964578245.1 uncultured Klebsiella sp. | reverse complement strand
GCCATCAAATTCTGGCCGACGAGTGGGAACGCGCGGTGCGGGCCGCGTGGTCGGCTAAGAAGCCGTGAATTCAAGAAATCCATCCGGCAGGAAGCAAAGTGAGCGAAGAAGCTTTGCGGGCTTCTGCGAGGCGGGCCGTGCGCAAAGGCGCAAGCGCAGCCGGCTCATTTCTCGGGAGCTTCCTCCCTCACCCCGGCCCTCTCCCGCTGGGAGAGGGGGCTACCTCGACCGCTCCCGGCCATCCACGCGCGTGCTTGTAAGCTTGCGCTGCCTGTCATTCTCCCTCTCCCAGCGGGAGAGGGCCGGGGTGAGGGAGAACGGCTGCGAGATACCTAACGCGCCTGCAAGTGTCCTAGTTGTTTGCGGAGCGCTGCTCCCGTCGCTGCCATCATTCGAAACCTGATCCGACCCTGACCTGCCATGTCTGACTCCTCCCTCCCCACCCGTCGCGACGCCTTGAAATCCGCCGGGGCTCTCGGCGCACTGGCCCTGGCCGGCACGGGCGCGCTCGGTGCCGCCGAGCCCGCCAGGAAGCCCCTCCGCATCGGCGTGGTCTCCGCCGCCATTCGCGGCAAGCCGCAGACGCGCAACGGCCACACCTGGTCCTTCTGCCAGTATCTGCACCCGCACTTTGACTTCGTGGCGATGAAGAAGCACTGGCCGCAGGCCTACGACAGCTTCCAGAAGACCTACCGCAATCCGCAGATCAACTTCGGCGGCGTGCTGCCCTTCCCCGACACGCGCATCACGCACTACTACGACGCCGACCCGACGGTGTCCGTGCCCTACACCGAGGTCTTCCCCGGCGTGCAAGTCGCACGCTCGCTCGACGAGATGGTGAAGGAAGTGGACGCGATCTGGATGGGTGACGCTTCGGGCTACGGCGAGGACCACTTCGACCTCGTCGCCCCCGGCCTCGCGAAGGGCCTGCCGACGTTTTGCGACAAGCCCATCGGCGGCGATGTCGCGGGCACGCGGAAGATTCTGGAGTTTGCGCGGAAGCACAAGGCGCCGATCATGTCATCGAGCCTCTTCCGGCATCAGTTCGGCATGGAGGCCGCGCTGCGCCTGCGCGACACCGGCGAGTTCGGCCCGATCGAGTTCATCACCGCCACGCTCCACAGCCGCTACAAGCTCGACTCGTGGATGATCTACGGCCAGCACCCCGTGTGGTCCGTGATGACGCTCATGGGCGCGGGCGTGGACGCCGTGAGCATGTATGAGCATAAGGACACCTGCCACGCGCTGATCACCTGGCCGGACCGGTTCCCGGCGCACGTCTGGTATGGCGAGCCGTTCGAGAAGTTCGAATACAACCGTGTCACGACGCACTTCAAAAAGAAGGTGTATTCCTTCACGCCCTCCATCGAGGGCAGCTTCGACTACGGGCACAACTACGAGATGTTCCGCATGGCCGCGACCTTCCGCGAGATGGTGCTCACGGGCAAGGAACCGGTGCCGCACCAGGAAATCCTCGAAGTCACCGCCATCGTGCAGGCCGCGGCGAAGTCCCTCGCGGAGAAAAGCCGGCTGGTGAAGCTGGAAGAGGTGATGGGGTGACGGAACAGCTCATGAACCAGACGGCAAGGACTCGAATCTTTGGGCCCAGTCCTTCCCCCGCTCGGCGATTGGCTAAGGCACTCGCACGGCGCGATAGAAGCGCCGCGGCTGATTGGTGGAAGTGAGATCCACCCAGAAGTAAGGGCTGGATGGCAGGGTGATCGTGGACAAGGGCGACCAACTGTTCGGGTTCTGCACGTTGCTGAGGTAGTCAATCCGGTAGTTGCTGCCGACGTTGCCGAAGACTTGTAGACCCGCCAGCATTTGCAGCACCAGTGAGGCGGCGAACGGGTCGGTGGTGGTGAAGCTCGACGGCGCACTGATCTGTCCGCCCGCGCCGATGATGACCGGCACCGTGCCCGGCGGCGCGTTGGCCGGCAGAATCACGGTCAACTGAGTGCCCGCTGAGTTGGCACCCACAACCGTAAGGATCTGGTCGCCGAATTTAATGAGGTTGTTGGTCGCAATGGGGTCGAAGCCCGTCCCCGAAAGTGTCACTTGCGCGCCGGCCGCGGCGCTGGCCGGGTTGACGGCGTCAATCGTCGGTGCGAGACCAGCGGGGGCATTGGTGAGGAAGAAGAACGGTCCGGCATCAATGGTGGTGGCATGGATCATCCCATCCGGGCCGGTGGCTTCCGCCACGAACCGCAACACGCGCGGCCCCTGATCGGTGGCCAGGTTGTTGAGGTAGATGGAATTCCCGTGGTAGCCGTCCAGATCCGAATAAACCCCGTCTCTGGCCGTGCCATCGCCGTTGACCCCGTCATCGTGCAGACCGACGCCCAGGATCCGGTCCAGCATGCCATTGCGGAGCGACACCGCCGCCGCCCCCTTCACGCCGTTGGTCGGCGATACCGTCACCCCGACTGGGGTCGGGTCACCGCGATGAATCCAATAAGGCGGGGTGGCGTAAGGATTACTCAGGGCCGGTGCATAGCCGAGACTGGCCGGGTTGGGCGTGAGGGTGACGACCTGATACAGATAGCGGGCCGTGCCGGAGTAGTTCAAGAAGGCGAACCGCGTGGCGTTGCTGTTCATGTTCGCTCCCGTCAACGGATTGCCTTCCGTGCCGGAGGGCAGGGCAAAGCCGCCGGGATTGCTGCTGAAAAAGTCCAGCGACTGGAGGCCGCTGCCATCAGTGTTGAAGAGGTAGCCCGAGTCGCCGAAGAGCAGCCGGGAGCCGTCGTGGCTCAGGGAGATGACTTCATAGCCAACGGAATAACCCTGACCGTAGGGGTGCTGGTATAGCTCCCGCCGTCCGCTGCCATCCCAGTTATAGACCGCCAGCTCCTCCTCGGAGTTGGACTCTTTGAGGTAGTAGAAGACCTTGGTGCCGTCGCCGCTGAGGCCGACGGAATAAAAGCCGAAGTAGCCGGTCTGCGGATAGGCCGGGAACGGGAAATCATGCAGGCCCGTGCCGTCCGTGTTCATGCCCGTCACCCTTGAGGGGTTGGTGGTGGAAGGGGTGTAGCGGATGAACACGAGCTTCGAGCCATCCGCCGAGACATCCCAGAAACCGGGGTAGCTCGTATTCCAATAGCCCATGTAGCCGAGGGCCAGCTGCTGCCCGACCGGGACGCCCGCGTAGGCCGCCAATCCAGTCGCTCCGATGATCGAGCGAAAGCCGGTGCCATCGGTGTTGATCACGTAGAACCCGGCCTCATAAACCGTGCTGGAGGGTGGCAGGGTGAAGTTGCGGTCCGACGCGAAAAACACCTTGGCGCCGTCGGCCGAGAGGCGGCAGGACACGAATGTGCCGTTGTTGGTGATGGAAAACGGGCTGCTGCCATCGGAGTTCATGACGCGGATGACGCCGTTCACCCCGCCGAAGCGGATGACCTTGGAGCCATTGGCGCTGATGTCCACCAAGGTGCTGCCATCCGTGAAGGTGTCGATCAAGGCCATCCCGGAGCCGTCGTAGTTGATCGTGTAGAGATGGTTGGTGCCGCCCCGGCCGGGCCGTAGCAAGACCACCTTGCTGCCGTCGGCACTTAGCTTCTTGCCTTGCCGGTTGCTATAGGCGTCCACTGCGCCGCTGAACGTCGTGGCATCCGGCAGCAGCGAAGTGATCTGGTGATAGACATTCGTGCGCAGCGCAAAGGCGGCGTTCGCCGGAATGGCCGAGCCCGGTGGTGTGACCGTGGAATAGGCCGGCGTGCTGACCATGCCGAGGCAGCCCACTACCACCTGCACCGTGCCCGGCGGCAGGCTGGTCGGCAGAATCACCGTCAACTGGGTGCCTGCCGGATTGACGCTCACGACCTGGACCGTCTGGTTGCCGAACAGCACCAGATTATTGGTGGCGACGGGGTCGAAGCCCGTCCCCGAAAGTGTCACTTGCGCGCCGGCCGCGGCGCTGGCCGGGTTGACGGCGTCAATCGTCGGTGCGAGACCAGCGGGGGCATTGGTGAGGAAGAAGAACGGTCCGGCATCAATGGTGGTGGCATGGATCATCCCATCCGGGCCGGTGGCTTCCGCCACGAACCGCAACACGCGCGGCCCCTGATCGGTGGCCAGGTTGTTGAGGTAGATGGAATTCCCGTGGTAGCCGTCCAGATCCGAATAAACCCCGTCTCTGGCCGTGCCATCGCCGTTGACCCCGTCATCGTGCAGACCGACGCCCAGGATCCGGTCCAGCATGCCATTGCGGAGCGACACCGCCGCCGCCCCCTTCACGCCGTTGGTCGGCGATACCGTCACCCCGACTGGGGTCGGGTCACCGCGATGAATCCAATAAGGCGGGGTGGCGTAAGGATTACTCAGGGCCGGTGCATAGCCGAGACTGGCCGGGTTGGGCGTGAGGGTGACGACCTGATACAGATAGCGGGCCGTGCCGGAGTAGTTCAAGAAGGCGAACCGCGTGGCGTTGCTGTTCATGTTCGCTCCCGTCAACGGATTGCCTTCCGTGCCGGAGGGCAGGGCAAAGCCGCCGGGATTGCTGCTGAAAAAGTCCAGCGACTGGAGGCCGCTGCCATCAGTGTTGAAGAGGTAGCCCGAGTCGCCGAAGAGCAGCCGGGAGCCGTCGTGGCTCAGGGAGATGACTTCATAGCCAACGGAATAACCCTGACCGTAGGGGTGCTGGTATAGCTCCCGCCGTCCGCTGCCATCCCAGTTATAGACCGCCAGCTCCTCCTCGGAGTTGGACTCTTTGAGGTAGTAGAAGACCTTGGTGCCGTCGCCGCTGAGGCCGACGGAATAAAAGCCGAAGTAGCCGGTCTGCGGATAGGCCGGGAACGGGAAATCATGCAGGCCCGTGCCGTCCGTGTTCATGCCCGTCACCCTTGAGGGGTTGGTGGTGGAAGGGGTGTAGCGGATGAACACGAGCTTCGAGCCATCCGCCGAGACATCCCAGAAACCGGGGTAGCTCGTATTCCAATAGCCCATGTAGCCGAGGGCCAGCTGCTGCCCGACCGGGACGCCCGCGTAGGCCGCCAATCCAGTCGCTCCGATGATCGAGCGAAAGCCGGTGCCATCGGTGTTGATCACGTAGAACCCGGCCTCATAAACCGTGCTGGAGGGTGGCAGGGTGAAGTTGCGGTCCGACGCGAAAAACACCTTGGCGCCGTCGGCCGAGAGGCGGCAGGACACGAATGTGCCGTTGTTGGTGATGGAAAACGGGCTGCTGCCATCGGAGTTCATGACGCGGATGACGCCGTTCACCCCGCCGAAGCGGATGACCTTGGAGCCATTGGCGCTGATGTCCACCAAGGTGCTGCCATCCGTGAAGGTGTCGATCAAGGCCATCCCGGAGCCGTCGTAGTTGATCGTGTAGAGATGGTTGGTGCCGCCCCGGCCGGGCCGTAGCAAGACCACCTTGCTGCCGTCGGCACTTAGCTTCTTGCCTTGCCGGTTGCTATAGGCGTCCACTGCGCCGCTGAACGTCGTGGCATCCGGCAGCAGCGAAGTGATCTGGTGATAGACATTCGTGCGCAGCACGGTGGTGCTGGCGGCGCGGACGGGACCGGCCAGGCAGAACAGGAGGCAGGCCCCGAAGGCTGCCTTGGCGAAGGACCGGACGAGATGGAGTGGCTTCATATATTTTCGCAAGGTCAAGGCGAGGAAAATCCAGGCATATGCGCGGCTGGAAAGGTTGAAACTGAAAACCATCAGGAACGGCGCAGTCAGGCGCAAGGGGGAGCCCATTAGGAAATCCTTGAGGGAGATTCATTGGCTTACAAGATGTGGCGATAACGACTTGCTCCTGGCTTGTCGAGGTTTTTGTTCGCCGCCATTGCGAGGAGTGCGGCAGGATGTCCCGGCATTGATCACCATGAAATCCGCCCTGCCCCATTCCTCTTCGCTTACCCGTCGCGACACTCTGAAATCCGCCAGCGCCCTCGGTGCACTGGCCCTGGCCGGCACTGGCGCGCTCAGTGCCGCCGAGCCGCCGAAGAAGACCCTGCGCATCGGCGTGGTCTCTGCTGCCATCCGTGGCAAACCCCAGCCGCGCAACGGCCACATCTGGCATTTCGCCCAGGGTCTGCACCCGGTCTGTGATCTCGACGCGCTCAAGAAGCACTACGCCTACGGGTTCAATCTCTTCAGCAACTTCCTGCGCAACCCCAAGTTCAACTTCGACCAGCTGCCCTTCCCCGACACGCGCATCACGCACTACTACGACGCCGATCCGACCGTGGCCGCGCCCTTCACCGAGGTCTTCCCCGGCGTGAAGGTCGCCACGAATCTCGCGCAGATGGTTGAGGAGGTGGACGCCATCTGGATGGGCGATGCTTCGGGCTTCGGCGAGGATCACTTCGACCTCGTCGCCCCCGGCCTCGCCAAGGGCCTGCCCACGTTTTGCGACAAGCCCATCGGCGGCACGGTGGCGGAGAACCGGCGGATCCTGGAGTTCGCCCGGAAGCACAACGCGCCGCTGATGTCGTCGAGCTGCTGGCGCTATGAGTTCGGCATGGAGGCCGCACTGCGGATGCGCAACTCCGGCGAGTTCGGCCAGCTCGAGCATGTCTCGGCCCGCCTGTTCAGCCGCTCGAGCCTGCCGGGCTGGATGATCTACGGCCAGCATCCCGTCTGGGCCGTGATGACGCTCATGGGTGCGGGCGTCGAGGCCGTGAGCATGTATGAATACAAGGACACGATCCACGCGTTGATCACCTACCCCGACCGCTATCCGTGCCACGTCTGGTTCGGCCAGCCTTACGAGAAATTCGAATACGACCGCACAGATCTCTACTTCAAGAAGAAGCTCCACACCTTCACTCCGTCCATCGAGGGCAGCTTCAACTACGGCTATCACTACCAGATGTTCCGCATGATCGCGACGTTCCGCGAGATGGTGCTGACCCGCAAGGAACCGGTGCCGCACCAGGAAATCCTAGAAGTCACCGCCATCGTCCACGCCGCCGCGAAGTCCCTGACTGAGAAGAGCCGGCTGGTGTCGCTTACGGAAGTGATGGGCTAGTCGGGTTTGACCTTCTCCTGCGTTGGAAAGACTGCTACTCCACTCAGCATGAACCGCGCTTCCTTTTCCCGCCGCAGCTTCCTCCAGGCCGCGCCTGCGCTCGGTGCCGTAGCCCTGACCCCAGCGCTCGCGCAGGCCCAGACCAAGCCCGCCGTCGTCGCCGCCTCTGGCCCGTTCTTCGCCGAGCCGGCCATGAAGCTGCCGCTCGTCAACGACGCCGATGTCATCGTGTGTGGCGCGGGTCCGGCCGGCGTGACGGCGGCCATCACCGCCGCGCGTTCCGGTGCCAAGGTCCGGCTCTTCGAGTGGCGCGGCTGTCTCGGCGGCGTGTGGACGGCGGGCCTGCTCGGCTACCTGCTGGACTTCGACAAGCCCGGCTTCGCCAAGGAGCTGACCCGCAAGCTCGATGAGCGCGGCGTCCGGCGCGGCACCAGCCAGAAGAGCATCTGCTACGAGCCGGAGGGCATGAAGCTGCTGCTCGAGGATTTGTGCGTCGAGGCCGGCGTGAAGTTCCAGTTTCACACGCGCGTTGCCGCCGCGTATCGCGAGGGCCGCCGGCTCACGACCATCGTCACCGAGTCCAAGTCCGGCCGGCAGGCCTGGCGCGCGCCCGTGTTCATTGACACCACGGGTGACGGCGACCTCGGCGCGCTTGCCGGCTGCGCGTGGGAAATCGGCGAGGCGCAGGACTGCCCCTGCCAGCCCATGTCCCTCAACGCCCTGCTTGTCGTGAAAGACGTGGCTGCGCTCACCGCCTACATCCACGCCTCCGATCCCAGCGCCAAGGACGGCCTGGCCAAGGACGCCTTCCTCAAGGAAATCCAGCGCGCCGGCTTCTTCCCCTCCTACAGCAAGCCCACGCTCTGGCAGGTGCGCGACAACCTCCTGCTCGTGATGATGAACCACGAGTATGGCATCAAGCCCTATGACGCCGCGCAGGTCACCGAGGCCACCGTGCGCGCCCGCGGCGAAATGAACCGCATCGTCAACGGCCTGCGCAAGCTTGGTGGCCCGTGGGAAGGCGTCCAGCTTGCCGCCACCGCCGAGCAGATCGGCGTGCGCGATGGCCGCCGCATCCGTGGCCGCTACATCGTGGGCAAGGACGACCTCATCGCCGGGAGGCAGCAGGACGATGCCGTGGTCCGCGCGACCTTCCCCGTGGACATCCACGCCATCACCGCCGAGCACAACAAGACTGCCGCCTACACCAGCGCCGGGGTGAAGACGAAGCCCTATGACATCCCGCTCCGCTCGCTCCTCGCCGCAGAGGTGGACGGCCTCATGATGGCCGGCCGCTGCATCAGCGGCGACTTCATCGCTCACGCCAGCTATCGCGTGACCGGCAATGCGGTCGGCATGGGCGAAGCCGCCGGCGTCGTGGCCGCCCTCGCCGCCCAAAGCCGCCGCCAGCCGCACGAAGTGGCCTGGAGCGAGGGCTTGGAACGGCTCAAGAAGATCGGGCAGCGGATTTGAGTTCCCGTGATCAGCCTCATTTACTCCCCCATGCGCCTGGCGATTCTCCTGCTTCTCTTCAGCTTGCAGCCCGGCTTCAGTGCCAGCCCCAAGCTGTTCAAGCAGAAGTCCTACACCGCCGCCGCCCTCGCCGAGGCGGTGAACCACTTCGTCGCCCTGGGCGAGGAGGCGGCAGTTCAAGAACTGCGCGGGTTGCTCTCGGACCGGACCACCGATCTCAAGCACGGCTACAGCCACACCGAGCGCGTGGGCTGGATGTGTCGGATTCTGTTTGAGCCAAAGGCGGACGAACCGCTCCGGCCACCGGGCTTCGGCACGAGCCACCTTCCGCACCGCACCATGCCGCTCAAGAGCTGGCCGCTGTTTCCTGTTGCGCTGTCGGGCTCGACTTATTTCGTCATGAGCGATGGCTACACGCGCTTTGGCGTGCCCGAGGACGCCAAGGACTACCTCGCCTATTGCCGCCAGACCGGCGTGTTTCGCAAGACCCCCGTCCCGGTGCCCTCCCGGACGCAGGCGCTTAAGGACGCCGCCGCGCTCAAGCAGTCCAAGTTGTGGCAGGTCATCAAATGGAAGGACAGCGGTGAAGGCTGGAGCTACACGATGGATGAACGGGCCACCTGGGAGTTCATCGTGAAGCAGGCGGAGACGATCCACTGAACCCTCATGCGCGTCCTCCCCGAGAAGCCCCGCCGGCTGCTGGCCTTCGTCGGCGTGCTGGTCGTGGTGTTCGCCGGCGAGCTGTGGTATCGCCACTGGAGCCCGACGCACTCGCTGGCCACCGCGCACTACGCCATCCGCTCCAGCGCCAAGCCGGAGGAGACGCGCCAGATGGCGGACGCGGTCGAACTCCTGCACGCTGCATATCTCTAGGAGTTCAAGGCGCTGCTGCCGCCCGGCGAAGCGTCCCACCCGCTGAAGCTGAACCTTTACCGCGACCGTGACGAATTCCGCCGCTGCAATCGCGGCATCGGCTGGGCGGAGGCGTATTACCTGAACCCGAACTGCCACGCCTACTTCGCGGCCTCTGAGATCAACCCTTTCCATTGGATGCTGCACGAAGCGGTGCATCAGTTGAACGCCGAGGTGGCGCACCTGAAACTGGCGCGGTGGACCGATGAGGGCCTCGGCGAATACTTCGGCGCGAGCCGCCTGCAAAACGGAAGGCTCCAGCTTGGCCGCCCAGACCCGAACGCCTACCCGATCTGGAACTTCGACGACATGAAGTGGACGGGCGATCTGGCGAAGGACATCGCCAGCACGAACATCATCCCGCTCCGCATCATCGTTGCGGACCGGGGCGGGCCGGACATTGACGACCACTTCAACCTCTACTACCTGCACTGGTGGAGCGTGACGCATTTCCTGATGCACTTCGCGGACGGCAAGCACCGCGCGGGCTTCCTCCAAGTGATTCGCGAAGGCGGCACGCCCGCGAGCTTCGAGCGGCACATTGGCCCGTTTGCGAGCGTGGAGCAGGACTGGTATGCGCACCTGCTGGAGCAGCGCAAGCAGCTCTACAGCGTGCCGAACAAACGGACCAAAGCTCCGGGGCGTTAGCTGCCCAGGGCAGCCTTGTAGTCTGGTGGCTGCTCTCCATATCCCTGTTTCCGGCGTGTGACCGCAGGTTCGATTATGTCTCGGCGGATGTCGATCTCCAGTCCGAAGAACTCCCGCCACAGTTGCCGGGTATTTTCGGGATAGCGGTTGGGCGAATCCTCGTCAAACGCCGGTCGGAACAGATCCACCGCATTTTGCAGCTCGCGTTGAAGTTCTTCGGCAGTGGGATGGCCGGTGAGTTCGCGCACCCGACGGAACGCTTGCAAATCCTTCGGTTCCAGCCGGTCGAGCTTGCCGATGAGGATATCAAGCGGATGCGGGAAGGTGAGCGTCACATGGCCAAGCTGCACCACCTTGGCACGCTGCCGCCAGCGCGGGCTGGTGCGGAAGCTCAGCTCAAAGCCCGTCTCCACATGTAAGCCTGCCTGGGTCTTGTCCAGTCCAGCGCGCACAATCAGCTCACTTAAATCCTCATCGTCATCCGAGAATACGTCGACATCACCGCTCAGTAGCTGGTGGTCCACCGTGAGTTGTAACGGGGCGGACCCATACACCGTGAGATGAAACGCGCGACCGGACGGCAAAGCTTCAACCAGCTTGTGCAGCAACTGACCAGCGGGCGTGGCCCAGTCAATCTCGGCGGGCCACCAATTTGCGGTCGAACTCATGTTTGCGCAGGCCGATGCCAAGAAAGTAAAGGGCTTGCTGGATCAGCCGGTTGGTCACCTCTGGATCGTGGGCGAGCTGGCGGGCCAGTTGCTGGTCGCGGGTGCGGAGCGGACGGCCCTCACGGCGAAGTAGCAGCCGGGCGGCGAGGCGTGACTTCCGCCAGGCCCGGTCGTTCTTGTTGGCTGTCCCGTTCATCGTCCACCACTGTATGTCCCCGGCGAGCCAGGAGCAATCTTGGAGTCGAACCCCTGCCCGGCACCTCACACATCCGCCGACTTCGTAAATCCCGGCCCGCCCCCTGCCACATAACCCCGGCTCACCCCGCTCGCCTCCGGGCTGACCCAGAACGCGAAGAGCTTCCCCCGTTGCAGCGTGAAGCGAAACTTCACCGGCTTCCCGACCAGCGCCTTCAAATCGTCCGCTCCCTGCCAGCGCACCGCCAGCTTAGTCCCGTCGCCCTTCACCGGCGCGCAGTTCGCCTTCGCGAACGGTGCCACCACCTCGCCCCGTTCATCGAGGATCTCCACGCGCAGCTCGCCAGCGGGCGCGACGAGATTCACGAAGAGATGCTTCCCCGTGAACCGCACCAGGAGCGTTGTGAGCACGCCCTCGGTCTCCGCGTCGAGCGATGCAAAGCCGTCGCGGCGCAGCGTGGCCAGCCCCGTGCAGCCGTCGCCATCCGGGAACTCCGCCGGCCCGCCGCGTCGTCCGCTCGCGTAGAAGTAGAGCTGGTCGCCGACCACGAGGCACCCCGCCCCGGCCGACTGCACGTTGCCCCAGTTCCAGTCGCCCTTGCGCTCCGACAGGCCGAGGAACGGCCGACGGTCCGGGCGCACGAAGTTGAACCCATCCCGGCTGTAGCCCAGGCAGACATCGTTCAGCTCGGGCCGGCCCGTCGCCGCGTCCGTCTTGCCGCGCCACAGCGTGTAGAGACCCAGCAGCACGCTCTCATAGGCGGCGCAGTCAATGTTCGTGAGCTGCGGCACCAGCTTCGTGTCCGGTCGCGCCGGATCGAGTGAGTCCGCGCCCACCCACCAGCTCCGTTCCTCCGGGTTCTTCGCCGCGTCCTCCACCCCGTTCTTGCACTCGTAGTAGCGACGACACCGCCCGATGACCGTGGAGGAATCCTTGCGCAGGCCGAAGGCCCACACGCGCCGGAACGGATTCCAAAACACCGTGCTGCGCGGGTAAATCCCATTGCTCTTCCCCAGCGCCGGCCCCCAGTGGACGCCATCCGCCGAGACATGGATTTCAAACCACCACTCACCCCGGCCGTTGACGTCCTCCCGATGCGTGCGGAAGAGCTTGTAGCGCCGCTGCGGGTCCGCCTCGTCGAGGTCCAGCCAGACCGTGGCGGAATCACGATCTCCCGCGTGCACGATGCTCGTGCCCGGCACCACGCCCCAGTCGCGCTTCTCCCACTTCACGCCATCTTGCGAGACCGCCAGCGCCGTCGCGCGCCGGTAGCCCGCCATATACCAGAGCTTGAAGAGCCGGTCGCGCGGGTCCCACCACACGCCATCGCTGAAGGCGGACGCCATCGGCGACGGTCCCAGCTTCTCCCACGGCTGATCGGGCTGGAGCACCGGATTCGCCGGATGCCACGCCGGCAGATGCAGCGCGCGCTGCAACGTGGTCTGCTCGATCAGGAAATCATCCACGAAAAGCTGCCGGCCCACATCAATCGGAATCACCGCTGGTGGCGTGGCCAGATGCGGCGGCAGCACCAGCGGCTTCGGCGTGGGCGTGGACGGCTGCGGTGGCCACGGCGTCGGCAGCCGGATGCCGTTGTAAAGCTCCTGCCCCCCCGCACCCGGTGCCGGTGCCGGCGCAGCCCCGAGCAGCGACGGCCTGGCACCCGCCGCACCGAGGCCAGCGAGCGAGATTTGAACGAACTGCCTACGATTGAGCTTGGTCATGGCGTTGCGGGAGAACGGACGGCCCCGAGCAACCGCGAATTCGCCTTATGCCAGTCGCTGGAATGCTCGTGCGCCCCGACGCTCCATACTCATAATCATACTCTTAATCATAATCCTGACCTTCCCTCTCCATTACTTCTCCTCACCACAGCGTATATCCCCAACAATCACCAGCGATGCCCCGGTCATATAACGCGACGCATCGCTCGCCAGATACACCGCCAGCGGCCCCAGATCCTCCGGCTGCCCGAAATCTCCCTGCGGGATCTGCTCGCGGAACTTCGCGATCACCTCGGGATGCTCGCTCGCCCAGCGCCGGTTCGGCGCAGTCATGAAGCCGCCCGGACAAATCGCGTTCACCGTCACCCCGTGCGGAGCCCAGTCCGCCGCCGCCGCGCGCGTGAGCTGGATCACCGCCGCCTTCGCCGTCTCGTAGCTCCGCCCGCCGATGCCGCGATTCGCCACCATCCCCGAGATCGACGCCACATTGATCACCCGCCCGCCCTTCCCGCGCGCCACCATCGCTCCGCCAATGCTCTTCATGCACAGAAACGTGCTCGTCAGGTTCAGGTCGATCAACTGCTGCCACTGCTCCAGCGACTGCTGCTCCAGCGGCACATTGATGCGCCGTCCGCCCACATTGTTGATGAGGATGTCGATCGGCCCATGCTCCGCGAGCACCCGCTGGCAGATCGCCTCGCACTCCTCCACCCGTCCCACGTCGCCCACCAGCGGCACCGCCACGCGCCCCAGCTTGCGGATGTCCGCTGCCGTCGCTTCGAGGCTCTCCACCTCCCGCCCCACCAGCACGACATCCGCCCCGGCATCTGCAATCGCCAGCGCCATCTCGCGCCCCAGCCCGCGGCTTCCGCCCGTGATGAACAGGCGTTTCCCCTCCAGACGAAACCGGTCAAGAATGCTCATGGTGTCGCGAGGCTCAATCCCCTTCCGTTCATCGTCAATCGGCAATGCGGAGGCTGCTGGGCTTGCTCGGTCTTTGGCGTTAGCCGCCCTCCCTTCTGAAATGTCAAACCTCAGATTTCGAATTTCAAATATTGGCCCCTAGCGATCGGCCCTTTCCCATTGGCTATCGGCTATCGGCCATTTGTGATTTGAGATCTGCGATTCCGAATGCGCCTCCCGCCCGCAGCCCCCGAACTTCGGGCCTTGGACCTTGGACTTGAGACTTTGGACCCAGATCACCATCCCCGCACCCTCTCACCCCCATCGCCCCCGCCCAATTGCGCCACGCAAATAGAACCCCCTCCAGACCTTGGACTTTGAACCTTGGATTTCACGCGCGTCAGCGTTGCCACGCCCGCCCCGGACCGCTAGAAAGCCCCCATGCCAGCCTCCCCCACCCCTCACAGCCCCGCCCAGCCGGCCCCGCCCGCCACGAAGGCGGACGTGCGGGTGCGAGTGCTTAAAGGGCACACCAACCATATCTGGCGTGTGGCGATGCCGCCGGATGGGCGCTTTGCTCTCACGAGCAGCTCTGATGGCACGGTGCGGCAATGGGCGCTAGCGGAGGACGGAACTGAGGGCAAAATCGTCTATCAGGGAAAGCTATTCATTGGCCTTGCGGTGACGTCGGATGGCAGCCGCGCAGCGGTAGGAGAACTAGGCGGAGTCATCCACCTCATTGATCTCCCCAAAGCTCAGGTGCTGCGTCAGTGGCGAGGACACGGCAAGGAGGCTGGAAATCTCGCCTTTCATGCCGAAGGGCGCGAACTTTTCAGTGCCTCCCACGATGGTTATCTCCGTCGCTGGAACGCCGAAACCAGTGCCTGCATTGCCGAGTGCAAGTCGCCATTTGAGAAGTTCTACGGCGTCGCCGCCTCGGCGGATGGCAGCCGAATCGTGGGTGCGAAATCACGCGAAGGCCTAGCCCTCTGGTCCGGGCGAGGGAGCGCGGAGCCGGTTGCCTTCCGAGAGAGCGTCGCAGATCAGTCCCCAATCTGCCTTCCTGCCGATGGCCGCTTCGCCTTCACCGGCACCGAGGATGGGAAGGTGGTGAAATGGGACCTCACTGAGGGCCGCCGCGTCGCGGCCTTCGAGGGGCACAGGGGCGAAGTGCGTGCCGTGGTGGTGACTCCCGATGGTCGCTTCTGCGTCTCGAGTGGCGAGGACCAGACTGTCCGCCTCTGGGCAGCGGAGACCGGCCAGTGCCTTGCCCTGCTACGCGGACACACAGAGTGGGTGTATGGCATCGCCATCACCCCCGATGCCCGCCGCATCGCCTCAGTTGGCGGCGACCAAACCCTCCGCGTCTGGGACATCCCTGACCACCTCCTCGCCCGCGCCGCCACTTCCCGGAAGCGCGGCTACATGAATGCCAAGGTGGTCTTGCTGGGCGAATCGCGGGTTGGCAAGACCGGCCTCGCGAATCGAATCTGGCACGATACTTGGCAGGTCACAGACACTACGCACGCAATGGAAGTCCAGCGCGTGCAGCTCAGCGCGGTGAGTGCGCATCCCGAAATTGAGCGGGAAATGTGGCTTTGGGATCTTGCCGGGCAAACCGAATACCGGCTCACCCACCAGCTTTTCATGGAGCAGACATCGCTCGCCGTGGTCGTGGTGGACCGCCAACGAGACGATGTCTTTTCGTCGGCAAAATATTGGCAGCAAGCGCTTCGCAAGGTGACGAGCGCCGCATCTACGCCGTGCATTCTTGTCGCCGGGCGTTGCGATGAACCCGGTCAGCGTTGCACGGTCGAAGAGATGAAAGAGTGGGCCGTTCAGAATGGGTTTCACGGCCCGATCCTCACCGCCGCAAAGGACCCCCAGCACCTCGGTGCTGCCGAACTCCGCACCCTCATCGAGCAATTGCTCCCTTGGGACCAGATGGAGTTCCGTAGCACCATGGCCAACTTCCCCGCCCTGAAAGACGCCCTCCTCGCCGTGCGCGATGCCAAAGGACCCGGCGGCGTTGTGGTAAAGCCCGACGAGTTGGAAGCCCGTGTGCGGCAAGCCGCGCCACACGTCAGCTTCACCCCGGAAGACCTCCGCGTCGTCACCGGCTTGCTCGCCGGCGAAGGCGTGCTCTACGCGCTCCCCTACGGCGACCTCGTTGTGCTCCAGCCTAGCTGGGTGAACTGCTATGCCTCCACCCTCGTGAAGCTCGCGGGGGAGGCCCAGAACCAGCTCGGCCACGTCCCGCTCGCCCGAATCCAGCCCGGCCAGCTCCCCGCCGACGGCACTCCGCGTCTCGCCGAGGAGGACGAGCGCCAGCTCCTCCCCGCGCTGATCGCCCTTTTCCTCGAGCGCGCCCTCGCTTGGAAGCAGGACACGGACAAAGGCCCGATGCTCGTCTTCCCCAACTACGTCCGCCTGCCGCGTCCCTCGCCTCCGCCGCGTCCCGGCCGCACCGTGGTCTATCGCTTCACCGGCCCCCTGGAGGAGATTTATTGCACCCTAGTCGTTCGTCTCCACTACAGCGGCCTCTTCTCCGAGACGAAGCTTTACCGTCAGGCCGTGGACTTCCACACCGCCACCACCAAGCTCGCCGCCCTGACGATGAAAGAAACCGGCGAGCACGGCGAACTGGAGATCTACTTCGGCCAGGACCTCGACGCCGACGTGCAGGCCCCCTTCCAGCAGTTCGTCCACGACCACCTCACCGCCAAGGCCAAGGACGTGCAGCGCCTGCGAAATTACTTCTGCCCCAAGTGTAAAGAGGAAGTGACCGACCGCCGTGCCATTGATGCCGCCCTTGCGAAGCTGCGCACGAAGCTCGTCTGCAACTACTGCGACCCCGAGTCCACCGGCGTCATCAATCTCGCTGACGTGCTGGAGCGACAGTTCAGCACCAAGCAAGGTGGCGACGCCGCCGATGCGGCTGGACGCAAGGCAAGCGAGGAAATCTCCACCGCCTCGATGGAACAGGTCATGGTCGGCGAGGTGATGGCGCTCGTTGCCTCGGTGAATCAGGCCTTCATTCCGCGCCTTGTCCGGGACGAAGGCACGGACGGTGAAATCGAGTTCTTCACCGAGCACGGCAAGTCCACCGGCGTGAGCCACCGCGTGCAGCTCAAATCCGGCGATTCGCACTTGAAAAGGCGCAAGGACGGCACCGAGGTCTTCGCGCTGAAGCCCCACTACGAGCGCTACTGGGCTGGCAAAGGCACCGTCCCTGTCTTGCTCATCATCCGGGCCAGCGACGGTCGCACCCGCTTCATGAATGCCACCCAAGCCATCCACGCCGCGCAAAAGCAGCGCCCTGGCAAACCCGTGAAACAGATCCTCTTCACCGGCGAAGACTTCATCAAGGAAGCCATTCTCCGCCTCCGCGACGAGCGCTTGAAGTAACCTCCCCCGGAGCGCCGCCCTCCGGGCGGCATTGCACGTGCCCGCCTAAACCAAGGCGCTCTCGGACCATTGCAATCCTCTTCACCCTTCAACCCTGCAACTTTTCATCCCTTCAACTCTCCACCCCTTCCCACCCCCCTCAATCATCCCAGTCCTTCGCCCCCACCGTCACCGCCCACAGCGGATACGGCGCGGCACTGCCCTTCATCGCGTGCCAGAGGATGCGGTTGAGCAGGTCCTCGGGGCATTTGTCCACCTCCTTGAAGTTCATCTTCGCGGACGCGTAGGAGTGCTCGCGCAGGAGCCGGTCGTTCAACGCCTGCGGCGCGGGGTTCATCTGGTCCAGCGGCACGTTGCTCGCCACGCTCGCAAACGGCCTGAAGTCCGGCGTTTCCGTGAAGCAGTCAAACATCGGCGTCGCCGTCGCATCGAACTGGTTCATCGGCGGCAGGCCGAGGATCTGCTCCATCGTGCGGATCAGGCTCGTCGTGTTGTATTGCGTGCTCACCACCGCGCCGCGTTTCGTATAAGGACTGATGCAATACGCCGTCGTGCGGTAACCGCTCACATGGTCGAACCCCGCCTGCGGATCATCCTCAATCGCGAAGATCGCCG
>CAZOCL010000109.1:0-17558 GCA_964578245.1 uncultured Klebsiella sp. | reverse complement strand
GTGTTGACGTTGGCGATGTTGTTGGCGATGACGTCCAGACGCTCCTGGAACTGCTGGATGCCGGTGACGCCGGAGTTAAGGGATCGGATCATAGGTTTTGATTACGGTTGGGTGACGGCCGGCGCGATGCTGAGCACCTGGCTCAAGTCATATGGCTGGCCATTGATTACAATCTTGGGCGTCCCTGCCTCCATCTGCACGGCGGTGACCTGTCCGTGATCGGCCAGGCCGCCATCCACTTGCACGACCACGTTGCGACCGAGCAATCCGTTGGCCTGCAAAATCTGCTGCTGGTCCCGCAGCGCCGCGATGTCCGCCGTCATGGCCTTGGACTGTTCCAAGGTGGTGAACTGGGCCATCTGCGCGATGAACTCCGTGTCCTTCATCGGCTGCATGGGGTCCTGGGACTGGAATTGCGTCATCAGGAGTTTCAGAAAATCATCCTGGTTCAACACCTTCTGCGGCACCCGCGCCAGCGTGCTGTCGGTGGTGGAAGAACCGGTGGAGGTGACGGCGGAGACACTCATAGATCAGGCCCAAAATTCCCAACTGCGGGTTGCACCGGCCAGCGGCCTTGGGAGGCTGCGCCGCGCGGAGGACAGCGCTGGTGAAGCTGCGAGCGGCAACTCGTCCAGTGGCTCCGCCTGGGGCGAGGCGTGGCGTTGCGAAGACGACTGGCCGTCAGCGGACGGTCCGCTGCTGCCCGCGTGCGATTGGAAAGAATCGGGATTCCGGTCGGAAGTGAACTCGAGCGCGCCGAGGCGGACGCCCTGCTGGGCCAGCGAGTCGCGGATTTCACCCCAGTTCGCCGCGAGGAGCTGGCCGTCACCCTGATCACATCGAGCCTGGACGCTGACCTCACCGTTGGCGGCCAGGGACAATCTGAGCGATAGCTCGGTCCCGGAGTCTGGCTTGAGCACCACGGACATCTCGGTCGCGCCGGTGTGGCGCAGTTCGGAGACCTGCTTGAGGAGCGTGGATTGCAGGACGTCGGCAGGCGTTGCCGCAGTGGCAGCGACCGGGGCGGGGAGTGCGCCCAGTTCCTCGCCTGTCCGGAAGCCGGGCTGGCTGGAGGAGAGGAGCGAAAGCAACTGTGACGCCGAGTTGGCGGGCGCATCCACCGCATCGCGGGCGGGAGCCAGGCGCGCTCCACCGCGCCGGACCGGTTCGCCGGAGGCTGCCTGTGAGGCAACGGCGGGGTCCGGCAGGTTTTGCTGCGCTGGCCCGGCAAATTGTTTCGTTTCGGTGGACTTCTTCACGCCGTCAGCCAGTTGAGCATCGCCTGTGCCAGCAAGCGGGGCGGTCGGCTCTGGAACGACCTGCGGGTCGGGCTGCTCGGGTTCTTCAGGAACGAATTTGGCTTCAGCGGCGGAAGAACACAGCCTCGCGACTGGCAAAGCTGGCTTCCCGGCTGGCCGCGCTGCTGGGGTCGCGCTGGCGGCGCTTGGGGAGGTGGCGACGGCTTGGGCCAGGACTTCTGCCTGGGCCCCACTGGGCATGGTGAGTGCCGTAGGCGACACTTCGGTCGGGATTTGTTCCTGCTGGAGGCTCGTTTGCGGCGGACTCGTTTGCCACGCGGGTGTTTGCGGAGGGGCCGTTTGCTGGGGGCCGAAGCTTCGCACTGAAATCTGAGCGGACGGGGGAGGTGCAGAGGGTGCAGAGGGTGCCGGGGGCGGCGAAGCAGGAACCAGGGTGAAGGCATCGATCTTCGGCGACCGGCTGTCAGGCAGTGGGGAATCCGGCAAGGCTGAGCTTAGTTCTGCGCCGAGTCCGGAAGGTAGCTGGCGCGCTGTTGGACGGGAGGAAGGCTCATCAGTGGGCGGTTCGCTCGGTGCGGCTTCCTGAACGGTGCCCAGCCAAGAGGAGGTTGCGGTCTTGGTCAATTCGGACTTAGTCAGGTTGACGGACTCGACAGGTTGTTGCGGGGGGGGACTGCATGCGAGGCGAGCAGGTGCCGCTTGAGCTTCGTTCGTATCGGAAACTGAGACTTCAGTCGCAGGCTTGAGTTGCGGCGCGGGGGGAACTGGGGGAGGGGAGGTGGTTGCCCAAGCTTGAGCCATTCCCGCGAGCAACAGGGCGTCGGCTGAGTCGTCCTGATCCGGTGCGTCCGGGCTGGAGGGTTTGGCTTTGGCGGGGGCTGGGGGTGGGGAGGCATCGCGGCCCGGCTTGGCAAAAGCGCTGGAAGGGTCGAGCACCTGGGCCATGATCGTGGCGAATCCCGAATCTTCCGTCGTGCCGGTCGTTCCGGCTGGCGGGGGAGCCGGGCTGGAAGCCGCAAAGCCCGCAACCGTGGCGGACGGTGCGGGGGAACTGGCGCTGGTAGTGGTCATGGCGCCGGGGGGCGATTGGTGCTGGTGTTCCGGGACTGAAGGAGGCGGTAGCGGTCGGTCAGCAGGGCGACGCGCTTGGCGTCATTCGTGGTGGGCTTGCTCAAAAGCTCAAGCAGGGGCGCGATTTCCGCTTCGCGCATGATGGCGAACATCTTGACGAGGGTGTCATCGGGCAGTTCCTTCATTACCAGCACCGCGCCTTCCGGGGTCATGGTGTTGTAAAGTTTGGCGAGCTTCTTCAGGTTGGCCTGCTCTTCGTCCTTGAGCTTGGTCACGTTTTGATCGAAGTCCCGCTGAAGCTGGACGACAGCATTGGTGGCGCGCGAGATTTCCGCCTTCTCGGCCTGGAGCCGGGCGGCGAGTTCATCCAGTTGCTTTTCGCGTTCGCCCAAATGCTCGCGTTCGCGTTTCAAGTCGGCCACCAACTGGTCGAGTTCGGGGTTGTTGAATTCCCATGAAGGGCCGGTGGTATTGACGATGTGCGCCGGGTCCGGCTCATCCTCGGCCTGAGGCTTGATGTCCAGGCCGCGCATGAGCGCGAAGGTGGTGCCGAGATACGTCAGCATCCCGATGAAGCCGAGGACGATCCAGTTGGACTGAAGGGCTTTCACGCGCAGCTCAGTTCCAGGCGAAGGCCGGCGTCATGGCGGTGAACGGTCCCTGGCGGCTGGCCAGCTCGTCGAGGGTCTTCTGTTCCTCGCGGTCCAGTGACCGGTCGTAGCGCTCGCGCTGGCGGTCGAGATACTTCTCCACGATCTCGCGCTCCTGCCGCGCGGCGATGAGTTCCTGCCAGGTGGTCTCCACGCGCACGCTGGCGAGCTGGACGTTCTGGAGGCATTCCTTCTCACGGGCGGCCATCTCGACGGACCAGTTCTCCAACTGGACCAGGCTGGCCGCGGCTGCGCCTTCGGCCTGGCGGCGACGTTCCTGAAAAATCTTTTCCAGTTCCTCGCGGGCCTTCCACAGGAACGCCATGGCCTGCTCCCGGGCATGAACCGCCTTGCCGTATTGCTCCAAGGCACTTTTTTCCTGGCGGGTGCGGAGGGTGCGGACCGCCTCGAGGGTGAACTTGAATGGTTTCATGGCTTGCCTTTTACGTTGTTACCCGTTGATTTCACGGTGGTTTTCGCCGGTTCCGGGCTGTTCATCGCCCGCTCGAGCCAGTCCCAGCTCTGGGCGGCAGAAAAGCCCTGCCCCACCTGCTGTCGCAGAAAGAGTGCCAACGGGTCACGGAGGCGGATGGCCTGGTCGATCAGCGCGTTGCTGCCCTGCGGATACGCTCCGATGGAGATCAAGTCCTGGTTCCGCCGATAGACCGCCATGCTCTCCCGGGCGCGGGCGCACAGCGCAAGCTGCTCCGGCGTCTGGAGGTCGCGCACCAGTCGGCTGACGCTGTCGAGCACGTCAATCGCCGGGTAGTGGTTCTGCGTGGCCAGTTCGCGCGTCATGACGATGTGGCCGTCCAGGATCGAGCGCACCGCGTCAGCAATGGGGTCGTTCATGTCGTCGGCCTCCACCAGCACGGTGAACAGGCCGGTGATGCTGCCGCTTTCACCGTTGCCAGCGCGTTCGAGCAACTGGGGCAGCAGCGAGAAGACACTTGGGGTGTAGCCGCGCGTTGCGGGCGGCTCGCCGACGGCCAGTCCGATTTCGCGCTGGGCCATCGCGAAGCGCGTGACCGAGTCCATCATCAGCAGCACGTTCTGCCCGGCGTCGCGGAAGAACTCGGCGACGGCCATGGCAAGGAACGCGCCCTTCAACCGCGCCAGTGCGGGCTGGTTCGAGGTGGCGACGATGACGACGGATTTCTTGCGCCCGGCTTCATCCAAGTCCTTCTCTAGAAACTCGCGCACCTCGCGACCGCGCTCGCCGATCAGCGCGATGACGTTCACGTCCGCCTCGGCCCGGCTGGCCATCATGCCGAGCAAGGTGGACTTGCCCACGCCGCTGCCGGCGAAGATCCCCAGACGCTGGCCGCGTCCGCAGGGGGTGAAGGTGTCGATGGCTTTGATGCCCGTCTGGAAAGTGTGGCGGATGCGCTGGCGCTTGAGCGGATGCGGAGGCGGCAGGTTTGTGCCGACCTGGCGGTCGGCCAGCACGGGACCGAGGCCGTCGAGCGGCTCGCCGAGGCCGTCAATCACGCGGCCCTTGAGCGCCTCGCCGACGCCGACCTGCAACGGTCGGCCCAGCGCGATGACTTCGCTGCCGGGGTGGATGCCGTGCGTTTCACCGAGTGGCATCAGGAGCAAATGATGGTTCCGAAAGCCGACGACCTCCGCGAGCGTGCTGCCATCGTGCCGCGCGGACTCGATGCGGCAGACTTCACCGACCGCTGCGAGCGGACCTTCCGATTCGATGACCAGGCCGATGACCTGCACGACGCGGCCACGACTCTCGACCAGGCGCGCCTGCCGCGCGCGCTGGAGGGCGTGCGTGAGTCGGTTGGAGCTGGGCGTTTCGGGGAGGAGGGAGGTCATGGGATAAGTTCCAAACTCCAAGTTCCAAATTCCAAAGAAGCTCCAAGCTTCAAATTCCAAGTGGTGGTTGCTTGGCGGCGTATCGGGGCATTGCCCCCGGAGCGCGGGTCTGCGACCCGCAGCGGCTTCGTTGGGAAGATGACGATTGAATTCGCCAGAGCGGTGAGCGACTGGAGCATGCTGCGGGTCACAGACCCGCGCTCCGCTTGAAACTTGGAATTTGGAGCTTCTTTGGAGCTTGGAGTTTGGAATTTGGATTTTTCCGTCTTCACGAGATCAAGGATTCCTTAAGATTCTCCAGCTTCGTCTCCCGTCGGGCGTCCACGGTGCCGAAGCGCGTGTGGACCATGCATCCGCCGCGCGAGATTTCGGGCGAGGCGACTACCCGAACCTTCTGTAGTCCGCCATCGGCAGCGAGCAACGGTGACTCCGCCCGTTGAAGCACCTGCAAGTCCGCCTCGTTCACGAGCACTTCCAGTTCGGAAGTGTCATTGGCCTGCGCAATGGCTTCGCGGACGGTGGCCTCGACCATCTCCGCCGAGATCGGCATGCCGGCGACCAGCCGCTGCGCAGCCTCCAGCGCGAGGGCGATCATGGTCGTCTCGCACTCCTGCACGACGCGGGGAAACGTCCCGCGCAGCGTGGCCAGCAGACCGTTCTGCAATTCGCTGAACTCGACCCGCTGCCGAATCAATTGCTCGCTGACGGCCCGCTCCCCCTCGAGCCGGCCCCGCTCGTAAGCCGCGCGGGTCACCGCCTCCACGTCCACCGCCGGCTTCGCTGGCGAGGTGGTCAGGCCGCTGCCAGCCAGACGCACGTCCAGCAACGGGGCGCTGAAGCGGAAGGTTTCGCAATGGGCCATAAGGCTTCAGTTCAAGGCCGCCTTGGAAGACTCGCGCGCCTCGTTAAGGTCAATTTCGCCGGCCGTCTCGAGCTTGCGCATGGCCTCGATGATGCGCTGGCGGGCGGCGTCGCCGTCCTTCGCGCGGACACTGCCCATGAAGCTGATCTCTTCGTTGACCGTTTCGGCGGCGCGCTTGGAGATGCTGCCGAGCATCCGGCCTTTGAGGCGGTCGCTGGCGCTCTTGAGCGACATGGCGAGGTCGCGCAGGTCCACTTCGCGGAGGATCTTCTGGAGCGACGGCGTGTCGAGCAGTGCGAGGTCCTCGAAGGTGAACATCTTATTGCGGATGGACTGCGTGAGGTCCGGGTTCCGGGCTTCGAGGGCGTTGAGGATGTTCGTGGCGGTCTCGCGGTCCATGGCGTTGAGCATGGTCGCGGCGGACACCACGCCGCCGGTGCGGCTGGGCGGACGCGAAGGCTTGGTGGTGCTGATCTTCTGGTTCAGCGTGGTGGCCAGCAGTTCGACGGATTCGACCGGCGCAGGAGCCAAGGTGGCCATGCGCTCGACCACATTGTCGCGCTGCGCCTCGGGCAGTTCCGCAAGGATGCGGGACGCGCGATCGGCGGGAAGATAGCTGACCACGAGAGCGATCACCTGTGCCGGCTCGTGTTTGAGCAGGTTGGCCAGCGGGCGCGGCTCCATGTCGAGGAGGTTTTGCAAGGCGGGGATCGTGGGCCGGTTATTGGCCGGAGAAACCTTGTTCATCACGTCCGAAGCGCGGAAGGCACCCACGCCTTTTTCCAGCGCGGCGTGGACAAACTTGAGCCCGCCGCACACGCCCATCGTGGCCTGCACGGCGAGCGACGAGAACTCCTTGAGCACTTCGTTTTGAAAGTCCTGCGTGAGGAAGGGCAGCTTGCTCATCTCCAGCGTGACCGATTCCAACTCGGCGGCTTCGAGTTGCCGGAGAATCGTTGAGGCGGTCTCCGGGCCGAGGATGATGAGGAAGGCCGCGAAGCGCTGCGGCTTGGTCATCTGGGCATAGTTCAACCCGGTCAGGGAGTCTTCAGCGGCGTCGGGCATGGCTAGTTCTGGCTGGGGTTGCTGCGGGTCATCCAGGTGCGGATGGCCTGGGTCATGTTCTCTGGATTCTCGCGGACCATCTGGTTCAGCGCCTCGACGCTCAGGGGGGGCGTGGCTGCCCGGCGGTCACCGACGCTGCCCAATTTTCCGACGGGCACACCGAGGGGGATGTTTTCCAGTGGCGTGTTCTTGAAAGCGCGCCAGAAGACGGCAAGCACCGCCAGGGCAACGACGCCGTAACCCACCTGCTGGCCGAGCTCGATCCAGCGGTCTTTCTGCTGCTGGGTTTCCAGCTTGGTGACCATCTCGGCACCGAACTCCTCATTGAACGTCATCTCCTCCAATGTGATTTCATCCCGGCGGGTTGCGTCGTTCTCCACCACGCCCAAGGCGGTGCGGACGATGGCACGGAGCTTTTTCAACTCCTCGTCGGAGCGGCTGACGGCTTTGCGGTCCTTGCCCGCGCCTTCCATTTTCGCGGCCACGAACACGGCAGCGGAGACGCGCTTCAGTCCACCGGCCGCGAGCACGCTGCTGCTGGTGGTCTTGTTGATCTCGTATTGGGTGTTGCCGACCTTCTTCTTCGTCTTGGAGTTCGTCTGCGGGAGGCTGGCCAGCCCGTTGGTTTCGGTGTTGCTGTTGCTGGCCACGCCGGGGGCGCCACCGCCGCCTGCCGTGGTGGTGGCGCTGTCGGTGTTCTCGTCGGTGACCGTGGAGGAGCGGACGACCTGGCCCTCTGGATCAAACTTCTCTTCGGTGCGGGTGAGCGAATCGAAACTGATCTCCGCCGAGACGCGCACGACGGCCTGGCCGGGCCCGAGCACCTTCTCGAGCATTCCCTCAGCCTTCTTGGAGAGGTATTGCTCCATGTTGCGGCGCGCGGAGAGCTGGGTGTTCGACAGACCGCCGATGGAATCGCCCTCATTGTTCTCGGACAACACCGTGCCGTGGTTGTCCACCACGCTGACGAAATTCGCCTGCAAGCCCTCGACGGCATTGGCGACGAGGAAGCGGATCGAGTTCACCGCGCTGGGCTGGAGCTGCGCGTGCGCCTTGAGCTTCACGAAGACGGAGGCGGTGGCACGGCGGGTATTGTCGGTGAGCAGGCGGTTCTCCGGCATCACGATCATCACGCGGGCGGCTTCGATCTCATCGAGCTGGCTGATGGTGCGAGCCAGTTCGCCCTGCACAGCGCGGGTATAGTTCGCGTGCTGCACGAAGTCGGAGATGCCGAAGTTGGGCTTGTCGAAGATCTCGAAGCCCACGCCGTCGCCGCGTGGAATGCCACGCGAGGCGAGCTGCATGCGCAAGGTGTGGACCTTGTCCGCTGGCACCATGATCGAGCCGTTGGCCCCGGTGCGATAGGGCGTCTTGGACTCGTTCAGCACGGAGACGACCTTGGCGGCCTCGGTGTCATCGAGCTTGCCGTAGAGCAGGGCGAAGTTGACGCGGCTGGACCAGAACATCATGCCCGCGAGGCCGCCGATCACCACGAGCGTGGCGAGCACGAGGGTGACGCGCTGGTTGACGCCGAGCTGTTTCCAGATGCCGGCGAATTGCTCGCCGAGTTGGGAGAAGGGGCCGTTCATGAAAATAGGGGAGTGTCCAATGTCCAATGTTCAAGACCCAATGCCCAAGGGCTGGTCTTCACCTGCGACAACTTAGGCCAATGGCTGATGAAGTCTGTGAGGCGGCACGCTCGTGGGTGGATGCTGCCTTCCCCCTCACCCCGGCCCTCTCCCCTGGGGAGAGGGAGAGACTCCGTCCGTCCTGGGTGCAATCGCGTGCGCATGGCTTCTGACTGGCTGACTGCCCCCCTCTCCCCAGGGGAGAGGGCCGGGGTGAGGGGAAAGCGAGCGTGCGAACGCGACGACCGTGAGGACGATCCGAGCCGGAGGCTGGCAAACCCAGCACCGAAGAGCGCATTGGGCGTTGGGCATTCTGTGGTCATCGGAAATAGGGAATTGGTCATTTCACACCTGCATCCGCATGAGTTCCTGATACGACTCCAGCAGCTTGTTGCGCACCTCGACCATGAGCTGGAAGGACACACTGGCCTCTTCCATCGCAATCATCGCCTGGTGCAGCGGGACGTTCTGGCCGGCGAGCAGGGCATTGACCGTTTCCTTCGACACCGCCTGCTTCTCGTTCACCCCTTGAACGAGGTCGCCCAGCATCTCGCCGAAGACGTCGCGGCCACTGCCCAGCGACTGGAAGGCGGGCTGCGGGTTGATGTGCCCCAGCTTCTCCAGGTCCGCCTGTGCGATGGGCGCCTGCTTCATCGCGTCCTCGGCGGACTTCGGCAACGCCAGCCCTTGCAGGCCGGGCACCAGACCGCGGATGGAGGAGAGCGGGTCCATTCAAGTGAAACGCGGAATGCGGAATGCGGAGTGCGGAATCATGCTCATCCACGTTTGCCGATGCTCAGGGTTTGCAGCGCCATGCTGCGGGCGTTTTTCACCACCGCGAGGTTCGCCTCGAAGGACCGCGAGGCGGCGATCATGTCCACCATTTCCTCATGCACATTGATGTTCGGCATGGCGACCATGCCCTGCGGGTTCGCGTCCGGGTGGCCGGGGTTGTAAACGAGCCGCGGCTGGCTGGAGTCCTTGGTGATGCGGGAGACATGCACGCCCTTGCTGCCCGCATCCTGGGCCCCGCCGATCATCTGCCGGTTCAGCATCGCCTCGAAGACGACTTCCTGCCGCTGGTAGGGCTTGCCGTCCGGGCCGCGCGAGGTGTTGGCGTTGGCGATGTTCTGCGAAATGACCTCCATGCGGATGCGCTCCGCCTCAAGCGCGCTGGAGGTGCTTTGAACGCCGGTAAGGAGGGGCAGCATAAGTCAGGTTCAGGCGCGGCCGGTGATCGCGTAGCGCAGTTTGAGGAGCGACGAGGAGACAAGCTGCGTCTCCAGTGTGTGCTCCAAGGTGTTCTGGTTGAGCTTCATCAGCTCGGTTTCGAGCTGCACCGTATTGCCGTCGCGTCCGCTTGACTTGGCCCCGGTATCCACTTCGAGCCGGGGATGGATGGCGGCGATCATCGAAGGGTCTTGCGTGCCAACGGCTTGCCGCAGTTCTGCTTCGAAGGCCGGGGAGACGTCCACGCGCTTGTAATTGGGCGTCTCCAGATTGGCCAGATTGCTGGCCAGCGCCTCATGGCGCATCACCGACACGTCCAGGAGCTTTTTGGTCGCCTGGTAGTTCGGCTGGTTGAACAGAGCTTCGATCATGATACAAAAATCCGAAACCTGCTGAGCAAGCGCGGTGCCACGGGGAAAATCTTTCGGAAATCGATGGATTTGGAGGGGTGAAGTGCGGCTCGGCAAAGATTGCCGGGACAGGGAGGGCAGGAATTGTGCTCCCAACCGAAAGTGCATTCCAGACGCTGCGCGACTTCTCAACGTCATACCGTAGACAATGCGTTCAACGAGGTGGAAAAGGCTTTGCGCAAGGTCATCCAGGAGTTGCTGCAAGGGAGGAGGCAGGGCGCAGGGAATGTGAGCGCGAGAACTGAGTGGAGCGCGCGCCTTCAGGCCGCTTCATCGTTCGAACGGAGCTGGGTATTCGAATGCCAAAGAGCGCAGCGTGTTGAAGCGGCTAAATGCCGCGCTCCGGCCGATGTGCTACAGCCTGAGGAAAATCTTCCGGCGGTAGAGGAAGTTGACGAACCAGAAGATGAGCGTGAAGCCGACTAGGGCGATGAGGAGGTTGCCCGCGCCGTCGGCGAGGTTGGTGTCGAGCGCGCGCTTCACGTCGCCGCCCACGAGGCGGGTGGCGATGGTGCGGAACTGGAGGAGGTTGCTCGCCACGTAGATGGTGATCGAGTTCATGCCGATCCACACGAAGGGCTGGCACCAGTTCTGCCACTTCCACACGTCCACAATTTGGTAGAACACGGCCAGCAGCATGGCGCTGTAGCCGCCCGCCACGAGCACGAAGCTGGAGGTCCAAATTTTCTTCACCACCGGAAAGGACATTCCCCACGCAAAGCCCGCGATGACCGCGAGCGCGCCGAAGCTCAGGAGGTAGATGACTTTCCACTTGTCGCAGAAGTCCTCACGGCGCAGCCACACGCCGGCGAGCACGCCGAGCAGGCAGGTGGCCACGGCGGGCAAGGTGCTGAGCAGGCCCTCGGGGTCGTAGAAGAGGTCATACTTGCGGCCGGGCAGGAAACGGAAGTCGAGGTGGTTGGCAAGGTTGTGGCCGGGGCCGAACTGGCCGGTGGTGCGGTCTTTGGTCTGGCGGAACAATTCGCGGGCCTTGGCCCAGGCGGGACTGTTCTTCGTGGTGGAGGGGTTGGTTTCGGACTTGAGGGCGAGAGCACCGCGCGCATCGCCGGACTTCTCGGCGAGTTCGGCGAGCTTGGCTTTGTCCAGCGCGATGTCGCGGATGGGCACAAAATTCATCAAGGCCCAGTAGCCGATGAGAATACCTGCGACGACTCCTGAGAGCGCTTTCATCCGTGCGCCCACGTAACAGAAGATCAGCCCAGCGCCGAGATAAGCAAGGCCGATGCGCTGCAGCACGCCGAGCACGCGGATGTCCGGCCACTCCTTCGTGAGGCCGCCCGAGTAAAAGATGCCGAGCACAAAGAGCAGCACCGCGCGGCGCAGGACGCGTTTCAATGCACCGGCGCGCCCGTGCTGCTGCGTCTCCTTCGTGAGGGAGAAGACGACGGACACGCCGGAGATGAAGACGAACAGGGGGAAGATGAGGTCGTAGAAGGCGAAGCCGTCCCAGTCCTTGTGCCGGAACTGGCTGGCGAGCCAGCCGAAGAGGGTCCAGGTCTGGTCAGTGCCACCGGACATCTTGCCCGCCGTGGTGACGATGAAGTCACCGCCGAGAATCCAGAACATGTCGAAGCCACGGAGGGCATCGAGGGACATGAGGCGCGGGCTCGCGGCGGGGACGGGCGGGGGAGTGGGCGAAACCGCAGGGGCAGTCAGGGCTGTGGCAGGCGCGGCGCTCATGTGTGGTGGGGAGCGTAGCAACTCAGGCAGCGATGGGAAGGGCAGGGTAGGCGGAGCGCCGGTCTCCGACCCGGCGTGAACGTGCCCCACTATGAACACGCCGGGTCGGCGACCGGCGTTCCGGTTGAACGGCAGGAGGTGCGCTACGGAAGGATGCGGCGGTTATCTCCTTCGCGGCCTGCCCTCACCCCAGCCCTCTCCCCCGATGGGGAAGAGGGCGAAGAGGGCGCGGTCGTGTGGGTCAGGCGTTCTTACCTGGTCGCTGAATTCACCATTCAGCAAGCAGCAACTACTTCTCCGAAGCCACTTCGATCGGGAGACCGAGGCCCTTCGGGGCAGGAGCCTGGATTTCGGCGATGAACTCGTCGAAGTTCAAGCCCTGCGGGCCTTTCTTGCCACCCGCGGCGAGCGGCTCGAAGAAGAGCACGAACTCACCGCGGCCTTTGTTCTTCAGCTCGGCACGCACCTGGCTCTTATGCTTGGCGAGGACGGCGTCCACCTTGGCGGCGTTGTCAGCCTTCGAGTAGGCGGGGATGCTGAACTTCATCGAGGCGACATAGGCGTCGCCGTGGACGGGCGCGGCGGCGAAGACGGCCTGGGCCACCTGGTGGTAGCTGACGGTCTGGGGGTCGAAGGTGACAACCGCGAAGCCGGTGCTTTCGCTGAGCTGGTCGATCTTGGTGACGGTGGGGAGCTTGCGGAGGGATTCGTCAATCGAGCTGGCGCAACTGCTGCACTTCACCTCGGTGATGTAGAAGGTGGCGGAGACGGGTGCGGCCTTCTTGGCCGGTTCAGCGGCGGTGAGAGGCAGGGCGAGGGCGGCGAGCAAAGCGGGGAGCAGGTTTCGTTTCATGGCCGGGAGGCTGCCCCTGCGGGGAACGAACGTCAAGGGGAGGGAATGCGATTCCATGGCTGCACCGGGCTTGGAGCTTGCCAAGGCGGGGCGGCTTCGCTACCAGAGCGCGCATGAAACTGCTCCGTTCGCTCCTGTTCTGCTGTGCCGCCATCTCACTCATCACCGCCGCGCAAGCCGCCGGTCCTGAGACGTTCAAGGTGAGCGAGTTCACTTTCAAGCGTCCCGGCTCCTGGGAATGGGTGGAGGTCGCGTCGCAGATGCGGAAGGCCCAGCTCAAGGTCACCTCCAAGGAGGCCAAGGAACCGGGCGAGGTCGTGTTCTTCTTCTTCGGCCCGCAGAGTGGTGGCACCAAGGCCAATGTGGACCGCTGGCTCGGCCAGTTCGAGGAAGGCCGCGACAAGATCAACGCGAAGATCGAGGAGAAGACGGTCGGCAAGGTGAAGGTGACCTACGTCTCCGCCGAGGGCACCTACAAGAGCGGAATGCCCGGCGCGGCCCCGACCCCCAAGGCCGGTTACGCGCTGCTTGGCGCGATTGTCGAGGGTGAGGAAGGCAGCGTTTTTGCGCGGCTGACCGGACCGGCCACCCTGACGAAGGGCGCGCGCGGGGATTTTGAGAAGATGATTGAGAGTGGGTTGAAGTAACGCTGTAGAAGTTCTGCGTGCGATCGGCCTGAAAGTAATTAGTAAGGAGTGATTAGTGGGCACGGAGCACGGTCGGCCCACTCGTTACTAAACACTAATCACTTCCCCATGCGCTCCCTCGCCGAACCCGCCGTGTTGCTGCGCGCGGCGTTGGCGGCGACGCTGACTACGGGTGCGTGCTATCCAAGACTGGATAGCTGGGGCCACAAAACGGATTCAGTCTGGTTTCTGATGGCGGTGGTGGGCTGGGCGGCGTTCGTCATGTGGGCGGCGGTCTTCGCGTGGCATCAGCGTTACAGCGGGCTGGAGGTTTTTCCCAAACGGGTGCCGGTGAACCTCTGGCTGGTGACGCTGGCGCTGGGGGTGGGTGGAGCCATCATTTCTTTCTACTGTGGCGATCCGGTCCTGCGAAAACTCGCTCCCACGGATTTTCCACGCAACCCGAACCAGTGGATGGAGCACGTCCTCTTCAGCCTGGCGATGGAGCAGCTCTTCCTTTGCTTCGCGGCGTTTGCGTTCTTTGTGCGGCTGCTGCCCAGCGTGTCGGCCGCCGGTGTCGGCGTGGTCGTGTTTGGGCTGCTGGTCTTCGCCTTGAAGCTGGAGAGCGTGTCCGCGGCGGTGTCGTGGGACCTCGCGCTCGGCATGGTGCTCTTCCGCGCTTTGCACAGTGCGGTGACGGTGTGGCTGTATCTGCGTGGCGGCGTGTGGCTGGTGTGGTTCTTCGCACTGCTGCTGCTGTGCCGCCACTGGGGTTCCTTCACGCCGTGAAGGGCCACACTAGTGGCGGGTTCCGGCCGTGGAAGAAAGCACAGCGGACAGGAGTGTCCGCTTTACGCCGGAATCCGGCCCGCCAGCACTTTCCGCGTGGGCACGTAGCCCGCGATGAACTCCCGGCGAAACTCCGAAAAGGTTCCAGCCGCCAGGTGCCGACGGATGTCCGCCATCACGTCGAGGAACATGTGGCTGTTGTGGATGCTCACCAGCCGCAGGCCGAGAATCTCGTTCACGTTCAGCAGATGCCGCACATAGGCACGGGAGAAGTTCTTGCACGCGAAGCAACCGCAGCCTTCCTCGATGGGCCCAAACTCCGCTTTCACCGCGCCGCCCTTGATCGCGTAAGTGCCCTTGCGGGTGAACGCCGTGCCGTTGCGTGCCACGCGGGTGGGCAGCACGCAGTCAAACATGTCCACGCCCCGCGCGACCAGCTCGACGAGCTGCGCTGGCGTGCCCAGACCCATGGCGTAGCGCGCCTTGTGCGCGGGGAGGAAGGGCTCGGCGAGTTCCACTGCCTTCATCATCTCCGGCTCCGGCTCACCGACACTCACGCCGCCGATGGCGTAGCCGTCGAAGTCCAGCGCGGTGATGGCCTTGGCGCACTTCTCTCGCAGCACCGGGTTGCTGCCGCCTTGCACGATGCCAAAGACTTGCTGACCGGGGGCACGAGGCTGATCGCGGCATTCCTTGGCCCAGCGGATGGTCCGCTCCACGGCGAGGTTTTGCTCCTTGGCGGGCGCGTCGTGCGGCGGACATTCGTCGAAAATCATCGCGATGTCCGAACCGAGGTGGCGCTGGATTTCCATCGCCTCCTTGGGGCCGAGAAACAATGGCGAGCCATCCAGGTGCGAGCGGAACTCGACGCCGTGCTCCTTGACCTTGCGGATTTTAGCGAGGCTGAAGACCTGAAAGCCGCCGCTGTCCGTGAGGATCGGCAGCGGCCAGTTGATGAACTTGTGCAGACCGCCGGCGGCCCGGATGATGTCCATCCCGGGGCGGATGCTCAGGTGATACGTGTTGCCCAGGATGATCTGCGTGCCCATCTCGACGAGTTCACGCGGGTCCAGCGCCTTCACGCTGCCCTGCGTGCCCACGGGCATGAAGACGGGCGTATCAATGACCCCATGCGCCGTGGTCAGGCGACCCAGCCGCGCCTTCGATTGTGTATCCGTCTTGAGCAACTCGAACATTGGGGGCGGATTGAGCCACAGGGTGAGCTAGCGCGGAAAGGAGATTCCCCGGTGGGAAACAGCACCGGCATACTGTATCCGGCGTGAATACTCGTTGCCTCAACTGGGTCAGGTGCTTATCGCTCGTCAACCACTGTGCCCATTCTGCCAGCCATGAAACACCTCGCCACCCTCCTCGCCCTGGTCGCTGTCATCGCTTTCGTGCGCGCCGATGAACCCAAGAAGGTCGCCATCGGCCAGGCCGCCCCTGACTTCAAGATCAAGGACGCCACCGGCAAGGAGATCAACCTGGCCGAACTCACTGCCAAAGGCCCGGTGCTGGTGCGCCTGACCTGCGGCTGCCTCGGCTGCGACAAGGAACTGCCCTATTTCCAGGAACTGCACACTGCCTACAAGGCGCAGGGATTGACGAGCCTGGCCATCTTCCGCGAGCCGGATGCAAAGGTGGAAGCCTACGTGAAGGAGAAGAAGCTCAACATGCTCTACGCCGTGGACCCGAAAGGCGAGAGCTGGAAGGTTTTCGAAACGAAGACCATGCCCAGCAACTTCCTCATCGCGAAGGGCGGCCAGATCGTGAAGATCTCCGCCGGCTGCGATACAAGCGGCATGATCGCCGAGCGCCTGAGCGAGGCCACCGCCAAGCTCACCGGCACCGACAAGGTGGAAGTGAAGTCCAAGGTGGACGCGGCCAGGCCCGTCGCGGCCAAGCCCACCACCGCCGCTCCCGTCGCGAAGTAGGCCCAAGCCCGCCCGCTGGTTCGCGAGCCGTCGCTGAACGCGGCGGTTGGTTTGCTCAAGGCGCCGCTCGGTTTGGCGGGCGGGAGTTCTGCGGCGGTTGGTTTTTGACCTTCTACTGGACAGTCCTTGAAAGGGAAATTGCCCCGGTGCCCGGCAGGCTGACACTCTCCCCGGCATGTCGAGTTCGGCTACGATCCTCATCGTCAGCGACATCCACCACGCTGGCCCTGCCGAGCGCGAGCGGCAGGGCTATGAACTCGCTTGCGCCCCGAACTGGCCGGTCCGGCAACTGGTGCGTGCTTATCGCAGGTTCGTATGGCTCCATGACCCGCTCGGCAACGGCAGGTTCCTCGACGCGTTCCTCGACCGCTGCGGCCCAGCGGACTTTGTCGTGGCCAACGGCGACTTCAGCGCGGACTCGCGCTTTGTCGGGGTGAGCGATGCGGCGGCCTTGGCCAGCGCGCAGGAGTGCCTGGCGAAGCTGCGCGCGCGCTTCGGCGACCGGCTCCTCACCACCATCGGCGACCACGAACTCGGCAAGATGAGCTTGGTAGGCGGCCACGGCGGGCTGCGCTTCGCAAGCTGGGCCAGCACGACGGCCGGGCTGGGTTTGCGCCCCTTCTGGCAGATCGAGCGGGCCGGCCATGTGCTCATGGGCGTGGCCTCGACGTTGCTGGCACTGCCCGTCTATGAAGGCGAACTGCTGCCGGGTGAGCGCGCGGAATGGGAGGCCCTGCGGGCGGCGCACCTGGAGGAGATTCGCGCGGCCTTCCAGCGCCTCAGTCCCAACCAGCGCGTGCTGCTCTTCTGTCACGACCCGACGGCGTTGCCGTTTCTGGCCCGGCTGCCAGAGGTCCAGGCGCGCCTGGACCAGTTGGAAGCCACGGTGATCGGCCACTTGCACTCCCAGCTCATCCTGCGCACTGGACGCATCCTCTCGGGGATGCCGGTGATCCGCTGGCTGGGAACCACGGTTCGGCGGAACAGCCTCGCGCTTAACGAGGCGAGGCATTGGCGGCCGTTCAACGTCCGGCTCTGTCCGTCGCTCACCGGCATTCAACTGCTCAAGGACGGCGGCTGGCTGACGGTGGAGTTGGACGCAGAGCAGCGGCGGCCGGCGACGTTTCAGTTTCATCCCCTGCCGTGGTCGGCGATCAAGCCCATGGGCGGCTGACTGATCAGGCGCGCATTCGCTTCGCCTGCATGGCTTGGTGCGGGTTTCATATTGAGCCCGAGGTTCGAAGTTGAACCACGGATGCACACGGATAGCTGGACGGCCGATAGGGCATTTGTCTTGCCATCCAGATAGCTGGGGCGGAAAAAATCACCCTTCGGCCGCACCTGCTTTATCCGTGTGCCTCGGTGTCCATCCGTGGTTGGCAAATTCCTGCTTCGGAATTCGGGTTGAGCGGTTCCGATGCGGCCCGCTATGCTCCTCGCATGAGCACGTTTCCCGTCAGCCCTGAAAAGGCCTCCCAGCTCACGCAACGCATGGTCGCGCTGAAGGTGCTCGAAAGTGACTTCGAGGAATCCTTCGTCCGCTCCGGCGGTCACGGTGGGCAGAACGTCAACGAGCCCTCCACCTGCGTGCTGCTAGTCCACCGCCCCACCCGCCTGCAGGTGAAGTGCCAGGAGACGCGCCAGCAGGGACTG
>CAZOCL010000108.1:0-17625 GCA_964578245.1 uncultured Klebsiella sp. | reverse complement strand
AGCAAAAAGTCGAGCGCGACTACCTCATGCGCATCGGCTTCCCGGCGGACGAGGTCGCGACGACGCAGTTCAAGCGCGGCACCGGTTGCGAGGAGTGCCGGCTGCTTGGCTACCAGGGCCGGCAGGGTATCCACGAACTGCTGCTCGTCACCGAGGCCCTGCGGCCGCTGATCATGAATCGTGCGCCCGCCTCCACCATCGCCCAGCGCGCGCAGCAGGACGGCATGCGGACCCTGCGCGCTGACGGCTGGAAGAAGGTGAAGGAAGGCATCACCACCATCGAAGAAGTCCTGCGCGTGACGCAGACGGAAGAACACCTGAAGTCGTTGATGGACGACACGGGGACGATGTTTTTAACGAAGAGCTGAGGCGTGACCAATGAACACTGGACTGACATTTAATGCGCCACTCGCGGCCAGGCCGCGTGTTGCGTGTTGCGTGTTGCGTGAGTGCGCTCGGGTGCGCTCGAACTTCCGTTTCCAACACGAAACACGTTTTCCGTGAAACCTTCCCCGCCCAACATCTGCAACGTCCTGGAGCTCGGCGCGGACCGCCGCCGGCTCTGGCACTTTGATGTTTCCGGAGACGGCACGGCGGAACTGGATGAGGAGTTTTCCGGGCTGCCGGGGGATGCGCTCCCGGCCCAGCATGTCGGCAAGGACTGGCGCGCGCTTTTCACCAGCCGTCTGAATCTCGCGTGGCTCCCGGCGGGCAGCGTCTTCCTGCGCGTCGCCCAGTTCCCCAAGTGCGACCGGGCGGAACTCCTCTCCATGGTTGAGCTGGCTCTGGAGAAAATTTCTCCGCTGCCCATCGCGCAGATTGTCTGGACCGTCGAGCCGGTGCCGACGCGCAGTGCGCTGCCCAGCGAGATGCAGACGGTCATCGTGCTCATTGCCGCACGGAACGAGGTGGAGAAGTTCCTGGGCACGCTGGAGGGACGCGGTTTCCTCGCCGACCGGCTGGAGGTGCCGCTGCTGCATCAGGTGCTCACGACGAAGGTCGAGGGCGACGGTGCGTGGGTCTATCCCGGCAGCGGACCGGATGCGCATTCCTGCCTCATTGCGTGGTGGTATGGCGGCGAGTTGCGCAGCCTCACGCTGGTGAAGCTCACCGCGCCGGAGCACTGGCAGCGCGAACTGGGCGAGGTGCTCACCAAATCCGCGTGGGCGGGCGAACTCGAGGGCTGGCTCACCAGTGCGCCGCGCTTCCGGCTCGTCTCCGTGCCCGAGGATCAGGAGGTCTGGCTGGGCGTGCTGCGCGAACTGTCCGAGACGCCGGTGGATGTGACCACCCCCTGCGCGCCGGCCGCCCTGGCCACGCTCTCCGCGCAGCGTGCGGCGCGCGGCGAGAGTCTCGCCAACCTGCTCCCGCCGGAGTTCACCACACGCTACCGGCAGCGGTTTGTGGACAGCGTGTGGATGCGCGGGCTGGGCACGCTGGTGATGTTGTATCTCTTCGGCGTCGCGATTTTCTTCGCCATGCTGTGGCGGGCGGAGACGCAGAAATCGGATTTGGATCAGCGCGTCGGGGGACTCTCCGGTTCCTACACGAATGCGCTCGTCACCAAGGCGCGCATCCAGGTATTGCAGGAGCAGATCGCGCTCAAATACGCCGCCATTGAGAGCCTCAAGGCCGTTTCCGCCCAGCTGCCCGAGGGGATGACTCTCACGGACTTCGCCTTCCAAAAGGGCAAGAACGTCTATCTGCGCGGCGTCGCGCCGGCCGAGCAGATTTCCAAGATCACGGACTACAACGGCGCGTTGCAGAAAGTGGAGCTGGGAGGTGCGCCGCTCTTCAAGTCTGTGAGCGCGCCCGCCATCAGCGGCAGCGGCGCGAACCCGCAGCAGATGGCGTGGTCCTTCAACTGCGAACTCCGATCCGTGGAGACCGAATGAAATCGATCTTCGACAAACTGAACCTGGGCGCAATGGAGCGGCGCATCGTCGTGGGTGCGGCGATGGTGCTCTTCGTCGTGGTCAACGCCATGTTCGTCTGGCCGCAGTTCAAGGACTGGAGCAAGGTGCAGGTGGAAATCCAGAAGTCCCAGAAGACGCTGGATGATTATCAGAAGGAAGTGGACCAGCTCCCGAAACTCCAGAAGAAGGAGGAGACGCTCAAGGGCGAGGGTGGCGCGCAGCTCGCCTCCGCTGAGATGGCGCTGGCGCTGCTCAAGGTCGTCCAGCCCAAGGCCGCCGCCGCCGGCATCAACGTGATGCAGTGGGACCCGCGCAAGTCCAGCAGTCCCAATGCGAACAGCTACTTCGAGGAGCAGTCGCTCCGCATCAGTTTTCAGAACACCGGCGACGCCGAACTGCTCAAGTTCATGGTGTCGCTGGGCGAGAATAATTCCACCATCCGCATCCGCGACCTGACGGTAAAGCCCGACCCGACGCAGATGAAACTGATGGGCGAGCTGACCATGGTGGCGAGCTACCAGAAGTCCGCGCCGCCCGGCCGGCAACCGTCCTCCCCAGCCCCAGCTCCCAAGCGTCCATGAAAACCAAACTGGCGTGTCTCCTCCTCACCGCCGTAGCGACCCTGCTGGTGGCGCAAGTGCCGCCGCCACCCACCGGCGGGCCAGGCAGCCGGCCCCGGTCCATTTCCGAGCCGGTGCGCCCGGTCAACCCTAGCGCCCCTGCGAGCGCCACTGCCGTGGCCACCAACGCCCCGGGCACGCCGCGCTTGGTGCCCAATGCGAACGCGCCCGAGCCCTTCCGTCCGCCCCCGGGACTGCCCCTGCCGGGCACGAGTCTTACTGCCCCGACCAATGCGCGGCCCACTGCGGCTGCCCTGCCAGCCAGCCCGACGGCGATCCCGGCGGTCGGGACTTCCAGCAGTGGAGCGTCCAATCCGGCCGGCACCAACGTCGTCCTTACGGCCGTCGGTTTCAACGCCGCCGGGGAGGAACTGCTCGACCCTTCGCTGACCAGCTTCAAGGAAATGCCGCTGGGGCAGGTGCTGGAAATCTATTCCGAGCTGACCGGCCGCACGGTGCTCCGCTCGCCGGCGGTCCAGGCCAATACCCAGATCACGCTCGTGACGAAGTCGCCGTTGACACGTCAGGAAACCATCCAGGCCATCGACAGCATCCTGGCGCTAAACTCCATCACCATCATACCCACGGGGCAAAAGTTTCTGACCGTCGTCCCGTCGGCGAATGCGATGCAGGAAGGTGCGGCCTTCAACACGAATGCCACGAGTGAACTGCCTGAGGCCAGCCAGTATATCACGAAGATCATCCAGGTCACCAATGCCAAGCCCAGCGAGGTGGTGGCCGCCATCCAGCCGTTTGCGAAAGTGGCGGGCGGCATCCTGCCCATTGACGCTACGGGCGTGCTCGTGCTCCGCGACAACGCCATCAACATCAAACGCATGCTGGAGGTGCTGGAGAAGATTGATAAATTCGTGCCCTCGGAAGAGGAGTTCAAGGTGATCCCGGTCAACTACGCGCTGGCGGCGGACGTGGCGCAGGTGCTCGGCAGTTTCACCGCGTCCGGCGGCTCCGCCGGCGGCACTGCGAACCGAACCGGTGCCGCGGGCTCCTCCACTGCGCGACGGACCGGCAGCACTTCACCCTTCGGCGGCAGCGGGGCCACAGGCCTGCCGGGCTCGACTGGTGTCGGTGGCGCCACTCCCTTCGGCACGCAACCGGGTATGAATCCGGCCCAGCCTGGGGCCGCCACACCCGGCACCGCCAGCAGCGCCTTCCAGAGCCGGCTCAACCAGATCGTCAGCAACATCACCGGAGGACGCGCTGGTGCGGCCCCGCTCCTGGGCGAGGCCAAGATCATTCCCTACGACCGGAGCAATTCCCTGCTGGTGCTGGCGAACAAGAGCGAGATGGCCATGCTCACCAACCTGCTGGCGAAGATTGACGTGCCGCAGCAGCAGGTGCTCATCGAGGCCCTCATCTTCGAGACCGACATCGGCCACACGCGTGACACGAGCTTTGGCATCGGCCAGCAGACCGGCGCGCCCGGCTCCCGGTTCTCCGGCCGCGGCGGCATCAATTCCGTGATCAACTTCTCCACCAACGCCACCGTGCTGGGCGTGGGTGCGGCCACCGGCGGCTTCGCCTACCTCGCCCAGCTTGGCGCGAACTGGGCCGCCGCCGTCCAGATGCTGGAGAGCGATTCCAAGACCGAGGTGCTTTCCCGCCCGCGCATCCAGACTTCGCACGCCGAGGCCGCAAACATCTTCTCCGGCGGCACCACGCCCTACGTCACTGGCAGCATCTCGGGCACGGGCTTTGGCACCCAGCAGCAGATCCAGCAGCTTCAGATCGGCATCAACATGTCCGTCCTGCCGCTCATCACCTCGGACGGCCTGGTGGTGCTGGACATCAACCAGACGATTGAAGGTGAAAACGGCACGGTGCAGATCGACGCCAACCTGAAGGTGCCCAAGACCGTGCGGCATACCGCGCAGGCCAAGGTCGCCGTGAAGGATGGCGAGACGATCATCCTCGGCGGCCTGATCCGCACCGCGCAGACGAAGAACGTATCTGGCGTGCCGGTGCTCAAGGACATCCCCGGCCTGGGCTTCCTGTTCCGCTCCACCAGCGAGAACCCGACCCGCAAGGAACTCATGGTCCTGATCCGCCCCACGGTCCTGGCCACGCCGCACGCCGCGTCCCTCCATGCCCAGGCGGAGCGCCAGCGCTCCGGCACCCTGCGCGGTGTCGAGCAGACGGTCCGCGAGGAAGAGGACAAGCTGAAGCAGAAGCAGGAGCAGGAGGAGATCGAGGCGATCCGCCGGCAGTTGCGACGGAACCGCGGTGTGCTCCCGCCGCCCGATCCCGCCCTCTCCACCCCGCCTCCGTCCAGCACGGAGAAAAACGAAAGCACGGACTTCCTCGGCACCGTCCCGAAGACCGGCACGCCGTGAGTCTTTTATCCCGGGGTCGGTCCGAACCATGATGATGTCTCGAAGCCGCTCAATCTCCGGGCTGCTGCGGCTTGGGCTGGCCGTTTACGGCCTGTTTCTCCTCGCGCTCCCGGCAGGGGCGGCCGGGTTCAAGTTTGATTTTGGAGCTGGCAATGTGGAGCCGGGCCACACGCGAGTCACCCCGCAGACGCCGTATGATGCGAAGCGCGGCTACGGCTTCCTCCCGGGCGCAGCCACTGCGGCACCGGGCAAGCCCGCGATACGGGTCTTTGCCGTGGATGTGGCGGAGGGCAACTACGACGTGACCCTGCGCTTCGGTGATCCGACCAGCGCCACGGCCACGACCGTCAAGGCGGAGCAGCGCCGCTTGCTGGTGGAGAAGGTGGAGACTGCGCCGGGCCAATACGAAACCCGGACGTTCACGGTGAACATGCGCAAGCCGGCGATCAGCACCGGAGGCACGACTTCACTGAATGACCGCGAGAAGGGCCCGCCACCGGCCCCGGACTGGGATGACCAGCTGACCTTCGAGTTCAATGGCAAACATCCCGGCGTTGCTGCGATGGAAATCAAGCCGGCCAAAGATGCGATCACGGTTTTCATTGCCGGAGATTCCACCGTGACCGATCAACGGCAGGAGCCTTGGGCCGGCTGGGGTCAGATGCTGCCGCGCTTCTTTACGCAGGGTGTGGCGGTGTCCAATCAGGCGGAGTCCGGCCTGGCGCTCTACTCTTTCGAGCGTCAGAAACGGCTCGGGAAGGTCCTGAGCATGATGAAGCAGGGCGACTACCTTTTCATCCAGTTCGGCCACAACGATCAAAAGGACAAGTCGGCCGGGGCGGGGCCGTTCACCAGCTACAAGGCGAACCTCAAGCAGTTCGTGGCCGCGGCCCGGAGCCAGGGTGGCATTCCTGTGCTGGTGACGCCGATGGAGCGACGGCGCTTTGACCAGGACGGCAAACCAGCCCCCACGCTGGCGGACTATGCCGAGGCCGTGCGGCAGGCCGGTGCCGAGGAGAAGGTGCCGGTGATCGATCTCAACGCCATGAGCCTGAAGCTCTACGCGGCGCTTGGACCGGAGAAATCCACCCGAGCCTTTGTCCACTACCCGGCGAACACCTTTCCCGGTCAGGACAAGCCGCTGAAGGACGACACCCACCACAATGTTTACGGCGGCTATGAGCTGGCGCGTTGCATGGTGGAAGGCATCAAGGCAAACGTGCCCGCACTCGCAAAGCACCTGGCCAAAGACAGCGGCGCTTTCGACCCAGCGAAACCCGATGCGCCGGATAACGTGGAAATTCCCGCCAGCCCGGTGACCGGCAAGGTGGAAAAGCCTGCGGGAAGTTGATGGAGCTGCGCCAGGCTTCGCCCTCCTTTGGCCAAAGTGGTTGGTCCAGCATCAGCATCCCTCCGGAATGTCGGACGGGTCCAGGTAAGAGGCGCCATCGTCTGTTCGCGGTCCTGCGCGCGGTCATCTCGTGGAGTCGAGCGTCTTCGGGCCGGAGATAAATCGGGCGGTGGCAATCCTGCCGTCGCGCACCTCGTAAATCGCCACCAGCTCAGTCTTCCCGGTGCCCTCGGGAAACGTCCGCGTGACCTCCTCATGGTCAATCACCATCTGGCCCATCACGATGCGCCGGAGGAGTCGCGCGTGCAGGTTCGGCTCGTGGAATCGTGCCGTGATGCGCTCGCGCAACTGCGCCGCGCCACTGACGAGCAAGGTCGAGGGATGCTCGAACTGCTGTGCGTCCTCCGCATACGTTGCCATGAACGCCTCGACGTCCCGTGCATTGTAGGCGTTGAGCTGGCGCTGGACGACGGACTCAGGCGCGGTGAAAGGCGACATGATGGTTATGATGGGGGCCTGCCGGCCAACGCCACAATCTCAGCGACGGCGACGCCCGGCGTCCCGTGCGGCAGGGCAGGGCGGTCGTTGGTGACCACGCCGCTGTGCCGCTCGCCGGACCGGCAGGGCAAGAACGACGGCCGGATGCAGCGCAGGACATGGTTTGGCGGTCAGTTGGACTCGGAGAGATTTTGCGCGGGTGTTCTGACCGCTCCCAAGGATGCAACGTGAGCACAAGTGCGTCCGAAGATAACTCAAATGAACTGATGCTGTGTGCGCTGCCGTTACGAAAGAGAGCCTGTTCGATTGGCGTCATGCGTGTGAAGCGGCCTAACATTGTATTGGGCTGAAGGTTTGCAGCCTATCCCGGTTGGGGTTTTGAGGTAAGGAATCGTTGCGAGTGCCTTTTGTCCAGATTATTGGCGCGGCGTGAGCAGCGCTGCGGACCTCGGTAAAGCCTAACGCTCCTTTCGACGGGTTCGTCTCAAATCCCAACTGCGGTTCAAGTTCAGCCGCTCCAGAGGGTGGGTTCGCATGCGCCTGCGGAGACGGTAGCCTTGCGTGCTGCTCCGGCTCCACTGCCAAGCTGCCCGACTCTGGCACATGCGAAAGCGGAAGTCAGAGCGCCAACGGCGTTGGCTGTAACGATTTGACAGATCAGGGCGTCTCCCGTCCACGCGAACGCGGTTGCGAGGCAGGCCAGCCGCTACTATCTTCGGAGGCAATGCTGGCCCCGATGTTTCGATACGTTTCCGCCATGCTTTGCGCTCTGGCCACGGTTCACGCCGGCACGCCGTTGGGCGGTTTCGCTCCGGTGAAAGTGGGTGAGGGGCCTCTGGTTTTCTTCATCCATCCGGAGGACGAATCAGGCCGTTCGCGAACCGACGTCCGATCACGGACCGAGGTGATGTATTTATGTGATCCTGCCGCGGGTGACAAAGCAGTGCCAGTATGGCGTGGCAACGTTCCGCTGGTGGTCCCGCTGCACCGCCTGACGCGCGACCTCACGGTGATCAAGAGCGCCTCCGACTGCTATTTGTGGGACATGGCAAAAGGCCTTGCCACTCCACTCTGGTCCGGCGAGGACCAGACCTCGTTGCTAAAGGTGGAAGGCGGAAAAATATTCTTTCTGCGGCGACTCCGGCCGGACCCCATCAGCGGCATGAAGCTCAAGTCAGGGAAGAACGGCAAAACCGTCGCGGAGGACTGGTTTCGGCCGCGCGACAAAGTCTGCACCTTGACTCCCGGGGACAAAGCCGGCGCGGTGGAACTCGCCGTGCCGGCCCTCGAGCACTTCGTGGAAACCGGCCCGGCTGGCATTTGGGCGGTGACAGCCGACGAACCCCGCAAGCTGTGCTTCATTGCCAACGACGGCACGGTGACCGAAATCATTCCCTTCGACCGGCATTGGGTGGCAAGTGAAACCCATCCGGTTTTCTCACCCGCGCGGGACTATCTCGCCCTGTCGGTGCTGCACGACGAACAGGATTTTCACAGCGAGCGGGAGTTGATCGTGGTGGATGTGAAGCGGAAGGTTGTGACTCATGTCTCGCATGACGTATCCATCGACAATTGGGGGGCCTATCCCTCGCCCATCAAGATGACCTGGCTGGATGCGACGCATCTCCTGTTTGGAGACGGGAAAAATGGCCAGGTGCTCGACGCGCCCTCCGCCGTCCTGTCAGCACCCACGGAGGTGCAGCGCAAAGCTGTCGCCCCTTCGCAGGTTCCGGCCCCGGCCCGTGAGAGGAAAGGCCTGTTCGATTCCGCATTTGGAAAAATCTGGTTTGCCGGTGACAAGGAACTGGCGGGAAGCGTCCTGGACAAAGACGGCGTCGGCGTGAGGGACATGGAGATCAGCAAGGATGGTAAGTGGGCTGCCTTCTGCGATCCGGACAGCGACGAGGTTTTTCTGCTTGATGGCGCGAACCGGCGGAAACAGAGGCTCGTCAGCGGCTGGGCCTACGGCATCAAATGGCTGCCCGCAGTGGAGGCGGGGAAATAGCATCCAAGACTTCCCGCCGCTGACGCCAACCCGCCGGAACAACCTCGTTCCAGCGGGAGGGTTCCCACGCGATTGGCGGTTGTGGCGAATGGGCTTGCGGTAGGGGCGGGCTTCGGCAAACTTCGACCGCCTTGCAGTCGGCAGGAAGGGTGGCTGAGTGGTTAAAGGCACCTGACTCGAAATCAGGAGATGGGGCAACCCATCCGTAGGTTCGAATCCTACCCCTTCCGCCAATTTCTCCGTCGCTCAGCGGAGCGCCAGTGAGCGAGTGAATCCCGCTCCTTCCTCATGAGCTTGGCAACCGACGACCGTTGGCTTTGTCAGATTATTTCGCTAACCGGTCTGAATCCGTGCTATCTGCATCATCCGCAATTGGAACGCTCACCGACCCGACATCCAGCTCACGATGTTCCCGCGGGCGAAGAGCCAGATGATGGCAGCGAGGGCGATGTAGGGCCCGTAGGGCAGCCGGGCGGACCACTCGCGGCGCTTGCAGAGGATGAGCGTCACGCCGACTACCGAACCGATCAGGGCACTGACCATCAGGGAGAACAAGGTCGCGGGCCACCCAAGGAACGCGCCAATGGCCGCCATGAACTTCACGTCCCCCAGGCCCATCGCCTCACGGGGCAGCACGATGGCCCCGGTGACGGCCTCCAGATGCGGCACAGTCGCGGGATCGAACTCGTCCGCACCGATGCGCAACTTCGTCATCGTCAGGCGCACGTCCACGTCCTGGTAGCAGCGGTCCACCATCTCGATCCGGGCCGCGTGAAACACCACCAGGTCGCTCTCGCGATAGAAGATGTCCGCCAGTTTGATCGGGCCGGTGGGCAGCAACAATTCCTCCTCGGTGAAGGTGATCACCGAGTTCTCCGGCAGTTCGATGCGCTGCCGGCCGAAGAGCAGCTTGCCCAGGCGGAGGATGCCATACACCAGCCCGCCACCCACCACCGCCCCCAGCGCCGCCGCCTTGAGGCCGTCCGCCGACTTCTGGCCAAAGTGGATCTCCGGGAAGACGCCCGACACAATGACACCCACGACAATCCCGCCGATCGTGATCTCATCCGGGATGATGAAGTGTTCGAAGTCAATGAACGTGGCGACGATGAAGCCGGCCAGCAGCACGCAGTAAATGATCGGCGGAGCAAAGCCCTTCTCACCAAACCGCAGCCAGCAGGCGAGAAACATCAGCCCCGTCAGCAGTTCGACGGCGAAGTAACGTAGCGAGATGGGGGCTCCGCAGTTCGCGCACTTGCCCCGCAGCCAGAGCCAGGTGGCGAGCGGGATGTTGAGATAGCCGGGGATCGAATAACGGCAGTGCGGGCAGTGGGAGGGCGGCGTGACGACGCTCAGGCCCAGCGGCATCCGGTGGATGCAGACGTTCAGGAAGCTGCCCACGATGGCCCCGAACACGAAGAACGTGAACGACCAGAAGTGGAACGGCACCGCCGCCAGGGTGGATGGCTCAGGCTGTCCCATAAACGTTCCTGAGCAACGCCGTGCGCATCACCTCCACGGGCGCAGGCAGGCCGGTCCAGATTTCGAGCGCCTTCGCACCTTGGTAGAGGAGCATGCCGAGGCCGTTGGCCACTTTACAGCCAGCGGCCTTCGCCGCGCGGAGCAAGGGCGTCTCGGCAGGGCGGTAAATCATGTCATAGACCGCGCGGGTGCGCCGCAGCGGGAAGTTCGCCTCGTCCAGCGGCGAACCATCGGTGGGCTTCAGTCCGAGCGACGTGGCGTTCAGCACCAAATCCACGTCCGCATCCGGCCAGCCCGCGTGGGTGCGCACTTCAGGGAAACGTGTGCGAATCTCGGCGGCCACTTCTTCGGCCTTGCTCTGCGTGCGGTTTACCAGCCACAGCGAGCCGACGCCTTCGGAGGCCAGCTTGAGCGCCGCCGTGCGGCCGGCCCCGCCGGCCCCGAGCAGCAGCACGCTGCCGCCGCGCGGCTCGAAGCCGAGGTCCTCGCGGAGGGAACAGGTGATGGCGTCGGCGTCGGTGTTGAAGCCGAGCGAACGCATTTCTCGGGCCGCTTCCGGGTTCACCTTCGCGAGCGGTTGCCACGCGCCGGACTCATCCCGGGCCTCGAAGCGCACCGTGTTCACCGCGCCCCAGGTCCGCGCGGACTCGTCCAGTGCATCCACGATGTCCACGGCAAGCAGCTTGTGCGGGACAGTGAGATTGAGGCCGATGAACTTCATGGCCTGCGCGCCCGCGATGGCCTCGCGCAGGCGGTCAGGATGGACATCGCACGCGAGATAGCGCCAGTCGAGGCCCAGCGTGGCGAGCGCAGGGTTGTGCATGGCCGGGGAGGCGGAGTGCTTGACCGGATGGCCATAAACCGCGCAAAAGCGCGTGCTGGCGCGGAGTTCAGCCGATGCGGACACGCGGCGGACAGTAAGAGTTCAGCGTTCAAAGTTCAAAGTTCAAAGTTGGGCCACCAAGATGCGCAAGAGGGCGCAAAGCGGGCTTGCCATCGAATGCCGCGAGGACGACGAGCCACTTTGGAGTGCGGCGAGTTCTCGCCGCTTTCCGCAGGCGACTTGTCGCCGTCGAGCTGTGTGACGGCCTGCTGACCAAGCGGCGCATCCGGCTGGCGCCAGCCCGGCCGCGAACGAGCAAGGGGCGGCGCTGTTACCCTCCGACGGCGACAAGTCGCCTGCGGAAAGCGGTGACAAGTCACCGCACTCCATAGCACATGCAGCGGCAACGCTGCGACTCGAGGCTGGACGACAAAAGCTTCCCGCAATAAAACCAGGACGAAGAACAACACCACAGAACTACGGTTTCGTAGCAACTTTGTCGTCATTACGAACATGTGGACCCAACGGACACCAGAAGAAGTGGCTAAGTGGCACGATGCCACCCACCGGGAGGCCCGTTCACATGGGCGGCTTATTGCCGGCATGATGTTGGTTATCATTCCGTTGCTGCTTGCCGGCGGATGGTTCGTCAGCTTTCGAGCAGGAACGGCAGTGCAGCAGAACACATCTAAAAGTTTTTGGCTGCGACTGCCCATTTGCATCGGCGTCACACTCCCGATTGCGTGGTTTATTTACCGGCACGAGAGCAAAAGTGAGCTGTCCAAGCTCCTGCGACGGACTGTTTGCCAAAGTGCGACACCGGCAGCGAGAGCGACGATGGAGCAGCTTGTCAGTGTGGTGGCACTTTTGTGTCACAGAGCACGGTGAAGTGGGTTGATGAGAGTTAATAGAACCGCACGATCAACAAGGCCGCAGGAGTTGCGGTTTGGTAAAAAATTTGGCTGTCAGATGAAACCGGTTTGCCAATTTCTCGCCGGGAGTGTCCTTCTTATGCTCTTGAGCGGGTGCGGTATGACGACCAGCCGAACTTCGGTGGGTAGGGGCGCTTTCGAATGGAACGAACTCGGTGATTCAATGGAGCACGCTCGACACAGCAGTAACAAGGATACTCTTGTCTTTGCATTTACGGCAGATTGGAGCCCCGCGAGCGGGCCGCTCTTCCGACGGGAACTTCAAGATCACGAGGTCACCTCATTTCTCGCCGGCCGATCCGTCAAGGGATACCTGGTGAATTGCACTGCAACAAACTCTCCTGGTTGGGCTGCAATTGAGAAATACGGGATGGACGCCGCTCCAGTCAGCATCGCAATCTGGCATCAAGATGGGGTCATCAGATTTGTCAGGCCACCAGCGATCACAGCTCAGGGAATCATCACTGCTATCGCCCCGCACATCCCATGATGTCAGTAGAGCGGAACAAGACGCGCCAGCCAATGATGGTTGATCTCCACGATCGGACTGCCCGGCTTAGTTGCATCTTTCTTCCCGGCCACCTCGCGGATGAAGGCCGCGGCTACTTGATGCCCGCGAGCCGTTCCTTCCAGATCTTGTGGAGCAGGACGGTGGCGCGCACGTCGCGGAGACAGTAGTCGGCGATCTCCTTGTGGCGGCCTTCCTCCATCATGCTCGTCACGTCGTTGCCGGTGACGCCCTGGCTCTTCGGGGACTCGATGCCGAAGGCCTTGCAGTAGAAATCCAGGTTGAACTTCCGCGCCGCGCCGTCGCGGCCGCTGACGTTGTAGAAGGTCAGTTGCTCCGCGAGGTCGCAGTGCGGGTCAGTGGCGTAGCGGTAGCCGAGCCAGTCCTTGCGTGAGATGGGGACATTCAGCACGGCGGAGCGCAGGTAGAGGAACGGCACATCGAAGCCGCGCCCGTTGAAGGTGACGACCTGTTGGTAGTGCTTCGCCGCGTCCCAGAACGCGGTGAGCAGCTCATGCTCGTCCGCGCACGGCACGAACTCCACCGGCCCGGCCTCGGCGTCGTCCTCGAAGTCCTCGGCCTGGAAGAGCACCTGGCCGCGCTGGGTGTCCGCGTTGAGCATGGCGACGCACACCACCTGCGCGGTGAGCGGCCAGAGGCTGAAGAGCCGGGCGATCTCCTCGCGCTTGGCGGGGCGCAGCTCCTCGGGGAGCTTTTCGGCCTCACGGAAGAGATACTCCTGCTGCACCTCGTCAAACATCTCCACAGGCTGGCGCGAGGTTTCAATGTCGAAGACGAGGGTGGCCATAGCGTTGGCACATGGTTCGCAGGGCAGGCCAGGTTTTCAATCGGAAACCGCCGAGCCGGGTGCGGTTGCCGTCCAAGCAGGACGGGCCCGGCTTGACCACCTGGTCATCCCTCAGCAGTCTGCCGTCGCTCCTCAGACGCCATCCGGTCATGCACGCCAGCTTCAACCGACGCACCGCAACGAAAGTCAAAGGCGGCAGGGTCCAGCGCAAGAACCGGCATCAGCCCACCGGGCACCAAGGCTATGTGCTGGATCGCGAGTCCCCGGGGCGCGGGTTCCGGCACACTGTCACCAAACGGGACGTGCAGGCGTTCATCGACATCATTCCAGAGTGGGAACGCCTTTCGGAGCGGCTGGAGCGAATCGTCCTGGCGAGTCACTGTGGCGATGCTGATGGCCACCATCACTTCTACCATCGCGAGGAGACCGGAGCGATCTGGCTGCATGCCTGGCCGGAGGATCTGTGGATGGAGCTGTCCACGCCCTATTTCGAGGCGCACGCGGATATCTTCCAGCGCCTTGGCGTTTCCTATGACCGGCTGAAGGAGCAGGTCCAGTGTCGCTTCACAGAGTCACAGGCGCGGGCCTTCATGCTGCTCCACGTCTTTCTGCACGAACTCGGTCACCATTACGACCGCATCCACCAGAAACACCACGACACAACGAAGGGCGAGGAGCACGCGGAGCGGTTTGCCACCAGTCGTTTCGAGCAGTTGTTCCCCGAGTATGTGCGCGTGTTCGGCCACCCGGCGAGGGCGAGTTGAAGACCTTTACCGTCAGGGGCCTCAGACCGTCGGCGGCGCTTCCTCGCCACGTTCCTCGCTGATGACCGGCGCAATCGCCTGGAGCTTGTCGCCAGGGTCGAGGTTCACGAGCTTCACGCCCATGGTGTTGCGGCCCGCCTCGCGGACGCCCTGCACAGGGATGCGCACCATCTGGCCCCCGCTGGTGATGAGCATGATCTCGTCGGCGTCCTTCACGGTGAGCGCGCCCACCACGCCGCCGGTCTTGTCCCCGGTCTTCATGGTGATGATGCCCTTGCCGCCGCGTGACTGGACGCGGTATTCGCTGAAGTCCGTGCGCTTGCCTATGCCATTCTCGCCCGCCACCAGCAGCGTCGCGTCGGGCACGACGATGGCGGCGGCCACCAGGGTGTCGCCTGTGTCCAGGCTGATGCCGCGCACGCCCGTGGCGCTGCGGCCCATGCTGCGCACGTCCGACTCGCTGAAGCGGATGCTCATGCCAGAGTGCGTGATAAGCACCACATCGTCGCCGGGATCGGTCTCGCCGGTGCTGCCGCGCGTGAGCTTCACCTCGATGAGCGTGTCGCCCTCGTCGATGCCGATGGCAATGATGCCGCCCTTGCGGACGTTCCCAAACTCGTTGAGGGATGTCTTCTTCACCGTGCCCTGCTGCGTGGCGAAGAAAAGCTCCCCGGGCTGCTGCCAGGTGATGTCGTCCTTGTTCGCATCAATCTTCGACTGGATGCGGATCAGCGCGGCGACCTTCTCCTCGGCCTGCAGCTCCAGCAGGTTCGCAATGCTCCGGCCCTTCGAGGCGCGGCCCATGTCGGGTATCTCATGCACGCGCTCGACATACACGCGGCCCCGGTTCGTGAAGAACATCAGGTAGTCATGTGTGCTCGCGGTGAAGAGATGCTCGATAAAGTCGCTCTCTTCCGGCGTGTCCGCCTCGCGGGTGCTCATGCCGATGACGCCCTTGCCACCCCGGCGCTGAGCGCGATAGGCGGAGACAGCGGTGCGCTTGATGAGGCCGGCGTGCGTGAGCGTGATGATGACACCTTCGTTCGCGATCAGGTCCTCGATGGCAATCTCGCCTTCGTCGGGCACGATCTGGCTGAGGCGCGGCGTGGCGTGCTTCTCTTTGATCGCCTTCAGCTCATTCTTGATGATGGCCATTACGCGCGACTCCTTCGCGAGGATGTCCATGAGGTCCTTGATGACTTCGAGGAGCGCCTTGTATTCGGCCTCCACCTTGTCGATCTCCAGGCCGGTGAGCTGGTAGAGGCGGAGTTCGAGGATGGCGTCCACCTGACGCTCGGCGAGCGAGTAACGCCCGTCCGTGAGCTGGCCCTCGCGACGAATGAGAATGCCCCAGCGCTCGACTTGCTCGCGCGTCCACTCGAACGCGAGCAGCTTCACGCGGGCTTCCTCCTTGTTGTCGCTGCTGCGGATGATGTGGATGAACTCGTCGAGGTTCGCGAGCGCAACCAGGTAGCCTTCGAGCAGCTCGGCGCGTTCCTCGGCCTTGCGCAGCTCAAAGCGCGTGCGGCGCAGGATGACCTCGCGCCGATGGTCAATGTAGGCGGAGATGAGCTGCTTGAGGTTCAGCGTCTTGGGCTTGCCGTGGTCGATGGCGAGCGCGTTGACGCTGAAGGAGATTTCGAGCTGGGTGTGCTGGAAAAGGTTGTTGATGACCACCTTCGGCAGCGCGTCGCGCTTCAGCTCGATCACCAACCGGCAGTGCTCGTCCGACTCGTTGCGCATCGCGGAGATGTCCGTGATGATCTTCTGGTTCACGAGGTCGGCGATGCTCGATTCGAGCGCCGCACGGTTCACGTTGAACGGGATTTCCGTGATGACGAGCTGCTCGCGGTTGCCCTTGAGTTCCTCGCTGCCGATCTTGCCGCGCAGCTTGATCGAGCCGCGCCCGGTCTCGAAGTAGTTCTTGATGCCCTCGATGCCGCAGATGAAACCGCCTGTGGGGAAGTCAGGGCCTTTGATGAACTTCATCAGGCCCGGGATGGTGATGGTCGGATCCTCGATCTGCGCGCAGATGCCGTCAATGATCTCGCCGAGGTTGTGCGGCGGCATGTTCGTGGCCATGCCGACCGCGATGCCCGTGCCGCCGTTGACGAGCAGATTGGGAAACGCCGCCGGGAAGACGGTCGGTTCCGTCATGCGCTCGTCGTAGTTCGGGACGAAGTCCACCGTGTCCCGGTCCATGTCCTGCATCAACGCCGCGCCGAGGTGCGTGAGCCGGGCCTCGGTATAACGCATTGCCGCCGGGGGATCGTCCTCGACGGAGCCGAAGTTGCCCTTGCCATCCACGAGCCGCTCGCGCATGACCCACGGCTGGGCCATGTGGACAAGCGTGGGGTAGATCACGGCTTCGCCGTGCGGATGGTAGTTGCCCGAGGTGTCACCGCAGATCTTGGCGCACTTGTAGTGCTTGCGCCCGGGGAAGAGCGACAGCTCGTGCATCGCATAGAGGATGCGGCGCTGCGAAGGCTTGAGCCCGTCGCGCACGTCGGGCAGCGCGCGCGAGATGATGACCGACATCGAGTAGTCGAGGAACGAGTTCTTGATCTCGTCCGCGACATTGATCTTGGTGATCTTCTCGCCCTGTGTGTAGGCGGAGCCGGTCTGCGCGGGCGGGGGCGGTGGGGTCGGGGGAATTTCGTCGGGCATGAGGGGAAATCAGGTGGTAGGGGAAGCGTCAGGGGGAAACACGGCGTGGCCGAGCAGCTCGGCGGCGTCACGCAAGCGACCGTCGGTCGTAACCAAGGGAAAATCATGGCACAACTCCGCCGTCGCAAGGTGGAACGCGTCGAGCGTGCGGAGCGGCACCGTGGGATGGCAGTGCGCGAGCAGATGCCTGGCTTTCCGCTGCACGGTGGGATTCAACGATTCGATGCGGATTTCCTCGGCTTCGATCCGGGCTTCCAACTCGGCCCAAGCGCGGCGACGGTCCGCCACGCCGATTTTCCCGGCGCGCTCGCGGGCGAGCAACGCCGAGAAAACCTCGGTTAGCGCAAGTTCAGAGGTGACGAGCGGTTTGCCCTCCAGCGACTGGACGAACAGCTCGCTGTCCGGCTCCGCCACGAGCAATTTGACGAGGATGCAGGAGTCGAGATACATGAGCTACCAGCCCCGCCCGTCGCGGTCTTCGCGGATGAGTTCTTCCGCCGTCGGCCCACCCCGCCACGGCGGCATTTTCTTGAGGTGCTCCGATGTGCCAGTGAACACCTTGCGCTGCTTGTGCTTGGCGATGGGTGACAGCACCGCCTTCGGCACACCATCGCTGGTGATGGTGACCTGCTGACCACCCGCCACCAACTCAAGCAGGGCCGAGAGCTTGGCCTTTGCCGCGCGCACCGGAATGCTCAGCCCCACGCCAGGCAATGCCATGGATTCACGAAGCTCCATCGGCTCCGGCTTGTGTTCCGGGAATTTTGTTGTGCGAGCTTTCGCTTTCATGGCGGCACTGTAGTCACGCGTGACTACATCGTCAAATTCTTTTTCAAACATCCAGATTCCGCACGTTGAGCGCGTTGTCCTCGATGAACTGGCGGCGCGGCTCGACCTCGT
>CAZOCL010000107.1:0-17641 GCA_964578245.1 uncultured Klebsiella sp. | reverse complement strand
GCAGTCCCTGCTGCCGTTGTGATCAGCTGTCACTTTATTGCACGAGGCTCAATAGTCGTGTCCCCGGCACCCGGCTTCCGGGCCTACCTTATCCCCAACTTCACCGACGCACACGACCTGGGCCGACAGTTGGAGCCCATAGGAGGCGAGTAGCTCAACAACATCAAGGTCGCGTTCGCGCAGCGTTGCTCGACCTCTTCGGATCAGCTCAGCCGCTTGCGCTCCAGAAGGTCGGAACATTTGTGGATAAGGTTGTTTAATATACGTCCGACCTGTCTGGGAGCCAACCCTGACCGCCAGGAGAAGAGCTGCTTCAAATCTGGCCCTGCCGGTGCAGTTGCCCCACATAATCGCAACGCAGCAGCGCAGCGGCATCCGGGGCCCGGGAACCGAGTGCTGACACATGGGCTCCCAGCAGATTCAATCCCAGCCGCTGGGCGGTAGCGGCAAGCTGGCGCACGCGTTCCGACCTCATCCCATTGGAGCCGTCGAGGCCGGACTCCGCCCAGGCGAGCAAAGCGTCGTCCAATTCGTTGAGCAACTTCACCACCGCCGGGCAAGGCGGAGTCAGGGTTTCGTCTCCATCCTCCACCGCCACCAGCTCATCCTCTTCCACCGGCGCGGAGACGTTGCTGCTTGGGGCGGCTGGTTGCGGCTGGTCCAGCGCGAGGTGCGTGATGCCTGCCTGCGGCCTGTGCAGGCTGTGCGGTTGAAAATGGATGCCGTGCGGCGTGGCCTGTGCCCGGCCGATGACGACCGCGTTGCGGAGAGTTTCCAGCGGCACGGATTCCAGGAACCGGATGGCTGGCTCGCTGAGATCATCGAAGGCCAGTTTCAAGAGCAGCGATTCGCCAGTTGCATCCAGCAAAAGCCACCCGAAAACCTGCTGCACGGAGTCGAAAGCGCGACCGCCCCAGATGGCAGGCCGGAGCGCAACGATGGCATCGAGCGGGTCGGCTTCCTTAAGCCCGGCGCTTCGGTGCTTGGCGAGATGTTCCGTCAGGGGTTCCCATTCCGTGAAGACCGGCAATCCGTCCGGACATGATGGCGTCGCTCCGGTGACCAACACTCGGCTCCTGCCCGAACTGGACAGGCGGAAGCCGGGGTTGCGCCGGGCATTGAGCAGGCGGAAGGAACTGCTCGCGAGCTGTCTAGGCGAAGCCGCGCCTTCCCACGGCCCGAACTGCGTATAACGCGCCACCGGATTGAAGCCGGCCAACTGGTGCTTCGGGCGGGATTCGGACCATGAGTTCCATCGTTTCGCCGCCGCGTCCCAGAAGAGCAGTGTCAACCCTTCGTAGCCGGACGCGGTGCGCCACGGCCAGGCGGCGACGCCCACCAGGTCCAGGCTGCCGACTTCGTCGTAATGGGTGCGGTGCTGGCCCACGAGGTCGGGACGCGGGTGGTCACCGCCGGATGCAAGGGCAGCACAGAGGGCGTGGGCGTGGGCCATCCGCTGGAACAGGCGTGCGAGATCGGCACGGGCGTCCCGCGCTACGGCGAGGGCAGTTTCGTCAGCGAGTCCGCGCACGGCGAGGGCGAGGCGGGGCAGTTGCACACCAAGCGCCGAGACGGCCAGCGTGGCCCAGCGTTGCTGATGCGCGGCAGAGAGGCGCGCGAGACCGATGGCGAGCGATTCCGCAAGCAGGGTCTGGCAGGCGACGAGGACCTCGGCGCGCGTGCGGGGCGCGCCGAGGGCCGCCTCAAGCGCATCGTCGGCACGAGCAAACTGCCACTCCTGGCCGGCGGCGCGTTGCAGCGCGATGACCGACGCAACCACCACCGCGCGCGGGTCGTGTCGCCCGCCGGAGACGATGGCCCCTTCGAGGCCGCCCCCGGCGATGAAGTGGCATTCGAGGTTCAGCGAGGGCAGGCGCACTTGCAGCCCGCGTTCGCGTTCCACTTCCAGGCCGCCGCGCGAGGCCAGCTCGCAGCCCGCGCGGAATGCGGCCTTGCCGGCCCATTGCTCCAACTGCTCGCGTGTCAGCGGCAGCAGCCCGGCTTCGCAGCTTGGCGGAGGTGATGCAGCAGTCGTTGTTTCTGCACCTGCATCCTGGCGCAGGAACAGCACCGCACCGAGAATGTGCTGGCAAATGCCGCCGGCCGGACAGGAGCAGCGCGCCGTGGCTGGTCCGCTCCCGGGCAAGGCGACGGTGGCGTCGCCCACCTGCACGCGTAGGACACCGGGCTCTTCGCCGAGGACATTCACCGGGACGGCGCGTTCGCGGTCCTTTTGCGCCCGGCGCAACAGGCCCTTGCTGGCGAGCGCCTCCAAGGCCGCGTCGTCGAGGGACGAGGCGAGGCGACGCAGGGTGCTTTCGAGCGGGGTCACTTTGAGTTCACGATCTTGGCCAGCCACTCGGCGAGATGCTTGGGCGTGAGCGCGGCGATCTCCATGCCGGCCTCGGCGAGCTTGTCCGCCATGGCGCGGTCGTAGATGGGCGTGGCGGTCTGGTCGAGTGAGGCGAGGCCCAGCAGTTTCGTGCCGCTCTCGCGGATGCGGCGGCAGGTGTTGAGCAGCACGGTCGGCGAGGCTCCTTCGCAGAAGTCGCTCACCAGCACGATGACTGTGCGGTGCGGGTTTTCGACGAGCTGCTCACAGTAGGCCATCGCCTGGCCGATGTCCGTGCCGCCGCCGAGCTGCACGCTCATGAGGACTTCCACCGGGTCCTCCACATGGTCGCTCAGGTCCACGATGCTGGTGTCAAACACCACCAGCTTCACGCGGATGAGCGGCAGCCCCGCGAGGATGCCCGCCATCACGGCGCTGTGGATGACCGAATCCGCCATGCTGCCGCTCTGGTCCACGCAGAGGATGACCTGCCATGGGAGCTGCCGCGTGTTGCGGGCGAAGAAGCGCGGCTCCTGCAGGATGAGCTGGCGGCGCTGCGGATCGAAGTGCCTGAGGTTGCGCCGCACCGTGCCGCGCCAGTCGAAGTTTTGCGCGACCTTCTGCGGGCTGTGGCGGAAGCGGTTCAAGCGGCCCGCCAGCGCGCGGCGCACTTCGGCTTCCAGCTTCCGCTTCAGCTCCTCCACCACCTGCCGAATGATGTGACGCGCGGTTTGGAGCACCTCGCCCTGGAGATGACCGCGGAAGGTCAGCAGGGTCCTCAGCAGGTCCATGTTGGGCTCCAGCTTTTCGAGCGTCTCCTTGTCGGTCACCAGCTCGGTCAGCCCGTAGCGGTCGAGCGCGTGCTTCTCGATGACCTCGACGACATCACGAGGGAACAGCTCGCGCACCTCGCCGAGCCACGTCGGGATGTTGAGCTGGGAAGGATCAAGCGTGCCGGCCGGCTGCCGCTCGCGCACGCCGCGGCCCTCATACTCGCGCGAGTAAAGGTAATCCAAGGCGGCCTCCATGCGCGCATCGCGGGCAGACAGCGGCAGGCTGAGCCGCTGCTCGGCGAAGCGGCCCAGCACCAGCCGCCAGCGGGAGGCGGTGCTCATGCCGGCACCTCCCGGGCGGGCGCGGGCAGGTCCAGCCAGGCGTCCAGCCCGTCGTTACGCAGGGCCTGCTTCGCGGCGGCATCGAGGCGCAGCGCGGCCAGCACGTCGTCTTCCGAAATGTCACCGCGCTGCGGCAGCACGCCGAGCGGCTCGCCGTCGTGCAGTTGCGCGACCACCCCGGCGACTTGGTCTGTCTCGCGCGGCGTGAGACTGGCAAAGGCGAGGCGCAGGTGCGGCAGCTTCGCGATGAAATCCTCGTCGCTCCACGCGGCCAGCAGGCGGTCCACGGCGTCCGCGAGCGCGGGCTGACGCCACGCCAGCTCACGGCACGTGCGCAGCAGGCCGATCAGGAAGCCCACCTGCCCGCCGGCTTGGACGGTGGCGGCATCGAGGGCACCGGTCACGCGGCGCAGCAGCTCGGCCTCCGGCAGCCGGTCGTTGGCCACAAGCAGGCCATTGACTCCACCGAGCAGGAGGGCGGGACCGCGTGATTGTTCCACCAGCCTGACGAGCGGTTCCCAAAACAACCCGGCATCGAAGGCGTCCTTCGCTGCGAGGCCAGACGCGAGCAACTCGCGCAGACGGGCGAGCGCCGTGAGGGTTTCGTCCGCGGCATCCTCTGGCGTGTCCGCAAACTGGTGGAGCAGATAGCAGGCGCGCTCGAAGGCGGTCCGCGCGAGCTGCGGAAGTTCCACCAGCCGGTGGGCCTCCAGCGGCTCGCGGGATTCCCAGAGGAGCATGAGCTGGCTCAATGCGCCGGTGAGCGAGGTGAAGACCGGGTCTTCCGCGACCTGCTCCGCGATGAGTGTGACCAGCCGGCCGGTGTGCCGGTGCAGTCCCAGCCGGCACGCCTGCATGAGCAGGCCCACGGCCTCGCCTGCACTACGGCCCCGGCCGCCAGCCTCCAGTTCAGCGACGGCATGCAGGAGGCGGTTCGTGGCGGCCTCCTCGACCGTCGCGCCGAACACGCCGGCCTCGACCAACTGGCTCTCCGTCTGCGGGAACCACTGGTAGTCCCAGTGCTCGTGCAAACGCTCCAGCCCCGAGCCGCGCACGAAGTCCGGCCCGGCGGTCAGCGTGGCGAAAGGCACTTCCAACAGGGCGAGGCTGTGCAGGAAGCGGCTGGACTCGCGGTGCGGCGCCTTGCGGTAGAGATCCAGGGACAGCTTGCGACGGACAGAATCACCGAGGTTCAGCCGCAGCCGTTCGGCCCGCGCGCGGAAGTCGTCCACGAGCGGCGGTGATCCGGCGGCGGCGGGCACTTCACCAATGCGCGTGCCGCCCAGCGCATGACGGGCGAGGCCCAGCACGACCTCGCCCTCCGCATCAAGCGCCCCCTTCACGAAGCAACTGCGGATGCCATCGAGCAGATCCTCGCGCGTCGGCCCGGGATGGGCGCGCAGTTGGGCGAGCCGTCGCGCCTGTTCGAGCGCCGCGATGGCATCGGCAGGCGACAGCGCGATGGCGAGTTTCCTACTCCGCGTGAGCTGGCTGAGTTCGACCAGCAGGCGCGCCGCCAGTCCGGCAAACGGTTCGGCTTCACCTGTCTGCGCCGCTTGCCAGACCTGGTCGTAGTAAAGCGGCGAGGGCATCCCGGCCGCGTAGCCGTTGAGCGCGTCGAGCTGCTCGAAGCTGTAGCGGACGAGGCAGGCGAAGGCATCGGTGGGCGGCTTTTCGTCGCGTGGCAGGCCGGGAAGCTTCTTCGCGTTGACCAGCGCAGGCAGCGCCACGGTGTGAAAGCCGCCGGTCACGACAACGATGGACTTTGCCCCTCGGGCAAGTTCCTTGCGTATCGCGGCGGCCATGGTGGCTTCGCGGGCCATGGTGCCGTCCGCGCGCAGGGATTCCTCCGTAGCCTCAACTCGCGCGAAGTAGCACCACGCGGCGACATCGCGGAGGAATCCGTGGCCGGGAGCGGTGTCCGCCAGCCGGGTCTCGAAGCAATGGTCCCACAGGTCGTTGTGGTCGCGGCAGCCGGCGCGGCGGGCGAGGGCCTGCAGGTAGCGGCTGCGGGCAAGGTGCTGTTCGGAGAGCAGCGACTCGACGCGCGGCGCTCCGGTGGTCTGCTCCGCCGCCAGCTCGGCGCGCACCTGCGACGGGTAGTCGAGATCAATGAAGCGCAGCTTCGCCCCGAGCGATTTGCCGACGCGGAGCGCAACGAGTTCGGGCGAGTAATCGCAGAACGGATAATAGGCAGCCCGGCGGGGCGGCGGCAGGGAACGTGTCCTGGCATCGGCCTGCGGTTCCGCCGTCTCCACTTGCTCCGCGAAGCTCGTGTAGATGGCGAAAGGCGCCTTCGCCTCGGAATGAAGCAGCAAGGGAATCAACGGCGTGAAACTGGCCGGGCCCTCGATGAGCACCGCCTCCGGCTTCCGCTCGCGCAGGACCCGCTCAAGGTGCCGCGCGCAGGCCGGGCTGTGGTGGCGGATGGGGAAGTAGAGAACGCGCTCGCTGACAAGGGTTTCGAGAAAGGCGTCGAGGGCCGGCTCTGCCCCGGCCTGGTAGCCGCCGACGTGAGGAGGCGGAGGGCCTGCCTGACTCGACGCGTCCGCCTCCTCGCGTCGGCGGCCACGGGGATTTACGCGCGCAGCCATTTCCTTGCCTCGTAGAATTCCTGCCAGGTGCGGCTGCCCTTGCCACGGGCCTTCACCACGACATCGAAGTAATGCTTGAGCTTCTTGAGGTCGTCGGGGTTGTCCTTGAGCACCGTGCCGAGCAACTGCCGCGCGACATGGCCGGCCCCGAGCCGCGCGTTGCCGAAGTAGGCCGCATCCAGCGCCGCCGAGTGGCTCACGGCGACCGCCTCGGCGGTCGAGAGCACGGTGCTGGGCCGGTCCACCACGGTGCCCTCGGCCGTGCGTCCATGGCGCAGATCATTGAACGTGGTCACCAGCAGCGCCAGCACGTCGGGCGGGCACTCGACCTTCACCGCCGAATCCCGGAGCAGCGCTTCGGTCTGCTCCTGCACGAGACGGAGTTCCATGGCGTGGTCCGCCAGCGGCGCGACGGTCTCGAAGTTAAACCGGCGCTTCAGCGCACTCGACATCTCATGCACGCCGCGGTCGCGAAGGTTTGCCGTGGCGATGACGTTGAACCCCTTGCCCGCGAAGAGCACGCCGTCCGCGCCGGACAGCTCGGGCACCTGCATGGCCTTGTCCGAAAGCAGGCTCACGAGCGTGTCCTGGATTTCCGGCTGGCAGCGAGTGATCTCCTCGAAACGCACTAGCGCGCCGGCCTGCATCGCGCTGTAGAGCGGTGAGGACACAAGCGCGCGGGGCGACGGGCCTTCCGCGAGCAGCAGCGCGTAGTTCCACGAGTAGCGGATGTGGTCATCCGTCGTGCCGGCGGTGCCCTGGATGGTGAGGAGCGACGTGCCGCAGACGGCGGCGGCGAGCAGCTCCGAGATCATGGATTTCGCGGTGCCCGGCTCGCCGACGAGCAGCAGGCCGCGATTGCCCAGCAGCGTGACGATGCAGCGTTCCACCAGCGCGTCGTCGCCATAAAACTTCTGCGCGACGATGGTCTTGGTTTTCTTGCCGGCCCATTCGTGGGGCAACGCGTCGCCGTTGGAGCCGAGCAGGAACGCGCGAACCGCCTTGGGCGAGAGCTTCCAGCCGGGCGGACGCGGGTCACGATCATTGGCGGCCAGCGCGGCAAGTTCCGCTTCGTGAAGCAGCTCGGCGGGCGGGCGCAGGGAGTTGGTTTTCATGTCAAGGCTGGCAGGACTTTTCCCAATTTGGATCGAAGCCGGACCCTTCGGCAGCCAGGGCACTAAGGTCGTGCCAGCATTCGCAGAGCAGCACGGCCGGCACTTCGCCCAGCGGCATCCGGTTCGCGCCGAAGCCACCGCCACCGGCCGGGGCGGCGCGCTCGAACGCGAGCCGCTGCAGCGCCACCTTGCGGTTCTCCTCGGGCAGCGAGTTGCCGGTGAACTCGATGACGGCCTCGATCCCCAGCGTGGCAAAGCGCTTGCGATAGCCATAGAACCAGCCGCCGTCCTCCGTCTGGCCGCGCGTGTAACCGAGCTTCGTGGCCCGCCCGCGCAGCCGGAACGACTCCAGCACGTGGCCCAGGAAGTCGGTCAACTCGGTCTCCGTCTTGCGTTCCTCCGGCAGGGTGAAGCCGGCGGCCGCGAGCTGGTTGAACAGCGGCTCCACTTCGTAATCGGCGAGATGCTGCGCCCAGGCCTTTACGGCCTCGGCGGACATCAAACTGGCGTGGACGAGGTGGATGCGGTCCTCCGCGCCCAGCGTGAGCGGCTCGTCCTGCGCGTCAGTGAGCGTGCCGTCGGGCAGCGGACGGAAGAGCAGCAGGGGCTTGCCCGCGCGCACGGCGGCCCAGACCAGGCGCTGGCAGTAGTGGCGCAGGACCGGGTGACGGTTCAGGAACAGCTCCCAATCCTCGAAGCGCCATGCGCGCTGGGTGCACATCGCTTCGTAAAGCCGGTCGCGTTGCTGTTGGAGCACGGACTTCAGTTCCTTCTTCGCCGCGGAAAGGGATTTCCTGGCCTGCTCGGCGAGGGCTTCATCGTCGCCCTGGCGCGGGTCGGGCAGGGCGGAGATTTCCTTGCCGTCGGGATTGAGGAGAGTCACCGAGAAGTCCGCGCCCATCCGTGCGGTGAACTGGCGCGGGCCGTAGTCGAGGCGCAGCTCGCCCTGCTCGTCGAAGCCTGCGCTGGGCACGGTGCGGTCGGCCAGCTCGTCGAGCGTCCAGCCCTTGCGCTCGGCGAGGGCCTGCGCCTGCTTGGTGGCCTCTTCCTGGATGCTCTTGGTGCGGAAGCGCCCGCCTACGGCCAGCATGAGCTGAGTGGCGGTGGGATGGTCCATCCACGCGAGAGCCTGGACGAGCGCGCGGCACTGCGCGGCGCGCTGGCCATACCAGTCCTTGAGATAACGCCCGACCACTGGCGCAGCCCCGTTGCCACAGCACGCGGCGGCCACGGCGAGGACGCCCTTCGAGGCGATGGCGGAGCCTTTGCAGGTGCGAAGCAATTGCGGGAGCAGTTCCTCGTAGAACTGCTGCTGGGTCTTTTGCGCGAACCACTGTGGATACTGCACCGCCCACTGCGCTGATTGAGCGGCCTGGGCCATCGCCTGCTTCTCCGCTTCCGCCGGCGCTATCGCTGCGGTGTCCTCCGCGAGCCAGGCCGTCAGCACGAACTGCCCGAACGCCTCACGTTCAGTGGGCCGGAACAACGCGCAGTAGCGGCGCAGCAGCGGCCCCGGCTCCGGGGACTTGAGCTTGCAGGATTGCACGAGCAGCCACTTGAGCACTTCCGCGCCCACGCTGCGGCTGTTGTCCGCCCAGTGGACAGACGGCATCTGGTCGAAGGGGAACCAAGCGAGGTCCGGCGGCACGCCTTTGGCAAGGCCCTTGGCCGCTTCCTTGGCCAGCCGGGAACGGCTGACAAATTTTTCCACTGGCGCGCCGAGCGCCTCCAGTGCGGACATGAAGGCACCCTTGGCGGCCTCGTTCTTCTCCTTGCCCAGCGCGGCCAGCAGCGGTTCGGTGGCGGCCGGGTCTTTGATCCGGGCGAGCCAGTCGGCGGCAGCGGCACGGGACTCTGGGCTGCCGCCCGTGAGCGCGGCAATGAGGCGCGGCACTTTGTCCGCCGCCCGCTCCAACGCAGCCTGCGCAAGCGCCCGCTCGGACTTGGGACCGAGCGCGAGCTCCCACAGCAAGGGAGCCAGCCGAGCCGGCGGCGTGGGAAAAGTGGCGAGGACTTCGAGGGCGTTGCGGCGCTCATCCTTGGCCCACAGACCTTGAGTGGTTTTGAGCGACTCCTCGACCAAATCGAGGTGCTCAGTGAAATAGGGCCACGTTTGCCCGGCCTCCCAATTCCAACACATGGGCAGCCAGCGGTTCACTCGAAGTCTCCGAATCCCCAGCAGTTGGGAATCGATGCCAACGGCCGTCATCGCGGCGCCCAGCTCCCGGTAGCTGATGCTGGGATGGGATTTGAAATAGAGATTGAGCAATGATTCGCCGTGCCACCGGATCGCGTGATCCAGCCCGTCCCGGGGATTGATCTCGTTCAGGAGATAGAGCAGCCGCACACAATGGATCGGCAACAATTCCAGCCGCTGCAGGAAGTGGCGTATGGGAGCCCAGGTCCGGTCGTTGTAGTCTTGGAAGGCGAGCGGCTGCGTGGGCAAGGCCTCGTGCGATTTAGGGCCGCGCGGGGCCGTCTCCTCCGCCGACAAGACGTGAGTCTGCAGCAGCGCAAAGGCCCGCTCGACCTTTGCGGGCGAGGGAGCATTGGCCTTTGGCTCGGCCATCCCACGCACCGCTGAGAAGCACGCCTCCAGTTCCTTGAGCACCTCGGGGCCGAGCGGGGCATTCGGATTCACTGCGGCCAGCGGTGGCAATGGGGATGTGGGAAGGTCAACGGCCGCAAGGTCCGGCTCTGCGGCTTCCACCAGCTCGGAGACGTCCCGGGATTGCTTGGTGTCCGCACCTAGCTTCGCCAAGGCGCGGGCTCGCTTGGTCTGGCGCTCTACGATGGCCGCCGCCAATGGGCGCTGATTTTTGCCACCGGAGGCGGCCAGACGTTTGGCGTGTTCCATGGCCAACTCGGGTGCTTCGGCGAAGAAGTAGTCCTCTGCGGGTGCCCGCAGCGTCTTGCCGGTGCCCACCATCAACTCAGCCAGTTGCCCGGCCAGCGCATGTGGAGGCGCCTTCGCTTCTTGGAGACGTTTGAGGACAAAAGCACGCCGCCGGGGATCGGGCTGGTTCAATGCCTCGATCACCACCTGGGAGTGGGCGCCAAAGCTCCCGGCCAGCCCGCCATTCAACAGCAGTGACAGCCATGTGATCATGGTCATCAACCGGCTCGGACTGTCGAAGAGCAGCGCACGCACAAGCGTGTCCGCCGGGTGCCCCTCCAAGATCAGCATTTTCTCCAGGGTTCCAGCGGACATCGCCACGCAGGGCCGTTTCGCGGGCATCCGTGAAACGCTGGCGCGCGTGGACTCGATGATGATGACTTCGAGCCAGTCCAGCTCCGGCTTTTCAAACGACCGCCAAAGCATTCGGCTGTCGCGGCGGGACACCGCCTCGTAGCTCTTGGCCAGTCGAACCAGCAGTGCGGGTTCCAACTGGGTGGCATCCCGGAAGAACTCGTATCGCGGAATGATCTCCTCACCCTCACCCAGGTCGTAGCGCTGGACGCAGCTCACCTGCATCAACCGTCCGGCACCGGTCAGACCGGCCAGCGTCCCCAGCACGTCCTCCCCTTCCCCATCGAGCACGTAATGGAGCACTTGGACCGGGAGCGAGGTGTCATACTTTTCCAGTGGCAGGAAATCACCTGCCAGATGGTTCACCAACGGTTCCGGCACTTGGGTGTGATTTTTCCAAGTGCGTTTGCCAGGCAGTTTTTCGAGCCAGTTCATATTTTGTCCTCTGGTCTAATCTTGTTCTCCCGCCTTCGCCGCCGTCTCCTTCCCTGCGATCCGCGCCAAGTCTCCCAGCGCCTCAGAGAAGGCAATGGGCGGCACGGCTCCGAAGGTCACCAGGCGCGGATCGTTTTCGTGGCTAGGCTCGTCGTATTCGTAGCCGCCGATCTTCACGCTGCCAGACTTCACGAAGAAGACTTCGCCCAGCGTCACGTCCGAATACATGTCCACGCCCACATACATGCCTTCCAGCCCGAGGAAGACCTCCACACCCGCATTCGGAAAGGTCTTCCGGTAGTAGTTGATGCCGCCCGCGTCGCACACGGAGCCGCGCGCCCAGCCGAGGCGCTCGGCTCGGCCCTTGAAGGTCATGGCGTTAAGGCTGGTGCCGTCCAGCTCCTTGCTGAACTTCAGTGCCGCCTGCTCCGGTTTCACGGCCACTACGGGCCGGTCAAGCTGCGCGAAGGGCGGCTCGATGTTGTAGTCCGCCAGATGCCGGACCCAGGCGACGCGTGGTTCCGGAGCGAGTTCCAACGGATGCACGACGCCCATCTGGCCGGTGGCCGGCAGGGTGAACGACTCATCCGCCGCGTCGGTGAGCGTGAGGTCGTCCAGGGCGCGGCAGGTGGCGGTAAGCTTGCCCGTGTCGTCAAAGCAGCCCCAGACCAGCCGCTGCGCGAAGGGGATGAGGAGCGGCTGCGCGAGGTAGAGCTCGCGCCAACGCGCCGTCGTCCAGCGGAACTGGCGGACCATGAGCGCTTCCATGCGCAGGAGCTGGGCCTTCACGGCTTCCTTGAGGCTGGCCGCGAGCTCTTTGAACTCCCCTTTCACTTCGGCGGGCGCGCTGTCGGGCAGCTTCGCCACTTTCTTGCCGGTGGTCGCATCGCGGAAGGCGAACTTGAAGTCGGAACCAAGGCGGACTTCCACCTGCGTCTTGCCGCAGGGAATGATGCGGGGCTTGCCCGGCTCAAATCCGAGCCAGGGCACTACGCGGTCGCCAAGTTCCTCCGGGGTCAGCCCACGCGCGGCGGCGGCTTCCGCGAAAGCTTCGGTGGCGGCCTTGCCGATGTTCTTGAACTTGCTGCGATAGCGGATGGCCAGCGCGTCCACGGCGAGCAGCGCGGTGTCGGAGCCGAGCAGGGCGAGGGCCTGCACGGCGTATTCGGAGAGCTTGCCGCGCGCGGCCTCCGCCCAGTCGCGAATCTGGCGTGTGAGCAGCGGCACGAGCCGGTCGTCGCCCAGCAGCGCGGCGAAGGCGAGCGCCCAGCGATGCTCGGAATCCGCGCCCGCACCCTGCCACGACTGCAGGACGGCGAGCGCGAGATCGCCGCTGGTCTCGCGGTCAATGAGCGCGTAGAGCGGACGGGCCTCCAGGTCGGCGCGGATGTCCTTCACGCGACTCTGACGGTGGAGCAGGTAGAGAAGCGCGTCGGTGTCGAGGGGCTTGCCGGACTTGAGCTTGGCGGGGGGAAGTTTCTTCACGGCGAGCCACTTCGCGGGCGGGCCGTCGAGCTTGGCGAGCGTGGCCTTCATGCGGCGCTTCAGCTCGGCGGGGTCGGCATCGGCCCCGCCGCCGGCCTGCTCCAGCGCGAGCAGGATGGCATCGCGCACATCGTCATTCTCCTCGTCGTCGAGCCGGTCGCGGAGCGCGGCGAGCCCGGCGGGCGTGCCAAGGGCCTTGAGCCAGCTCACGGTGGCGATGCGGGCGTCGGCCTTCTTCGCGGCCCACAACTCGGTGGCCCGGGACAGGCGTGACTCGCCGAGGCGGGCGAGCGTGGACGCGGCGGCCTCGCGCGCGCCCCGGGACTTGTGGGCAAAAAGGGGCCAGAGACCGGCCTCAACGCGAGCGAGGTCGAAATCCGCCGCGAGCCGGACGGCCCGGGCGACCGCCACGCCATCCGAGCCGGCGAAAGCCTTGCGCAGATATCCCGCGATGGCCTCCGCCTGGGCGGGGTCTTTGAGCGCAATCCAATGCTCCAATGCGCGCAACTGGACCTCGCCCTGGTCCGTGGCAAAGCAGGCGGCGAGGAGCGGGAGGGAGGCATGGCCGAGGCGTTTCACAGCAGCGTCCAGCACCGCCCGCTTATACCCGCACTGCGCCTGGTGAGTGCCCTTTTGCGCTGAGATGGGCATTGTGAAATACTTCACCAATGCGGGCTGGGCTTCAGGAAGAGCGCACTCGACCAGCCACACCCCCGCTTCCTGCGCCTGCCACCAACAATCGCAGCTGGAAGAGGTGTCCTTGCCGAGTAACCGCTCCGTCGCGTTGACGACGGCTGTGTGGCGGAACTGTTCCGGGCGGAGGACACTCAAGGCGGCGGCAAGCTGGAAGCTCTCCAACTTGCCCTTGATCTGAATCGCCGCAGAAACTGCCAGCTCCACTGTCGTGGGATTGCCGGCCAGCTCGATCCAGATTCCGACCGGCAGTTTCCGGGCGAGTCCTTGTCGGAGGACTTCGCGTAGAACTTCGTCCAAGCAGTTTGGAGCGGCCTTGCGAAGGCACTCGTGCAGCCGCTGCGCCCGCCAATGCTCACGCGTATATGCATCCGCCAACACGGCAAGACTGGCACCGGTCACAAATTCACCCACCGGGGTCAACTGCGCCTGCTCGTCCATGAACTCTCCGTTGCTCAAGGCCAGGGCGACAGTGAACTCATCCATCGGAATCTTCAGCCGCCGGGCCTCATCCAAGGCGACTTTCAGCCGGGAGGTGTCCTTTGGCTGACCTTTGGCCCAATAGGCGATCGATTCGGCAAATTCTTTTGTCCAACCGCTTACAGCGCAGACCCGCCAAAACCGCCGCATCACATCGTTGACATCGCCTTCATGGAGGAACGACGTGACGACCAGATAGCCGTCCTCAAAACGAGTGGGGCCTGGGATGGCGACAAGGTCGCGTTCGGACCCTGAGCGCAGGAAGGCGGCAATCTTGGAGATGTGGGCTTGGTTGAGCCAAGAGAAGCCGGCGATTTTATCAAATGCCTCAAGAATGGCGGACATGGCGGGCGGGGGTTGGAGCTGTGGACCTTGCCGTTGGCTGCCCAAGACAAAGCGCGCGCCGCCGATTCGTGGCGGGCGCGGTTGAACTCAGGTGCGGCGGCATGACACAGCTTGGCGTTGGAGAACGTGGAGGAATTACCAAAACACTCCGGGCAACGCCAGCCCATTGATGGTTAATCAACGCAGCAGGCCTTGATATGAGCCGCTGAAATCACTGAACTTCGCGCTGGCACTTCGCCAAGGTCCCGCTAACGTCTCCTTCCAATCCCAGAGGGAGAATCTTAAGGAACTGCCATGAGCGAAATTTCACCGGCATTGGTCAGGGAGGTGCATGAACGCATCACGAAGGAGCTGGGCCGGGTCATCGTGGGCCAGGAACGGATAGTTCAGTTGCTGATGGTCAGCCTCTTCGCCCGTGGCCACTGCCTGCTCATCGGCGTGCCCGGCCTGGCCAAGACTCTCCTCGTGAAGGCGCTTGCCGAGGTGCTCCACCTGAGCTTCAAGCGCATTCAGTTCACCCCCGACCTCATGCCCGCGGACATCATCGGCTCCGAACTGCTGCAGGAGCGTGACCGCCGGCTGGAGTTCGAGTATCAGGCCGGCCCCATCTTCGCCAACCTCCTGCTCGCGGATGAAGTCAACCGCACGCCGCCCAAGACACAGTCCGCGCTGCTCGAGGCCATGCAGGAGCGCAAGGTCACCGTCGGCGGCGTGTCACGTGAACTGCCCGATCCGTTCCTCGTCGTCGCCACCCAGAACCCCATCGAGCAGGAAGGCACCTACCCGCTGCCGGAGGCGCAGCTCGACCGCTTCATGTTCTCGCTGCACCTCGACTACCCGGCCAAGCAGGAGGAGATGGAAATCGTCCGCCGCACCACGCTGAATCAGCTCCCCACGCTCACGCCCTGTGTGACGCGCGAGGAAGTCCTGCAGGTGCAGCAGCTCGTCATGGCCGCGCCGGTGTCCGACCACGTCATCGAATACGCGGTGGATCTCGTGGCCGCGACGCGTCCGGGCCGCACTGGCGCGACGGGTTCAGCCCGCGACTTCGTCGAGTGGGGCGCGGGACCGCGGGCGTCGCAATGCCTGATCCTCGGCGCGAAAGCGCTGGCCCTGCTCAAGGGCCGGTTGTCGCCAGAAGCCGAGGACGTGCGCGAGGTCGCGCTGCCGGTCTTGCAGCATCGCGTCATCGCCAACTACCGCGCCACCGGTGCCGGCAAGAAATCGCCGGAGATTATTGGCGAGGTGCTGAAAAGCGTGAAGGAGAAGGCGTATTGAACTGAGCGCGGGGAACCGAAAGCCACATGGACACGAATGGACACGAGAAACTGCGCGATGCGGGTTGCGGGTTGCGTGGCTTGGTCTGGGCGGGTTCGTTGCCAATCACGGAACACGGAACACGGAACACGCTTGGCACTCCGCTTGTTCCTCGCCCTTGAACCGCAATGCCCGACCTTCCCAAGACTCGCGCCCAACTGCTCGCCGCCCAGCTCGCGGCAAGCCGGCCAGCGCCTGCGCCTCCCCCGCTGCCGCCTCCCCTGCCCCCTGCCCTGCCTTCGCGCGGCCCGATTCCGCCGCTCGTGGAAGCGTTTCGCGCCAGACGCGCCCCCGCGCCGAATCTCAAAGAGTCGCTGCTGACGCTGGAGGAACTGGAGCGGTTCAAGAACCTGCTTGTCTTCGCACAATCCACCGTCGAGGGTTATTTCGTCGGCAAGCACAAGTCCCCGCTTTACGGCTCGTCCGTCGAGTTCGCGGACTACAAGGAATACGTCCCCGGCGATGACATCTCACAACTGGACTGGCGGGCCTACGGCCGCACCCGGCGCATGGTCATCCGCCGGCATGAAGAGGAGACCGACATGGTCGCCTACCTGATGGTGGATGTAAGCGGCTCCATGCGCTACGCAGGCGAGGGCCGGCAGCGAAAGTTTTTCCTCGCGGCGAAGATCGCGGCGGCGCTCGCTTACCTGATGCTGCGCCAGGGCGACAAGGCTTCGCTCGCGCTCTTCGCAGACAGGGTTAGGCGATACATCCCGCCCGGCGGCACCCGGCGGCACCTGCACCACCTCGTCTCGCAGCTCGAAGATGTGAAGCCGGACGCAACGACCGGCCTGGTCGCCTCCTTGGAAGAATGCAGCACCGTGTTCCGCAAACGCGGGCGGCTGGTGATTTTGTCGGACTTCCTCGCACCGACGGAGCAGTTGTTCGAGGTGCTCGGGCGCTTCCTGCACCGGAAGTTTGAGATTCTGTTGCTCCATGTGGTGGACCCGGACGAACTGAGCCTGCCGGTGTCCCATGTCGCGCGCTTTGTGGATTTGGAGACAGGCGAGGAGGTCGAGGTGGACCCGGAGGAAATCCGCACGGCTTACCGTCAAACCGTGCGCGAACAGATGGAAACCCTTGCCCGCGAGGCGGTGGCGCGGCGGATCGAACACACCGTCGTGGACACGCGGAATCCATATTGGATGGCCATCGAGGCCTATCTTCGCTTTCGGGGGAACCGGAGCTTCGCCACCTGAGCCCACGCCATGTCCTTCCTGAATGCCACGCTGCTTGCCTCGCTGCTGCCGCTGGCGTTTGCGCCCCTGGTGATCCACCTGCTCAACAAGCGCTTTCCCAAGATATTTCACTTTTCGTCGGTGCGGAACATCCGCGAGACGGTCGCCCGCAGCTCGCGCCTCTTTCGCTGGCGGCATTGGATTCTGTTGCTCGTGCGCACGCTGGCGCTCGTGGCCTTGCTGCTGGCCTTCCTGCGCCCGTTTCTGGACCGTTTCGGCGCCGTGGCCCGGCGGGCCGGCGGACGCCAGGTCCTGCTGGTGGTGGACCACTCCCTGAGCATGGAATACAAGGGCGAGGGCGTGAGCTGCCGCACACGCGCCCAGGCACAGGCCGGTAAGATCCTCGATACGCTGGGCCCGGACGACCGCGTAAACCTCCTGCTCGTGGGCCAGACCGCTACGACGTGCTTCGCGGACTTCTCGCCGAACTTCGCCGAGGCGAGGCGCTTCATCGAACGCCTGCCGGCGGGCTGGGGCCGCGGCGATTTCCAGCAGGCGAATTCCGTCGTGGCGCGGCTGGTCGCTCAGTCCGGCCATGACGCTGAGGTTTATTACCTCTCCGACTTCCAGCGGAAGAACTGGGCGAATGCGGACTTCACCGCGCTGCCGCCCACCACACGCCTGTTCTTCATGGATGTCTCCACCGCGCTGAAGGACAACTGGGCGATCCTGGAGGCCAGCATCAACCAGTCCCAGGTGCTCTCCGGCGACACCGTGATGCTGCAGGTCACAGTGGGCAACTTCAGCGCGCAGCCCTTCGAGCAGCGCCTCAAGGTCGTGCTCGACCAGCATGTCAGCTTCGAGCATCAGGCGAGCATCCCACCGTGGTCCGTGGGCAAGGTCCTGCTGCCCGTCGCGGTCGGCGCGCCGGGTCTGCACCTGTGCGAAATCAGCCTGCCGCCGGACGGACTGGAAGCCGACAACCACCACCACCTCACCATCCCCGTGCTGGAGAAGGAGGAAGTGCTCATCGTCTCGGACGACCCCAAGCCGGAGAAGGACGCCGTGCTCTTCCTCAAGACCGCGCTGAACCCCTATGACCGCCTCGCCGGCTCCCTGCTTCCGCGCCATGTCACTTCGCGCGAGCTGACCCCGGTCCAGCTCGCCGCCGCACGCAAAGTCTTCCTCACGCGCCTGGACGCACTGGAGCCGTCGTCCGCGCAGGCGCTGGGCAAGTTCCTCTTCGCCGGCGGTGGCGCGCTCTGGTTCCTCGACGGCAAGTTTGACGCCCCCAATCTC
>CAZOCL010000106.1:0-17647 GCA_964578245.1 uncultured Klebsiella sp. | reverse complement strand
ACGGCCAGGCCGGTGCCGTCCGCCACGGCATCGCCCGCGCGCTGCTCACCGTGGACGTCGCGCTCCGTCCCCCGCTGAAGGCCGAGGGCCTCCTGACCCGCGACCCGCGCATGCGCGAACGCAAGAAGTATGGCCAGCCCGGCGCTCGCAAGCGCTTCCAGTTCAGCAAGCGTTAATCGCCCAAGCTGCTTTCGAAAGACCCCGCCCGCGCAAGCCGGCGGGGTTTTTGTTTGTAGCGCAAGCCTCCGGCTTGCCGTGCCGCCGGCGTCCCGCCGGCTCGGTTGGGGCGGCGAAGGCAGGAACGCCTGCTTCACGCCCCTCGCACCACGAGGTTGTCATCCCCGCCAAATCGCTCCATCCTTCCCCCATGTCCGCGCCTGCTCCTTTGCTCCGACTCGCGAACGTCTCCAAGCGCTATCCGGGCGCGGCGGCGGGTGACTTGCCCGTGCTGCGCGGGCTCTCCCTCGAAGTAGCGCGCGGCGAGACCGTGGCCATCGTCGGGCCGAGCGGCTGCGGCAAGAGCACGCTGCTGAACCTCATCGGCACGCTCGACCTGCCGGACTCCGGCGAACTCATCCTGGACGGCCAGCGCCTCGACACGCTGGACGAGCTGACCCTCGCGGCCACGCGCAACCGGCAGATCGGGTTCATCTTCCAGTCGCACCACCTGCTGCCGCAATGCACCGTGCTGGAGAACGTGCTCGTGCCCACGCTGGCCTCGGGCGATGCCGCCAGCCGCGCTCAAGCGATGGACCGGGCGAGGCAACTCCTCACTCGCGTGGGCCTTGGTGAACGCATGAACTATCGTCCGGGACAGCTCTCCGGTGGCGAGCGCCAGCGCTGCGCCGTCGTCCGCGCGCTCATCAACCAGCCCAAGCTCCTGCTCGCCGACGAGCCGACGGGCGCCCTCGACCGCACCACCGCCGACGCCCTCGCCGCGCTGCTCCTCGACCTGAACCGCGAGCAGGGCACCGCGCTTATCGTCGTGACCCACGCGCCCGAACTGGCGAAACGGATGGGGAGGGTGCTGGAGTTGAGGGATGGACAACTGGAGGAAAAGCTCCAATGACCAAGCTCCAAGCTCCAAACAAGCTCCAAATTCCAAACTCCAAAGCCGAACCTGTCGCGCAATTGGTGGCCTTTGGAATTTGGCGCTTGGGATTTCTTTGGAATTTGGCGCTTGGAGTTTGGGATTTATGACCTTCTGGACCCTTGCTTTACGCAGTCTGCGTTTTCATGCGCGGGCGCATCTGGGCGTGCTGCTGGGCGCGACGGTGGGTGCGGCGGTGCTCATCGGCGCGCTGCTGGTCGGGGACTCGGTGCGCGGGAGTTTGCGGGAGATGGCGCTGGCCAGACTGGGGAATACGGAGATTGCGCTAACCACTGGCGACAGGCTTTTTCAAGCATCCGTTGTTCAGCGTCTCCTCAACGTCTACGGTGTTGAAACCAAGGAAGCTGGCGAAGCCGCAGCGAACGGAGTCGAGATTCATCGCATCTTGGTCCCAATACTCCAGCTCCAAGCGACTGCTTCGGCCACGGATGACTCAGCGCGCGCGAACAAAGTCATTCTGCATGGCATTGAGGATGACTTTTGGAAACTGGCGACCACACCACCTGCCTTCAGAGAGATTCCGCAGAACTCGGTTGTCTTAAACGAGTCCCTAGCCCAACAGCTCCACGCCCGAGTCGGCCAAACAATTTTGATTCGCGTTGCGAAGCTCTCCCAGCTTTCGCAGGACATTTCTTTGACTCCCCGGGACGGCTCGACGCTTGCGCTCCGATTGACGGTTCACGCGGTTCTGCCCGCGACTGCGCTTGGGAAGTTCGGGCTGCAAGCCAACCAAGTTTCTCCTCTGAACGCATTTGTCCGTTATGACTCGCTGGCCCAAGCGCTAGGCGTGGCGGGCAAGGCTAACCTCCTGATGGTTGGCTCACCGCGTCGCTCCGGACTTTTAGGCACTGACTGGTGGAGCATCAGCAGCCCGGACCAAGGCCTGAGCATCAAGTTGAAACTAGCAAACATGGCGTTGCGCGAGGCTTGGAACACAAGCGACGCCCAACTCGAACTCCGCCCGCTCACAAACTCGCCCACCGTCGAACTCCGCACCGACCGCATCTTTCTCGACCCGCCCGCCGTCCACGCTGCGCTGGCGGTGGACACCAACGCGCAGCCCATCCTCACCTACCTCGCTACGCTGTTGCGCGCGGGCACCAATGCCACCGCCTACCCAATGGTCACCGCCGCTGGTGCGCCGCTTGTGCCGGCCGACTTGCGCGAGGACGAGGTCGTCATCAACCAGTGGCTGGCGGATCAGTTGCAGCTCAAGCCCGGCAGCGAGCTGGAGATGTCCTACTTCCTGCCGGACTCCGGTGCGGCGCTGACGGAGGCCACGAACCGGTTCCGTGTCCGGTCCATCGTGCCGATGGAGCTGCCGTGGGCGGACGGCACGCTGATGCCGGACTTCCCGGGCATCGCGAAGGCCGAGCGCATCGGCGACTGGGATGCGGGCTTCCCGCTCAAGCACAGCAAGCTCGTGGATGATCCCTACTGGAAGCAATGGCGCGGGACGCCGAAGGCGTTCGTGAGCCTGAACGCCGGGCGCAAGATGTGGGCGAACCGGTTTGGGGACACGACGGCGGTGCGCTTCCCAATGAATGCGGAGCTCGGAATGCAGAATGTGGAATCAAGTCGCTCCGTCGCGGCGGGGCAGGTTAATCCGTCCGCCCCGGCCCCCTCACCCCGGCCCTCTCCCCCGGTGGGGGAGAGGGAGAAGACGGGTGCGGTGCGCTCGATTGAGGCAGGCAAATCGAATGCGTCCAGCACGGATGCCGCCGCCAAAGCACCGGGCACAAATCCCCTCTCCCCCACCGGGGGAGAGGGCCAGGGTGAGGGGGCACGGCGCGTCCCAGCCTCAGCCCCGGCCACCCTCACGCCGGATGCCACGGCGACCAAATCGGCAATCGGCAATCGGCAATCGGCAATCGAGACGGCGCTGCTGGCGCAGCTTAAGCCTGCGGACTTCGGCCTGGTCTTCCAGCCGGTGCGGGAGCAGGCGCTCAAGGCGAGCGGCGAGGGGCAGGATTTTGGCGGGCTGTTCATCGGGTTCAGCTTCTTTCTCATCATCGCGGCGTGCGTGCTGGTGTCGCTGCTGTTTCAGTTCGGCGTCGAGCAGCGGGCGACGGAGGTGGGGACGCTGCTGGCGCTGGGGTTCACGCCGAGGCAGGTGCGGCGGCTGTTTTTGCTGGAGGGTGCGGGTCTGTCGTTGATCGGATCGCTGCTCGGGGCGGCGGGTGGTGTCTGGTATGCGCGCGCGATGCTGCACGCGCTCTCGACCGTCTGGCGCGACGCGGTGGGCACGAGTGATCTGAGCTTCCACGCGGGACCGGCCACGCTCGCGGGCGGCATCGTGGGCAGCGTGCTGGTGGCGGTGTTCACGCTGTGGCTGGCGCTGCGGAAGCAGGCGCGTCGGCCGGCGAGGGAGCTGCTGGCGGGGGGAGGGGAGGAAGAGGGTCTGGCGTCTGGGGTCTCGGGTCTGGGGAACGGCGCGCGTCTTAGACTGCGGCGGCAAGCGGAGCGCGACGCCGCTTTGGCTCCCCGCGGAGCGGAATCGCCAACGGCTCCGCCGGACCCAAAAGCGCCGTCGCCGCTGCGCTCTGCCGGCGCAGTCCAAAAAGGGCGCGCTTTCCTCATCGGGGTCGTGTGTCTGCTCGGCGCGCTGGGGTTGAGCGGGTGGGCATGGGCGAAGCAGGATTCGGCGGCGGCGGGGATTTTCTTTGGGGCGGGGGCGCTGCTGCTGGGGGCGGCGATGGCGTTCACTTCGGCGTTTCTTTCGCGGCTGGAGCGGTCTGAGGCGGCGGCGAATCTGACGCTCACGGGCCTGGGCATCCGCAACGCGACGCGTCGGCGTCGGCGCTCGATGGCCACGGTGGCGATGCTGGCGTGCGGGAGCTTCCTGATCGTGAGCATCGGCGCCTTCCGGCTGGATGAGAACGCGGATGCGACGAAACGCGCGTCGGGCACGGGTGGCTTTGCGCTGCTGGGGGAGAGCACGCTGCCGGTGGTGCAGGACTTGAACAGCCCGGCAGGGCGAGAGTTTTTCAATCTCGACGCAAAGGCGATGACGAATGTGAGCGTGGTGCCCTTCCGAGTGCGCGACGGCGATGATGCGAGCTGCCTGAATTTGAACCGCGCGCAGAAGCCGCGGCTGCTCGGCGTGAAGCCGGAACTGCTGGCGGAGCGTGGTGCGTTCAAGTTTGCGGGGGTGGCGAAAGGGTTGGACAAGCAAGCGGGATGGAAGTTGCTGGGCGGAAAAGTTGAAGGGTTGAAGGGTTTAAGAGTTGAAGAGGCTTCCCCTTCAACCTTTCAACCTTTCAACCCTTCAACTAATTACATCCCCGCCATAGCCGATGAAGCCTCCATTCTCTGGGCGCTCGGCAAGAAGCTGGGAGACACGCTGGATTTCACAGACGAGCGTGGGAAGCCCTTCAAGGTGCGGCTGGTCGCCTCGCTCGCAGGGTCGGTTTTGCAGGGTAATCTGGTGATCGCCGAAGACGAGTTCACCGCGCGCTATCCGGGCGAGGCGGGCTACCGGTTCTTTCTCGTGGATGCGCCGCCGGATCGCGCGGCTGACGTGTCTGCCACGCTCACGAAGGGACTACGCGACTTCGGCCTGGAATTGGTGCCCACGACGCGGCGGCTCGCGCAGTTCAATGCGGTGCAGAACACCTATCTCGGCACGTTCCAGGTGCTGGGCGGGCTGGGGCTGCTGCTGGGCAGCGCGGGGCTGGGCGTGGTGGTGCTGCGCAACGTGCTGGATCGGCGGGGTGAGCTGGCCTTGCTGCTGGCGGTGGGTTTCCGGGCGAAGGCACTGCGGTGGCTGGTGCTGAGCGAGCACGCGGGCCTGTTGCTGCTGGGGCTGGGGGCGGGCGTGGTTGCGGCGGCGGTGGCGGTGCTGCCGGCGTTGCGCTCAGGTGGCGATGCGTTGCCGCTGGGCACGCTCGGGCTCACGCTCGCGGGCGTGCTGGTGAGCGGGCTGGTATTCACGCTGCTGGCGACGACGTGGTCGCTGCGCGGACGGCTGCTGGATTCGCTGCGGAATCAGTGAGCAGCAGTTGACGCGAATTGCGCGAATTTTCACGAATTGGGCCGCTGCAGGAATTCGCGATCATTGGCGAAATTCGCGTCAACCTCTTCTTCTCCTGCTGCTTCGGAAGTTGCTGCGGCTGATCCCGCACCGAGCGGGACACAGCCGCGCTCCGGGTGCAATTTCCCGTGAACGCGGGGACGCTTGTGGGTAGGCTCCGGTCATGAACACTCGCCCCAGTCTCGCTGGCTTTGCTGTCCTGCTGCTTGCTGCTGCCACGGCTTCCGCGGCCGAGTGGCATCGCTGGCGTGGGCCGGATGCGAATGGGATTTCCGCCGAGAAGGTGGAGCCGTGGGCGGCAGCGGGACCGAAAGTCTTGTGGCGGGCCGAGGTCGGGCTCGGGTTTTCCTCCATCTCGGTGGCAAATGGGCGCGCCTACACGATGGGTTACCAGACGGATGCGGACGTCGTGACGTGTCTCGACATCAACACGGGCAAGGTGCTCTGGCGGCACGAAGCGCCGGGCTTGAAGATGGAGAATGTCTATGAGGGCGGGCCCAATGCCACGCCGACGATCGACGGCGGCACCGTCTATGCCTTCCGTCGCCGGGGCAACATCTACGCGCTCGAGGCTGCGACGGGCAAGGTGCTCTGGGAGCGCGACCTCGCGCGGGAACTCAAAGCGAAGATGCCCGTGTGGGGCTTTTCCAGCTCGCCCTATGTGGAGGGCAAGCTGCTGATTCTCAATCTCGGCAGCGCGGGCGTGGCGCTCGACAAGCAGACGGGGGCCACGGTCTGGAAATCCGGACCGGAGGCGTCGGGTTACGCGACGGCGGTGCCGTTCGATTTTCAAGGGCGGCATCTGATCGCGCTGTTTTCATCGCAGGAACTTGTGGCGGTGGATCCGAAAACGGGAGCCGTCGCGTGGGAGCATCCGTGGCGGACGCAGGACGACATCAACGCGGCGGATCCGGTGATCGTCGGCGACACGATGCTCATCTCTTCAGGAGACAATCGCGGGGCCACGGCGTTGCAGCTCACCGCAGCCGGACCCAAAGTGCGCTGGGAGAACAAGAATCTCCGGGCGCAGTTCACGCCGCCCGTGGTGCTCAATGGTTTCATCTACGGGCTGGACGGAAACGCGGGCGAACGGGCTACGCTCCGCTGCCTGGAACTGGCCACGGGCGAGGTGAAGTGGACCGGCCCCGTGGTGGGCACCGGCGGCATCCTCGCCGCGAGCAACCGTCTGCTCGTGCTGTCTGACAAGGGCGAACTGATCCTCTGTGACGCGTCGCCGACGGGTTTCAAGGCGCTGGCCCGGGCGCAGATTCTCGAAGGGAAATGCTGGACCAATCCCGCGCTCAATGCCGGTCGCCTGTATGCCCGGAACGCGCCCGGAACGCTGGTCTGCCTCGAACTCGCACCGGGCCGGTAGCCGCAGGCGAACGGGATGCGCTGAACCTGTGCCGGTGGCTTGCGGCCACCGTCCGTGGGCTACGGCAGCGCGGGCAGCGCGGCGGAGCCGCAAACCGGATGGACCACAGAGACACGATGAACACAGAGAAGCGACTTGTTGCCCCCTCGTTGTTTTCAACGCGATGTGGCTGACCCAAAACCGTCTGGCGCACCGCACTCCATAGGCGTCGTCGGCCATCCAGGCACCGCTGGAAGGCGCAGCCCGAGGTGACCGCTGAGACGCAATGGAGTTTGGGAATCTTCTCCGGATGCAACGAGTTGGTGGGGGGTAACACCCGCAAGGCGGTGGCTGCAAGCCACCGGCACGAGGTTCGGGCTCAACGCTGCCTGATTGGAGTGACCTCAAAATCTAAGGCCAGGACAAAGCGGCCGCTTGCGTTCGAGGGCCTTTCCATTAGCGTGCAAGACACGTCCCGCCTGCCGCCCGGACGGAATTTTCAGGCAGTCTCCGTGCCTGGAAGGAACAGCGCTTCTGGTCAGATGACATGGCGTTATTGAGTAAATTTACCGGCCATGGGAAATCCCTGCGCGCAGGCGCAAGGGCCGGACTAGTTGCGGGCCTGCTGCTGTTCACCACCGGGTGGCAACTGGCGGCGCAGCCCGCGGTTTCCAAGGAGTCGGCCGTGCGCGCGGTGTTCCTCTTCAATTTTGCCCAGTTTGTGGACTGGCCGCCGCAGGCTTTTGCGAGCCCGGAGAGCCCGCTGGTGATCGGGGTGCTGGGCGAGGATCCCTTTGGCGGCTTTCTGGATGAAACGGTGCGCGGCGAGCAGGTGAACCACCGCCCGCTGGTCATCCAACGCTTTCGCCGGGTGGAGGAGATCACCACCTGCCATGTGCTGTTCATCAGCCGGTCCGAGCCCGAGCAACTAGGGCCGGTGCTCGCCGCCTTGAAGGGCCGCGCCATTCTCACGGTGGGTGACACGGATGCGTTCTCACGGAACGGCGGGATGATCCGGTTTCTCACCGACCGGGGAAAGACGCGCCTGCGGATCAATCTCGGTGCGGCCAAGGCCGCCGAATTGACCATCAGTTCCAAGCTGCTGCGCTCGGCGGAAGTTGTCCCCGCCGGAAACGAATAGCCCATGCCACTGCGCGACATGCCCATCCAACGGAAGGTCAAGCTGCTCCTGCTGCTGACCAGCGGCGTGGTGCTGCTGCTGACGGGCGCGGCCTTCCTCGCCTACGAACTCTCGGCGTTCCGGCAGACGACCCTGCAACAGCTCTCGACGCTGGGGGAAGTGATCGCGGCCAACAGCACCGCCGCGCTGGCCTTCGACAACCAGAAGGACGCCGAAGAAATCCTGGCCGCGCTGCGGGTGGAGGCGCATGTGACCGCTGCGGCGCTCTATGACAAGGAAGGCCGGCTCTTCACGAAGTATCCCGCGAATCTCCCGACCGATGCGTTTCCACGCACCCCGGAACCGGACGGGTATCGCTTCGAGGATTCGCATCTCGCCGGGTTCCAGCCGGTCGTGCAGCGGGACAGCAAGCGGCTGGGGACGTTGTATCTTAAATCCGATCTGGAGGCCATGAACGAGCGGTTCCAGCGCTACGCGGGCATCACCGCCCTGCTGCTCACGGCCTTGCTGCTGGTGGCCTACGTCCTCTCGGCGGCGCTTCAAGGGCAGATTTCCCGGCCGATCATGGACCTGGTCGGCACGGTCCGGGACATCTCTGAACGGCGGGATTATTCCGTCCGCGCCACCAAGTCCAGCCAGGATGAACTGGGACAATTGACGGAGGCGTTCAATGACATGCTGGGCCAGATCGAGCAGCGGGACCGGGCCGTGCGGGAAAGCGAGGAGCGCAAGTCAGCGATCCTCAACACCGCGCTCGACTGCATCATCACGATTGATCACGAGGGGCGGATTCTGGAATTCAATCCGGCGGCGGAGCAGACTTTTGGCTTTGCCCGCGCGGACGTGATCGGCCAGCGCCTGGTCGAGCTGCTGATTCCACCGGCTTTCCGGGACCAGCATAATCGCGGCTTTGAGCGCTACCTGCGCACCGGCGAGGCCAAGGTGCTCAATCGCCGGCTGGAACTGCCCGCGCTCCGGCGCGACGGGACTGAATTCCCGGCGGAACTTGCCATCGTGCGCGTGGGCACCGTCTCGCCGCCGATTTTCACGGCCTTCGTGCGGGACATCACGGCGCGCAAACGGGCCGAGGAACAGGTGCACGCCTCCCTGCGGGAGAAGGAGGTCATGCTCAAGGAGATCCATCACCGGGTGAAGAACAACCTCCAGATCGTCTCCAGCCTGCTGCGCTTGCAGGCGCGGGGCTTGAAGAACCCGGAGACCGTGGCCGCTTTCGAGGAGAGCGGCAGCCGCGTCCAGTCCATGGCGCTGGTCCATGAGAAGCTCTACCAGTCCAGCAGCCTCTCGGAACTGGACTTTGCCGCGTATGCCGAGAGCCTCACCACCAGCCTGCTGCGTTCCTACGGCACCGACCCGGGGCGCATCCGCCTGCGGCTGGCCATGGAGCATGTGAATTTCGACATCAACCACGCCATTCCCTGCGCGTTGATTCTCAACGAACTGGTGTCGAACGCGCTGAAGTATGCGTTCCCGGGCGGTCGTTCGGGGGAGATCTGGCTGCGCATGGCGCGCACCCCGGATGGGCGCATCAGCATGTCGGTGGCCGACAACGGCATCGGCCTGCCGCCGGAGATGGACCCGCTCAAGGCGGAGTCTTTGGGCCTGCGACTCGTGTGCACGCTCGTCAACCAGCTCCGCACGAATCTGGAGGTCAACCGGGCGGAAGGCACCACGTATGCCTTCACCTTCAGCACCGCGAAACCAGAAAGCCATCAACTGATGTCATGACCCAAATCCACGTCCGTTGCCTGATCTTGCTGCTCCTGGCCAGTGGTTCGTCGTGGTCAACCGTCCTGGCCGCCACGACACAACTGTCAGCCGGACAGACGCTGACTTTGGAGCGGGACCTGATCCTCTCGGGCGCCGATGCCCTGGTGATTGCGGGCACGGCGGAGCATCCCTGCACCATTCAGGGCAACCAGCACCAGATCAAGACCGATGGCACCTGGACCGGGCAGGTGAAAATCACGCACGCACGCATCCACAACCTGGGAGCGCGCGGGAGCAAGCCGCAGGTCTATGCGTTCGATCTCAAGGCGGGCGCGAACGCGGTGATCGAGATCGAGCACTGCACGTTCGACGCGAGCGCGGCGCTCCGGGTGGACAATGGCGGGCAGTCCTCGACGGCCTTCCGGCACAATACCATCCTGGAAAACTCCCTGGTGCCGCAGAGCAAGGACATCGCGGATTCGCGACCGGTGTTTGAGGCGAGTGGCAGTTCGCCTGCGCCAAAGTTCTTCCAGGGCAACCGGATTTATCGCGGTGCGACGGAGTTCAATAGCAAGCGCTGGCTCATCGGCGGGGACAGTGATGCGGAGAGCAACCTCTTGATTGGCATCCGCATCAAGATTTCCACCGCGCGCAATGCCGGCAGCATCATCCGGGGCAACTACCTGCACCTGCTCATGCCGATCAACGAGGAGTTCCCTTATTACAGCCAGGTTTCCACGGTGAATCCCACCGACAACCTCTGCGAGCACAACGTGATCCGCGATGGCGAATGGATCGTGCGCTTCATTGAGGGCGAGTTCCGCTACAACGTGATCTGTGACATCAACGACCACAACCTGATCCAGAACGGCAGCCTCGGGAGCATCCACCACAATGTCTTTTTCGTGGGCCAGCCGGAGCATCGCCCGGGCTCGATGTTCTCGTGCATCTCGATTGTGTATGGCACGGACAAGGGCGGGAGCGGGCTGGAGGTTTACAACAACACCTTCGACGGATGCGGCACGTTCCCCTGCCCGGGCGTGGATGTGTGCGAGCGCGGGCTGGTGAAGACCCTGCGCAACAATGTGTTTCTGAACTTCGCCCACAACGGGAAATACGGCCAGGCGGGGATGCCGGTGACGATGATCCATCCGGGCTGGAACGACGCGGCCAGTGCGAAGGGAGCGGCCCGCCTGGGCTACGCGGACTACAACTGTTTCTTCAGCCCCAACGCGAAGTTCAAGGTCAACTACTCGCTATCGGTGGCTGATAAGATCGAGCGCAAGGACGCCGGCTTCGCGCGGCATGACCTGCGGGTGAGCGGGGCCGTGGACGAGCAGGTGGACCCGCAATTCAAGGGGCCGCTCGTGAAAGTGTTCCCGTTCCAGGACGACGACATCAAACGCGGCCAGGTGACGGTGTCGCAGATGCTCCGGGATTTTCGCGACCGCTACACGCCGCGTGAGGGCAGCCCGGTGATTGATGCGGGTGATCCGACGGATGGAGCGGGTGCGGACATCGGTGCGGTGGGCGCGGGCCGGGAGAACGCGACGGACCAGTTTGGGAAGTGGGGCGGGCGGATTTTGAAGTAGGAAAGCACTTCAAAGACAGCCCGCGAAACACGCCAAACAGACGAAAGGAAAAGGGGTCAATCTGGCCGCGAAAGGGCGCAGAGGGCACAAAGAAAGCCATCTGGTCTTCCATGTGAAACTCGGTTCATCCGTTGCAGACAATGGGCAGGCCGTCATACCAATTACGGGAATACCTTGGTCGAATTCCCGGTGCGGGCCATTGAACGGCTCTCCCTCACCCCGGCCCTCTCCCGCTGGGAGAGGGGCCACGCAATCCGGCTAGGTTGGCAGGGGGCACCTATAGGACACATTGCGGCCGAAGATTCTCCCTCTCCCAACGGGAGAGGGCCGGGGTGAGGGAGAATGGCAGCGAAGTCAGATGCGCGTTCGTTTCACCAAACTATTTTCGTAGTTGGTATCAGACGGCCCCAAGCATTTGATTTCTTTGTGCTCTTTGCGCCCTTTCGTGGCTACGCCAAAGTCCTTCCCCGATGGGGCATTCAGAGCGCGTGGCGGTGGAAGTAGTGCTCGAGGATGGCCTGGGCGGGCACCGAGGTGCGGCCGGAACTCATTACGGCCTCCCACTTGGGCCCCAGCAAGTTAAGCGGGATCTGCAGCTTGGAATTGCCATGCAGGTAGAGGCGCTTCAAGTGCGTGAGGTGCTGCAATGAATCGGGCAGGCTGGTGAGGCGGTTGTCGGAGAGGTAAAGCTCCTCCAACTGCACGCAGCGACCGATCTGCAGGGGCAGACTGGTCAGTTGATTGTGCCACAGATGGAGGACATGCAGCTTGACGAGGGTGCCGATCTCGGGCGGCAGCCGGGTCAGGTTCATGCAGCTCAGATTCAACGAGGCGGCCCCGGTGCGAGCCGCCTTGGCAATGCGCCGACGCGCAATGGCCTCCGGGGAGAGGAAGAATTCAATGATGTTCATAGGACTTTGGAAGCAGAGAGCGGTGGGCAAGTGCTGGACTCGCTGGCCGAAGCCCGCTGTTTTTGAAGCTGCGTCTCAACCTATGTGCCGCTGCCGGAGTGTCAAGGGACCGAGGCGCGAAAGCTCGATGTCCTGTTTAAGAGGCATCCCCGAACTGCCCTGACAGATAGTCTAATTGGAATATTGTGCCGGCCTCCGAATCGGCCTAGTTTTTGCAGGTTCACTTCATGGTCGGAGCCAGATTCCTGATGAAGCGCTACGAGACAATGACCCGGTCCGAGCTGGTCAAGGCGTTGCAGGCCGCCGAACGCAAGGTTTCGCCCGGCAGCCCGGGGCCCGACCGCGGATTGCATCGCTATCTACGCGTCAAAACGGCGGGAGCGAATGGCGACCACACTGGGACGCAGCCCGGCCTCGACGACCCGGCCCGGCTGTATGAACACGCCCCGGTGGCCTGCCTCACGCTCAACGCGCGCGGCTTGATCCAGCGGGTCAACCGGGCGGGGGCGCGGTTGCTGGGAACGAAGCCCGCCAAACTTATCGGTCAGCCGCTCAGCGCGTTCCTGGCCCGCAATGCGGGCGAACGTTTTCTCCGCCACCTGCAGCCCGGCCAGCGGAACGCACCGGTCCTGACCGGTGAATTTCTCCTCGGCGACAACGTGCCCGGCGGGCCGCGCCTGATACAGGTCCTCAGCCAGCCCGTGCGCATGGCCGGGCCGCGCCGCGTGGTGTTCGAGACCGTGCTGCTGGAACTCCCGGCGCAGCGGCAGACTGAGGCGGCCGTGAGTGAACCCGGGGAGTCGTTTCGACTGCTGGCGGAGCAGGTCGGGGTGGTCTTCTGGGTGAGCGATCCGGCGTTGCGGGAGGTGTTCTATGTGAGCCCGGCCTACGAGACGGTCTGGGGCCGGACGCCCGCCAGCCTCTGTGCTGCGCCTTCCCAGTGGCGGGAAACCATTCACCCCGAGGATCGCGCCCGGATGGTGGCCCAGGCCGCGAAGCCGCCGGCCGGGGAACATGAGGAAGAGTATCGCATCGTGCGGCCGGACGGTGCCACACGCTGGGTCCGGGAACGCGTCGTTCCGCTCAAGAATCCGCAGGGCCGGGTCCATCGGCTCGCGCACCTGGCGGAGGACATCACGGAGCGCCGGGAACTGGAGGCGCGGGCCAGCGAACTGCAAAGCCGCTTCCGGCAGTTTGCCGAGAACATCCATGAAGTGTTCTGGCTGACCGATCTCCAGACTGGCCGGATGCTCTACCTGAGCCCCGGCTATCAAAAGCTCTGGGGACGGACGAGCTTCTACCAGTCGCCCAAGGACTGGCTGGCGCACGTCGTGCTGGAGGATCGCGAGCGCGTCTGGGAGGCGGCCCAGACGAAACAGCGCACGGGGGAATACGACCAGGTCTATCGCATCCGCCGGGCCGACGGCTCCATCCGGTGGATTCATGAGCGGGCGTTTCCGGTGCGGGACGAGGCAGGCGAGGTGTATCGCATCGCTGGCATTGCGGACGACATCACGGAGCGCAAGCTGATCGAGAAGGAGCTGCTGGAGATCAGTGACCGCGAGCAGTGCCGCTTCGGCCAGGACCTGCATGACGGGCTGTGCCAGCACCTCGCGGGCCTCGAGTATCTGACCCAGTCGCTCAAGGCGAGCCTCGCGGACAAGGGCCAGGCGGAAGCCGAACAGGCCGCCGAGATCGCCACGCTGATCGGCCAGGCCAGCGGCCATGCGCACGATCTGGCGCGGGGCCTCTCGCCCGTGCCGCTGGAGGCGGCGGGCCTGCGGTCCGCGCTGCAGGAGCTGGCGGCCACCACGGAGCGGCTCTTCAGCGTCCAGTGCGAGCTGCGCGCCGATGCGGCGATGCTGGTCCATGACAACGGCGTGGCCACGCACCTGTATCGCATTGCGCAGGAGGCCGTGAGCAATGCGATCAAGCACGGCCAGGCCCGGCACATAGTCATCAGCCTCGTCCGGGACCGGCATTGGACCGTCCTCTCCATCAAGAATGACGGGGCCGAGCTGCCGGAGCCCCGGCCCCGCGGGGCCGGCCTGGGTGGACGCATCATGAATTTCCGGGCTTCCATGATTGGCGGGGTGATCGAGCTGCAACAGAGCCCGGACCGGCAGCCCATGGTGGTCTGCTCGGTGCCCACGCTGCCCGCCCGCTCTCCAACCCGTAACGCCTGACCGCGCCACTGCCATGACATCGAACAAGAAAACCCCCGCCCCCGAGAAACACCGCATTCTGATCGTGGACGACCACCCGCTCCTGCGCCAGGGCGTGGCCGGGCTGATTGACCGGGAGCCGGACCTGCACGTCTGCGGCGAGGCGCCGAACGCCGCCGAGGCCCTGCAGGTCATCAAGTCAGTGCGGCCGGACCTGGCCCTGGTGGACATCTCCCTGGGCGGCCGGAGCGGGCTGGAGCTGATCAAGGATCTGAAGATTCAGCACGCGGACCTTCCGGTGCTGGTGCTGTCGATGCACGATGAATCGCTTTACGCAGAGCGCGTGCTGCGGGCCGGTGCGCAGGGCTACATCACCAAGAAGGCCGGCGGCAAGGCCCTGCTCCGGGCGATCCGCGAGGTGCTCGAGGGCCGGGTTTATCTGAGCGAACAGATGTCCTCGAAGCTCCTCCAGAATCTGGCCGGCAAGCGCCCGGGCAAGACCGTTTCCCCGCTGGAGCTGCTGACCGACCGGGAGTTTGAAGTCTTCCAGTTGATTGGCAACGGCCGGAGCAGCCGGCGCATCGCCGAGTTGCTGCATGTGAGCATCAAGACGGTGGAGGCCCACCGCGCCAACCTGAAGGCGAAGCTCAAGCTCAAGGAAGGCACCGACCTCGTCCACTACGCGGTGCGCTGGGTCGAGACGCAGGCGTGAGCGGCTTCGCCCGAACTGCACGGATGCCGGGGAGCGGGGCTTTCAGGCTGTCGGTTTTGCCGGAACGCGGGCGCTCCAGTTGCTTCGTTCCGACGAAGGGCCGTGCGGCCATCAGGGGTTCCAGTTCGCCAGGCCGTGGCCTAATGGCAAGAGCTCACCGACGCGGGCCGCCCAGCGTGCCCGAATTGAGAACCGACGAGGTCCGCCCGCGTTCGGTGCAGCGTTCTTGGCAGGCGTCATTTGTATACTTCACGGATCTTCTTCTCATACTCTGCCATCGACGGTAACCCGATCGCGCGACGGCGCTCATCGACGTGCTCCGCGTCCTCAATCGGATGAAGCACGAGTTTGCCATCACCGCCAGAAATGAACTGTGTCCCATAGACCTGCGGTTTGCCTTGCTTCATGCGCACCCGGTCCAGCAGATACGCGTAATCCTTTGCAGACGCTTCGCCTCGGGATACGGCGTTCTCCATCAGCGGCAGGCACTGCGTCATGAAGGACGCATCTGCGTGCTGAACCAACAACCAGGCGGCACGAGCGCCGTCGTCGCCCACAAAAGAACGGCCTGGCCAACCATGCTCAACGATAATCGTTTTCATCCTTGCCGTGTGCTTTGTATCGACAGCTTGCATCTGGGCCACCTGCTCAGGTGTCATCTGTGAGCCAAACCCCTGACGAACTCGTTGGTCTGCATCAATCATAGCGAGAAGCTCCCGGCGAAGTGCAGAGTTGCGAGGCAACGCACTGCTGCACGGAGCAGTGACCGAGGAGCACCCAAAGCCGGCCACGCCCAATAAGGCAGCTACCATGACAAGAGCGGTGCGCATTGATTCGTGCGATGCTGGGAGACGCCTACCGACCCAAGCTCAGCGGCCTGGCGCACGGGACGCAACGATTGCAACCGCGACGCTCCCGCCGGGTTCGCTGCAGCGCATGGTTAGGCCGTTGGTCGCTGGAGACGTGAAGAAAGCGCATAAACAAGAGCAGCAAATACGAGCATGGGAATAACACAAAACAGTAACACCGCCAATGGCCCTGCAAAGAGAAGGTGAATGAACATGCACCACGCTGGATAGATGTTCCACTGGCCATACGGAGACATGAATGTCGGAGCAATCAAAAACGCCGTCACGAGTGACAACAGCAGCCGCACTCGTCGCGTGTGCTGAAACTTCCCGCGAAACCAAAGCCACCACAGCACTACAGTGAGCGGAATGGTCACCGCGAGAGTCTCAAAAAGATAGCCATCAGCATGCATGGTGCGAAACGGCCTAACGACAAAAGCTCAGCGATCCGGCACACGAAACGCGTGGCTTGCAACCACGGTGCCCAAGCCGGATTCGCTGAAGCGCATGGTTAGGCCACACAGTCGTCATCACTCAACAATAGATGGTGAAAGCAATACCCATAATACAGCCAAGCCAAGCGTGGCAAATCCAACGCGCGCGACGTGCCGCTCTGCTGAATAACTCCAAACGCTCGCAATCAACAAACCGATCATGCCGCAATAAAATGCCGGCAGCAACGGCTCAACATAACTGGCGCGACCGTTCTTGAGAAAATACACAACGATCACACCAGCAACCGCCATCTCTGACCCAAAGAACAGTAATCGCCTCAAACTTGGTGTAGCCATAAACGCGCGATGTGGCCTAACGACCCAAGCTCAGCGACCCGGCGCACGGGAGGCAACGATTGCAACCACGACGCCCCCGCCGGGTTCGCTGCAGCGTTTGGTTAGGTTGGCTCAAGAATATTTGCGACAAGCGGTCGCGTAAATTGTTCTACGGGATCTGAACCATCGCCGTGATCATACTCGCCTGCGTCAAAAGCGAGATAGATGGAGTAGGCAGGCTCCGCAAGTTCGAATCCGTCACCGAACCGGCTCGCGTCGTCGATCATCATGCCATAAATGGCGTTCATCGCCGCGTCGCCATCCCGAAATGTCATTGCACCCGCGAAAAACTGCCTAGCTACTCTGAGAGCGAGATTGTTATACAGGGTGTCAATAGCCAGCCCCTCCTTCACGCAAAGCTCTTCGGCATCGCTCCGAGAAATACATCCACTCACTGCTCTCTGTAACAATTCGTCGATTGTGCGCATCACTGGAAGCCTAACGACCCAAGCTCAGCGACCCGGCGCAGGGGACGTGACGATTGCAACCGCGATGCTCACGCCGGGTTCGCTGTAGCGCATGGTTAGGCCACGGTGTCATAACTAAACGGATCCTCGTCTGCCTCGGAAAAATCCAAACGCAGCAGTGATGAGACAAACGACGGCTGAAATGGTGGTGAGGCACAGAATCGCTCCCATCGTAATCGGAAACCAATTCGGAACGTCGCCGCCGGACATGCGAAACCCGATGGCTGTGACGAAGAACACGATGACCAGAACCGAAGTCACCAAGCCTGCTCGTTGTGATGCTTTTGTCATGCGGTGCGAAGTGGACTAACGACCCAAGCTCAGCGACGCGGCCCAAATGAAAGCCTCACCAACACCACCCGCTGCGGGGCCGCGTTCGCTGGAGCGCATGGTTAGGCCGTTCATGGCAACGGTGGAGGGGTGGCGTCAGAAGATGAATCTGCATCTGGCCACTGAAACTCAGGGAACGGTATCTCAGCCAGTGCGTGGCTCTGCGTTCTGGCTGCATCAGCGAAAATCCTATCAAGCTCTTTTTGGTCCATTCCTGATCGCTCTGCAACGGCTGCGAGCACGCCTTTCAGGCCGTGAACAAGCCCAACCAGATACCCAATCATCTGCTGCTGATACAGGGATTGTCCGCGCATGTTTGCCACCATTGCCAAGTATTGTTTTTCGTTCATATGACTGTGGGGTTGTGAATCGGCCTAACGACCCAAGCTCAGCGACCCGGCGCACGGGACGCAACGATTGCAACC
>CAZOCL010000105.1:0-17851 GCA_964578245.1 uncultured Klebsiella sp. | reverse complement strand
AGGCGTCCTTGGCCGCGATGCGCTTCATGCGCAGGTGGTCCATGATCGAGTCGTCGAGCGGTGTGTTGCCGAGCTTCTTGCCGACCTGGATCATGCCGGGAATCTGGTGGGTCTTGCCTTCGCGCACCATGTTCGCCACGGCGGTGGTGAAGACCAGGATCTCCAGCGCGGCCAGGCGGCCCGGCTTGTCAATGCGCTTGAAGAGGTTCTGCGCCACCACGCCCTTGAGCGCCTCGGAGAGCGTCGCGCGCACCTTGTTCTGCTGGTCGGCGGGGAAGACGTCGATGATGCGGTCCACGGTCTTCGCGGCGCTAGGCGTGTGCAGCGTGCCGAGGACCAGGTGGCCAGTGCTCGCCGCCGTGAGCGCCAGCTCGATGGTCTCCAGGTCGCGCATTTCGCCGACCAGGATGATGTCCGGGTCTTCGCGCAGCGCGCCCTTGAGCGCGGAAGCGAAGGACTTCGTGTGCAGGCCCACTTCACGGTGGTTGATGAGGCAGCCCTTGCTCTCGTGGACGAACTCGATGGGGTCCTCGACCGTGAGGATGTGGTCGTGGCGGTTCTTGTTCGCGTAGTCAATCATCGCCGCGAGCGTGGTGGACTTGCCGGAGCCGGTGGGGCCGGTGACAAGCACGAGGCCCTTGTGCATCATGGGGAACTTGCGGAGCACGGCGGGCAGCGGGGCGTCGAACTTCTCGAAGTCCTCGAAGGAAAGCACCTTGCTGGGAATCTGGCGAAACACGGCGGAGCAGCCGTATTTCTGGTTGAAGAAGTTCGCGCGGAAGCGGGCCACGGTGGGGATTTCGTAGCCGAAGTCCACGTCACCCGTCTCTTCAAACTGCTTCACTTTGATTTCCGGCGCGATTTCGTAGAGCATCGCCTTGAGCGAGTCGCTCTCCAGCGGCGGGTAGTCCACGCGGCGCATTTCGCCGCTGATGCGGAGAATGGGCGGGCTGCCGGAGGCCAGGTGAAGGTCGGAAGCCTTCTGCTGCATCATCAGGTTGAAGAACGCGTCAATCTTGGCCATAGGAAATCCCGGTTTATGTTTCGACGTGTCATAGCGAATAGCCAGACGGACTGCAAGCCATCGCCGTCGTTGGAAGAGATTCTTCGCGAGGAGATCGCGCGGAGCGGTCCCCTGCCCTGCGCACGGTTCATGGAACTGGCCCTCTACCACGCCGAGCACGGCTACTATGAGCGCGACCACGCAGTGGTGGGGAAGCGGGGGGATTTCTACACGAGCGTGAGCGTGGGCGAACTATTCGGGCAATTGCTGGCATTTAAGTTTGCCGAGTGGCTGGAGGAACTCGGAATGCGGAATGCGGAACGCGGAATGGCGGAAGGTCCGCTCCAGATCGTTGAGGCGGGGGCGCACGATGGGCAGCTTGCCGAGGATGTTCTCCATTGGTTCCAACGGCGCAGGCCCGACCTGCTGGCGCGGATCGAGTATTGGATTCTCGATCCCTCGGAGCGGCGGCAGGAATGGCAGCGCGGACGGTTGAGCATGTTTGCCCCGCGCGTGAAGTGGTTCGCCAACTGGGGGGAGATCCAGCAGGCGGGCGGGGTGAATGGGGTGATCTTCGCCAACGAACTGCTCGATGCCTTCCCCGTGCACCGACTGGCGTGGACCGCCGCCGACCAGCGGTGGTTCGAATGGGGCGTGCGGACGGCCGGCGAGCGCTTCGTGTGGACGCGGTTGCCGTCGCTGCATGAAAACGTCGCCGCACTGGCCCAGCCCTCCGCCGCATTGGGTGGCCTGGAAGCCTCGCTCCGGGAAAGCTCCTGGGCCAGCCTCGCGCCCGTGCTGCCGGATGGGTTTATCCTGGAGCGCACGCCCTTCGCCGAACTGTGGTGGGAGATCGCCGCGCAGAGCCTGCAGCGGGGCAAGCTGCTGACGTTTGACTACGGACACACCACCGGCGACGTGATCAACCCCACCAAGCCCGGCGGGACGCTGCGGGCTTACCGCGAACACCAGCTCGTGGAGGACATCCTGGCGGTCCCCGGCCAGCAGGACATCACGGCACAGGTCAACTTTGCAGCGGTCACGCAGGCGGGCGAGCGGGCCGGACTCACCACCACGGAACTGACGGAGCAATCGCGATTCCTCACGCGCATCGCCCAACGCACGATGCAGCAGCCTGCCCGCTTCGGGGAATGGACGCGCGAGCGGGTGCGGCAGTTCCAGACGCTTTCGCACCCGGATCATTTGGGGCGGAGCTTTTCGGCGTTGTTGCAGGAACGGGCTTGAAGACCAGAGCAGGCTCGCCTCGCATGAGAAGTTTACCCTAGGCTCACCTATGGATTTGCATTTGCTTCGCCGCGCCGGTTTTGGCAATTCAAGCGCACCGATGCGCCGATTAGGACTTGGATTCATGCTCGTGCTGGGCTGCGCCGTGCTGGTCACGGCCTGCCGGGAGAAGCAACCTGACGCCCCCGTGGCCCGACCGGCCGCCCCCGCCGCTCCTACCGGACCGGTCTTCCGCCTGCTCTTTGCCGGTCTGGACCGGATCGCGGCCGACCCCAACGCAACAAAGCTCAACGCCCTGCTCAACAACCCCGAGGCGGTCGCCACGCGGAAGCAGATCCACGACCGGCTCGCGATCACGCTGCCGGAGACGCTCTTTGGCGCAAGCGTAACGCGCACGAACCGCAGCGCCCTCCTGCGTCCGCTGCTGGATGACCTCGCCGCGAGCAAGTTCCTCTTCGAGACCTATGACGAGCAGGCCGTCACCTGGATGCTCACGGTCTTTCTGAATCCCGCGCAGCGCGCAAAGTGGAGCACCAACCTCTGGCAGTCGGCCGACTCACCGCCCGTGGCCCTGCCAGCGGTGTCCGCCGATGCGAACGCCTGGAGCACGCGGACCAAGAGCGGGCACCTGCTCACCCTGGCCTTGTTCGACGACTGTCTGATGCTGCGGAAGAGCGCGAGTGGTGACCAGCCTGCGGTCGGAGCGGGCGGCCCGCACCCGGCGCTCTCGACCAACGTGGTGGATCTCGTCGCTGACCTGCCGCGCCTGCAAGCCGCGCTCAATCTGCCGAAATCTGTCGCCTGGCCGCGCTTCGCCGTCAGCGTCACCGCCAAGGGCGAAACGCTTCGCAGCGAGGCCACGCTCAGGTTCTCAAACCCCACGGCGTGGAAGCTGGACGTATTCCATCTGCCAACCAACTCCGTCCGCGATCCCCTCATCAGCTTCACCGCCATGCAGGGCTTCGGCAACTGGCTCGCGCTCCAGCCGGAGTTCAAGGAATGGGAGCTGAAATCCGCGCCGAACCAGCTCTTCACCTGGGCGCGTTCGGACGTGCCTTACAACCTCCTCGCGGCCGCACCCATGGCCGATGCGTCCAATACAGTCGTCAGTGCCGCGCCCCACGCCCTGCATACGCTCGGCACGAACGTGGCGAAAGCGGGAATCGGCCGCGTGGTGTTCACGACCAACCGCACCGAAATCGGCTGGGTGGGCATGCCGATCCTGGTGCCGTTTGTCCGCCCCGCGCCGGAATCCGGCAACGACTTCCTGCTCTTCGGCAGCATGGCGGGCATCATCCCTCAAGGGCCGAACACGAACCCGCCACCCGCTGAACTGCTGAACCAGTTCCTCCCGCGCACCAACCTCGTCTATTACGACTGGGAAATCACCGAAGCGAAGCTTGGCCAATGGATGCCCATCTTTCAACTCACCGCCATGCTGATGGCGCCTGCGTTCCCCGCGACCGGCGCAGCACACCCGTGGCTGCGCGCTGTCTCCCCGAAGCTGGCGAACACCATCACGGAAGTCACCGCCGTCTCGCCGACGGAACTGCGCGCCGTGCGGCGCTCGGACCTGGGGCTGACGGCGATTGAACTCACGGTGCTGGCGCGCTGGCTGGACAACCCGGCCTTCCCCGCGTTCGCGTATCCGACAAACATGCTGCCGGGGATGCCGCCGGTGCCGGGGGCGAAGCCGCAACCGAAGTGAGACGCTCTGCGTGGTGCGTGAAAGGCAGCGGAGTCAAACACGCACCACGCGCCACGCACCACGATTCACCTTTTCCTTCCGCCTCCTCACGTCGGCGGCTACGTTCGATTTTATGCTGAAACTCGGTGTCAACATTGACCACGTCGCCACGGTCCGCGAGGCCCGGTATCGCGGCCGCGGCTCCGGGGAGCCCTGCCCGGTCGCGGCCGCGCTCGTATGCGAGGCGGCGGGTGCGCACGGCATCACGGCGCATTTGCGCGAGGACCGCCGGCACATCCAGGACCGCGATGTCTTCGCGTTGCGGAAGCAGATCTCCACCCGGCTGAACTTCGAGATGGCCAACGCGGAAGAGATCATCCGCATCGCCCTCAAGCTCAAGCCTGAGATTGTCTGTCTCGTGCCGGAGCGCCGGCAGGAGGTCACCACCGAGGGCGGGCTCGACGTGGCCGGCAACCTCGCCGCGCTCAAGAAGACCCGCCAACGCATGAACGACGCGGGCATCGAGGTCAGCCTCTTCATCGCGCCCGACCCGATCCAGGTCGCTGCCGCCGCGATGGTGGGCAGCCAGTTCATCGAACTGCACACCGGCACCTACGCCGAGTGCTTCGGCAAGGCCCGCGGGCGCAAGGCCGAGCTGAAGCGCTTCGCCGCCGCCGCCGCCCAGGCCCACGAACTCGGTTTGCAGGTCAACGCGGGCCACGGCCTGAACTGCATGAACGTCCCGCCGCTGCTGGAAGTCGCACCTCAGCTCGTGGAACTCAACATCGGCCACAGCATCATCAGCCGCAGCCTCACCGTTGGGCTGGCGAAAGCGGTGAAAGAGATGCTGGCGGCGATGAGATAGCGTGGCGAGTTCGCCCTGAGACGAGCGGAAGCGCCGACCGGTTCACCAACCGCGGGCCACCCACACCTGGCGGCTGACGGTTTCGTAGTGGGCCGGCACCAACACAAGCTGGGGCTGGCCGTAGGCGTTTAGCATGGTCACGTAGGCTCCGGGCACATAAACCGTGTCGTAGTGCGTGGTCCAGTAGCCAGCGGGTGCGCTGTGCAGCCAGCCAAAGCCGGGAGCCGGCAGCGGGCGGTATCCGGGGTGGGAATGGTGGTCCCGGTAAGCCTGGCTCAGCGGCGTGACCGGGGAATGGCGATAGCTTTGGGCCGAGGCGAGGTTGGCGGCGAGGGCGAGGGCGAGGATCAGGAGCTTTTTCATAGTGCGGTCTTTCGTTTTGGTTGTGACATTGATGTTCAATTCGTATGTATGCGTATCATCTGGCAGGCGCAGGGGGAAATCGAATGACCTGATGCGGCCATTGGTAAACCGGATGGGGTGCCTGAGGCTTGCGTCAGGACTGTCAGTCCGCGCACGAAGGGTCTTCGCGTTGCGTTGCTGACGCGTTGGTGAAACCAAGCGGGTTTTCCGCTGTTTCCGGTGGAATGGTCTTGGCTCAGCCCGGAGGGCGACAGAGAATAGCCCAGCGATTCATCGCTGGGAGCAGCGTAGGAAAGGGCGGTGAGTCTCGGAGGGACGGCAGAATGGTCCTTCGTGGGCGTCTCCGTGCGGAGAAGCTTCTTTCGTCCCTGCAGGACTGGCCCGCAGACCTGGCCCAACCCAGCGATGAATCGCTGGGCTATTTTCGGGCGTCCCTCCGGGACCAATACCAATTCCCAATGTAAATCGGCAGCCTGCCGCCGGACGGCACCCCTCACCCCAACCCTCTCCCCTCCTCCGAGGAAGGGAGAGGGAGCTGAAGCGCGTCGAGCTTCGCATCAGCCATTCCACCGATAACCTTTGGGAATTGGTATAACGCACGCCCGACGCGCGACTCCGGTGGGCTTGGGGCAGCCAATTGCCCCGCGCCTCATTCCACCGAAAACAGCGAGGAACCGCCAGCCGAGTGTGAAAGCAGCCAGTCGCGAAGGTCCGGCGGATCAAACTTTTCCGGCGGCGGGGACTTCGAAGCCGGCGTGGTTCGCGTCCTTCAACAGCGCGTTGGCCTCCGCCTTGAATTCGCCCGTGTGCTGTTCGGTCTTGGGGTCGAAGGTGAGCCACGGGCCGACGACGTATTCCGCACCATCCTCCGGAACGCCCACGTCCCGCATGACAGCGTGGAGCTTCATGAAGTGGTCGTGCGCGTCGGTGTTGTCGCCGAACCGGCCGGCCTTCGCGTTGAACGGAACCTTCTGGCCGAGCCGGTAGGAGTTGTTCATCAGGTGCCCCAGCACGCAGCCATAGTGCGCCTCGGTCGCATTGCCATTGGCCATCTCAGGTTTGCCGGCCCGGCAGGCGGCGATGAACGCGCCCCAGTTGCCGCCGGGAGTCACCTTGCCGCCCGGCACGGAGACCTTTTCGCCTTTGGAACTGCCCTTGGCGTAATAGAGGCCACGGACGATCTTGCCGCCGTCCTCGAAGTAATACTCGTTCTCCACCTGGGTCTGGTAGCCTTTGTAGTTCACGTTCCGCACGTTGAAGAACACCTGCTGGCCGTTGGAATACTCGCCGAGGGCGAACATCGTGTTGGGCGTCTCGCCCTGGTCCTGCCATTGGAAACGGCCGCCCAGTGCCATGACGCGCACGGGATGGGTCAGGGCGGGGTCCAGTGCCCACCGGGCCACGTCGAGCTGATGCGTGCCCTGGTTGTTCAGGTCACCGTTGCCGGTGGCCCAGAACCAGTGCCAGTTGTAATGCACGAGGTTGGCGTGGTAGTCCGCCACGCGAGCCGGGCCGCGCCAGAGGTTCCAGTCGAGCTGCTCGGGCGGGGCCGAGGCCGCCTTGCTGCCGATGCCGCTGCGCGGTTTGCAGCAGTAGCCATAGGAGACCTTCAGCTTCCCAAACTTGCCCGCCTGGATGGCGGCGTGCAGGCCGGCGATGCCGGAGTCGCTGCGCCGCTGCGTGCCGTGCTGGATGACCACGCCATACTTCTTCTGTGCCTCCACCACCACCCGGCCCTCCGCCACGTCATGGCTCATGGGCTTCTCCACATAGACATGCTTGCCCGCCTGCGCTGCCCAGATGGTCATCAGCGAATGCCAGTGGTTGGGCGTGGCGATGGAAATGGCGTCCAGCGTCGGGTCGGCGAGCGCCGTGCGGACATCGGTGACGCCGCGACAGGTGAACTTGCCGACAGCGGCCGGATTCTTCGCCGCCGCCGCCTTCCCCGTCTTCGCCTCCAATGATTTCAAGGCCAGGTCCAGCACCCGCTGATCGGGGTCAATGAGATACACGATCTCCACGTTCGGCTGCCCGAGCCAGCCATCGATATGGGACTGGCCACGGCCGTGGCAGCCGGCCACCGCGATGCGTAGCCGGTCATTCGCTCCGAGGATACGCCCGGATGCTCGGGTGCCACTCAGCATGGCAAAGGCACCGGTCGCCAGGGCGGTGCGCTGGAGAAAGGCGCGTCGGTCGAGCGGAGTTGCGGAGGGCTTGAAGTGGTTCATGCAGGTGGGAATTACGTTGATTCGTGCGGGATTGGACTCCGCCAGCATGGTTCTATTTCAACTTCCTCACGGATGAGGACTGCGCCGTCGAATGGTTTGCAAGTATCGGAATACACTGGTCGAAGCCCCGCAACGGGCCATTGCACGCACTCTCCTTCACCCCAGCCCTCTCCCGTTGGGAGAAGGAGAATCATCGGCAGCTACGTCTCCAGGCGATGCACCCTTGCTAACCGCTGCTGGCAACGTGGCTCCCTCTCCCAGCGGGAGAGGGCCGGGGTGAGGGAGAACGGCCGCGAAGTCAGCCACGCTTTCGGTTTGCCAAACGCTTCCGGTTATCGATTTGATTCCTCAGGCCAGAATCGGCTTCACGATCTCGCCATGCACATCGGTGAGCCGGTAGTCGCGGCCCTGGAATCGGTAAGTCAGCTTGGTGTGGTCGAGGCCGAGAAGGTGCAGGGCGGTCGCGTTGAGGTCGTGGATGTGCACCGGATCCTTGACGATGTTGTAGCTGAAGTCATCGGTCTCGCCAAAGACCTGTCCCCCTTTGATGCCGGCACCCGCCAGCCAGATGCTGTAGCAGCGGGGGTGATGATCCCGGCCGTAGTTGTCCTTGGTCAGAACGCCTTGCGAATAGACCGTGCGACCAAACTCGCCGCCCCAGATGACCAGTGTGTCCTCCAGCATCCCGCGCCCCTTCAACTCGGCGAGCAGGGCGGCGGTGGGTTGATCCGTGTCGTGGCACTGGCTCCGGACGCCGCTGGGCAGGTTGTTGTGCTGGTCCCAGCCGCGATGATAGAGCTGGATGAAACGCACGCCACGCTCGGCCAGACGGCGGGCCAGGATGCAGTTCGCCGCATAGGTGCCCGGCTTCTTCGATTCGGGGCCGTAGCGGTCGAAGATGTCCGCCGGTTCCTTGGACAGGTCCGCGAGGTCGGGGACGGCGGACTGCATGCGGAACGCGAGTTCATACTGGTCAATGCGCGCCTGCGTCTCGGGGTCCTGATACTCGGCGAACTGCAGACGGTTCAGGGTGGTGACATCATCCAGCATGGCACGCCGGCGCTCCGGGGTGATGCCGGGCGGGTTGGACAGGAACAGCACCGGGTCCTTGCCGGAACTAAGGCGCACGCCCTGATGGCGGGACGGCAGAAAGCCCGAGCCCCACATGCGCTCGTGCAACGGCTGCGCGTTCGTCGGGCCGCCGGGACGGGAGATCAGAGCGACAAAGGCCGGCAGGTCGGCATTCTCCGAGCCCAGGCCATACGACACCCAGGCCCCGAAAGCCGGCCGGCCTCCGATCTGGTGGCCGGTCTGCAGCAGCGTCATCGCCGGGTCGTGATTGATCGCCTCCGTGTGCAGCGAACGGATGACGCAGATGTCGTCCGCGAATTTCCCCGTGTGCGGCATCGCTTCCGTCAGCCACAAGCCCGACTGGCCGTGCTGGTGAAACTTGAACGCCGAGGGTGCCACTGGAAAACGCTTCTGCCCGGCCGTCATGCCCGTGAGCCGTTGCTCGCCGCGCACCGAGGGAGGCAGGTCCTTGTCGAACTGGGCGGCCAGGCCGGGCTTGTAATCAAACAGGTCCAACTGCGAAGGCGCACCCGCCTGCGTGAGCCAGATGACGCGCTTCGCCTTGGGGGCAAACTGCGGCGGCCGGGTAGCGGCGAACAGTCGCGGGTTGAGCAGCGAGGCGAGCGCAGCCGCACCGATGCCCGTGGCCGAGCGGCCCAGGAAATGGCGGCGGGAGAGTTCGTTTTGGAATGGTGGCAGGCTCATGAGTTCACTCCTTCGTGACCGCTTCATCCAGATTGAGCAGCGTGCTGGCGACCGTGGTGTAGGCGGCCAGTTCGGCGAGGTTTAACTTGGCATCGTAGCCCGCCGACCCGACGGCCAGGAATGATTTGGCCGCCTCCGTGTCCTTGGTGAAGTCCGCGTAGGCGCGGGCATACGACGCGTGCAGGATCTTCAGTTCCGCCGGCGATGGCGGTCGTGTGAGCAGCAGCCGGAAGCCGGTGCTGAGCCGCGTCTCCTCCGTGCTGCCGCCTTCCTTCATCATGCGTTGCCCGAGGAAGCGGGCGGCCTCGACATACGTGGGATCGTTCATGAGGTTCAAGGCCTGCAAGGGCGTGTTTGTGCGCGGCCGGCGCAGGGTGCAGCTCTCACGGAACGGCGCATCGAAGAGCAGCATCCCGGGGTGCGGGAGGGAGCGCTTCCAATACGTGTAAAGGCTGCGGCGGCGGAGTTCATCTCCCTTGCCGGCCACGTAGGTGTTGTAGCCGTTGCCGGCCGTGATCAGCTCATAGAGCCCGGGTGGATGATACGGCTTCACCGATGGCCCGCCTAGCTGGTCCACCAGGAGTCCACTGGCCGCGAGCGCCTGATCGCGGATGAATTCGCCCATGAGCCGGTGGCGCGGACCACGGGCGAGCAGACGGTTTTCGAGGTCGCGCTCACGCAACGCCGGCGTGAGCCGGGACGACTGCCGATAGGTCGCGCTGGTGACCAGGAGCCGCATCAACTGCTTCACATCCCAGCCGCTGCGGATGAATTCCTGCGCCAGCCAGTCGAGGAGTTCAGGATGGCTCGGGAGCGATCCCTGCGAACCGAAGTCCTCGCTGGTCTTCACCAGGCCGGTGCCGAAGACCTGCTGCCAGAAACGATTCACGGTGACACGGGCCGTGAGCGGGTTTTGCGGGCTGACGAGCCACTTCGCAAGGCCGAGCCGGTTGCGGGGAAGTTCCGGAGCCAGCGCGGGCAGCACGGCCGGCGTGGCCGCCGTGACGGCCGTCCCCAGCTTGTCATACGCCCCGCGCATCAGGATGAACGTGGGGCGCGCCTCCTTCTGCTCCTCCATGACGAGGGTGGTGGGGATCTCGTTCTCCGCCGTCGCGACCTGCTTCTTCAAGCTGCCGAACTCGTCGTTCAGGGCGCGGTGGTCCGGCTGCTGGGAGATGCGGAACGCCGCGAGCTGCTTGTGCTCCGCTGCCGAGCGGCTCGCCGGTTCCCTCTTCGTGATCGCCTCCACGGCGGCCGGGGTCAGCACCTCTGGTTCGACCGCCGTGACGAACAGCCGCCAGCGCGAAGGCCCGCCGGCATTCTCCACGCCGATCTCGATCTGGACTTCGCGGCTCGCGTCCGCAGCCAGCGCGGGCTCGAACTCAAACACGGCCTGCACCGGCCGTTCTGCTTTCAGGGCAAGGACCGTCCGCGTCTTGCGGTCATTATCCAGCACCTTTTCGGTTTCGGTGCCGGCCAGCGAATCTCCCCAGGCCGTGGCGCGCAACTTGCCTTGCCCCACCTTGAACTCGCTCCACTGAAAACTGGCCGAAACCACCGGTGTTCCGCACCCGAGGCGCAGCGCGGTGATCCGTCCGGCGGGCAGACGCGCAGTGAGCTTGAGGGTGTTCGGCCGCGTCTCCTGCGGGCCGACTGTCAAGGTGGTGGCGGTCGCATCAATCACCGGTGGCTGATCCCCGCCGCTGGCCGCGAGCAGTTGCACCGGTTCCCACTTCACCACCGCCGCGGAGACCCTGTGCGCCCATTCCTCGATGCCGGTCACGGACCGGTTGGTCAGGGCGGTGAGCTGGTCGGTCACCGTTTTCAGCCTTCCGTTCAGGGCAAGGAGCTTCGCCTCGGTTTCCGGAGCGGGCAGCTTCACGAAGGGCGGGGCGTTTTGACGGATGGTGTTGGCATAAACGCCGATGCCCTTTTCCGGCACGTTGTGGAAGAAGGCCTTCAGCGAATAGAAGTCGCGCTGCGTGAACGGGTCGAACTTGTGATCGTGGCACCGGCAGCAGTTGAAGGTTTGACCCAGCCACACCGACGCCGTCGTCTCGACGCGGTCAGCGGTGTATTCCGCCAGGAACTCCTCGGGGACGATGCCGGTTTCTTCGTTCAGCATGTGATTGCGATGGAAGCCCGTGGCGACTTTCTGTTCGAGCGTCGCGTTGGGGAGCAAGTCACCCGCGAGTTGCTCGATGGTGAATTGATCAAAGGGCTGGTTATCGTTGAACGCGCGGATCACCCAGTCCCGCCAGGGCCACAGCTCACGGTCGCGATCCACCTGATAGCCGTTCGAGTCCGCGTAACGCGCGGCGTCCAGCCAGTCAATGGCCATGCGCTCGCCATAGCGCGGTGACTTCAGCAGGCGATCCACGACTTTCTCATACGCTTGCGTCGAGGTGTCCGCGACAAAGGCATCGACCTCCGCGAGCGTCGGCGGCAGGCCGGTCAAATCCAGGGTCACGCGACGAATCAGCACCTCCTTGGCCGCTTCACTCGATGGTGAGAGCGCAGCAGACTCCAGGCGCGACAGCACGAAGTGATCGAGCGGATTGCGCGGCCAGTCCTTGCGCCGCACCGCTGGCGGCTTCATCGGAGTGAACGCCACGAAGGACCAATGCTCCTCATACTTGGCCCCCTGCGTGATCCACTGCCGCAGCTTCAATTTCTGCACCGCGGTCAGCACCTTGTGCGCCTTGGTCGGCGGCATCACTTCGTCCGGATCTGTGCTGTTGATCCGCTTGAGCAGCGCGGACTTTTTGACGTCACCCGGCACGATGGCGAAGACACCGGACTTCGCCGGCTTGAGCGCTTCCTCACGCACATCCAGGCGCAGACCGGCTTTCCGCTGCTGCACATCCGGTCCGTGGCAACTGAAACAGTTTTCCGAGAGGATGGGCCGGATTTCCCGGCTGAAGCTTACTGGCTCTTCCGCCTGCGCCGCCACAGTGGCCAGCAGCAGGGCGGCGAGCAAGAGGAGGAAAGGGTGTTTCATGGTCGATGGCCGAAACGGTTTGACGAAGAACACTCCCGGCTAGTTGACGCAGAACTTCAGGATTCGCGCCGCCGGTCCTTGGGCGGTCGGATTCTTCGCGCTGGAAAGTTTCAAGATCAGCACATGCGGACCGGGCTTCAAATCGGCGTCAAACATGATGCTGCGCGGGTAATGCAATCCGGCGCTGAAACCGTGGAGCAAATTGAACTGCCTGGCGGGCGCGCCATCAATGCTCGCCTCCAATGTGCCCGCATCCGGACCGGCGAGCAGGAAAATCCCGATGGCCCGGCCATCAAATTTCAACTTCAGCTCCGCGCCGGGTTCTGTGGCGCAGAGGAACTTCTCGTGATCGAAGCGCGCGCGATGGCTCCCCTTGAGCTTGGACCAGTCCGGCGTCTCGATGGTCCAGCCTTTCACGATTTCGGCCTTCGCAGGGTCAAGGAACCGGCCATTCACGTAGCTGTTCGGGTCCAGTGGTTCGGGCAGCGGGTGCGGTTTCTTGGCGGCATCGGCCCCGACCGGTCCCGCCCAGGCCTGATCCAGCAACCGGTCAATCATGTTGGCGCAAATCCGGTTGCCGGGCGGTGCCGGATGCACGCCGCCAAACTGCTTCCACGTCAGCTTGCCAGCCTGGATGCGCTCGAAGACCTCCCGGTTCAGTTCGATGCCGGAGACCTGATAATGCCGAAGCACTTCGCCATGGCTGCTGCTGGAGAGCGGTTCCTTCCCCTCCTTGAAGGTCGCCAGCATGGGCTCGTTCACGAAGTAGGTGACCACGATATCCGCCGCCGGATTGTGCTGGCGGACGTGGCGGATGATCCCTTCCAGGCCGCGGATGCACTCCCGACGTTCGTGATGCGCGTCCTGGTCGTCGTTGACGGCAAACTCCACGAAGAACAAATCCACCGGTCCACGATCCAGCACATGCTCCTGCAGGCGGAAGGCTCCCGTCGTCGAGCAGGTCGAGGAAATCCCGGCAGCGGTGAAGGTAAACTCGGTTTTCGGGAACCGCTTCTTCAACCCCTCGCAGACCATGGGCCGGTAGCCCTCCATCTCGGTGATGGACCCGCCAATGAAGGCCACGTGTCCCTTGCCAGATTTCGTGAAGACCAGCCGGCTGTTTTCCAGGTTCCCCCGGAACTTCACATTCTTGCCATCGGCCGGCACGGAGACATCCACAGCCTCGGTCGTGGGAGTCGCCGTGGCTTTGGCTTCGGCAGCTTGCAGCGCCGCCAGGGGAGCCAGCAGCAGGAGGGCGAGGAGAATGTGCTTCATGTCAATTGGTAACGTGTGACGTCCGGCGTGTCACCAAGATTGAAACTCGTTTGGCACCAGCATTGGCAAGGGCGTATCCGCGCACTGCCCCTGCGGAATGAAATTCCCTGGAGCGCGGCTGGGTCGCGGAGACCAGCCGCAGCAACATCCCCACGCCCGATGGCCTTCCGAACTTACAGCCCAGTTCGTTGCTCGCGCGTTGCTGCGGCTGATCCCGCGCCGAGCGGAACCATTGGCAAATGACCGCCGAATGCCGCCGACTTCTTGAAACCTGCCGAGCTGCGCTGCGTCTGACACGCGTGACTGGGAATTTCATCACCCCTCGACCGGACGCGCTCCGGCATGGGTTTGGCTGCCGTGTCGCCCGGTTCCTCGGGCGGGACTGGCCGCCGTTCCTCATCACTACTCGCACTGAATCATGACTCGACACCTCACGCTCGGCCTTGCCGCTGCGCTTCTCACTCTCGTTTCCACCGCATTGGCGCTGCCACCCGATCTCACGAAAGTCACCTCCCGCGCCGAACTGGACGCGGTCATTGCCACCACGGGTGACGCGGCCTTGAAACAGGCGCTGCAAGCCCACGCCAGCGCGATCCTTGCCGCTGCCGCGCAGCGAGGGCATGCGGAGGCCGTGATCGAAGCCATCAAGATCGGCCAGGGAAAGGCCGAGCGGACAAACACCACGCCCGATACGCTGAAGCGGGTCGCGGGTGGCGATCTGTCAGTCTTCGATTCGCTGAAGATCGTGGACCTGTCCATCCCGAATGCCGGGCCGCATGACCATCGGAAAGTTGATCCTTATGACGCGGCCTTCTTTGACCATCTCGGCCAGCTCACCACCCTGGAGTCGCTCAACATCATCGCCACCAAGCTCGGCGATGACTGGATCGCCCCGATCGGCAAGCTGACCAACCTCAAAGCCCTGCGTTTCACGAACAACGGCAAGCTCAGCGATGCCGGTCTGGAGAAGCTGGCCGGGCTCAAGAATCTCGAGGCCTTTTCCTACATTGGCACCGCCATGAAGGGCCATGCCTTCGCCGCTTTTGAAGGTTGGACCAAGGTGACCCGGTGCAGCTTCCGCGGCAGCAGCATTGATGACGAGGGGCTGCGGCTCATCTGCGAGCGATTTCCCAACCTGGAAAGCCTGGTGCTCGCCCACGCCAAGTTCACCGATGCCGGAGCGGTGCATCTGGCGAAGCTGACCAAGGTGAAAGGCCTCGAACTCGGCACGCACAATGCCTCGCCGGCCAGCCTCCAGCACATCGCCGCGCTGCCGCTGGAGTATTTGCAGCTGGGCGATGGACTCGACGCCCCCGCTGGCATCCGCGCGATCAAGGGCATCAAGACCCTCAAGCGGCTGACCCTCACCGATTGCAAGCTCACCACGGACGACGACCTGAAGATCGTGGCGGCCATGAAGCACCTGGAAAACCTGGAACTCAGCAACATCTCGCTCCCCGAGGCCCGCCTGCCGTTGCTCAAGGAATTCACGCATCTCAAGGCCTTGCGCCTGGTTCCCGCCGGGCGCATTCCTTTCACCCCCGAGTTGCAGGCCGCCATGAAGCAGATGCTGCCGGGCACCGCCTTGAAGTTCGACTAATCCGGAACCGGAAGTTGAACCACGGATGGACACGGATGGGGGAAGGCCAAGCGGTGGCCCGTCGTGTGCCCGAGAGTCGTCCGGTGGGAAAGCAACTGCCGCTGTCGGTGTTCATCCGCTGCTCATGTGGCGGCAGGCGTCCTCGCCTGCCGCCACTTGGCTACAGCCACTTCACGCGTAGTGGCTCCGGCGAATTCGGCGCCTCGAAGAGCACCACGCCCAGCGTCGGGTCATACGCGGTCTCGACGCGTTTCTCATTCACCCACACGCGATACGCACGGTGCGCCGCGCGAAGGACGACGCGCCACATCTGCACCCGGCTGGCAAACGCGCCAGTTGCCGCACCCAGCACCAGTTCGCGGCTGGTCCCTCGGTCCATGAACTCGATCTGCCGGGTCGAAATTTCACCACGTTCGTAGCCGAGCGTCTCTCCGTCGTCCTCGTGCCAGGTGAACGAACTGCGCCCGTGTGGCCAGACGTGCAGGTTCACCACGGGGTCCGCTTCACCGGTGATGAACTGACGCGGCGCGACCGTGGGCACCACCGCCCCCGCGCGCACAAAGACCGGGATGTGCTCCGCCACCGCCTCGACCACCACATGCTGCCCGCCTTCAAACACGCCGCCGCCCCAGAAGTCAAACCACAGCCCGCGCGGCAGATACACGCTGCGCGCCGTCGCTCCCGGCCGGAGGATTGGCGCGACCAGCAGGCTCTCACCGAGCAGGAAATGGTCTTCACATGCGACTGCTGATGGATCGTTCGGATGATGCCACAGCAGCGGGCGCATGATCGGCGTGCCGCTGCGATGCGCCTCGGCAAAGAGGCAGCTCAGATACGGCAGCATCTGGTAGCGCAGCGTGATGGCATCGCGACACAGCGCCTCAATGCGCGGGCCGAACGCCCACGGCTCCTGCCGTCGCGTGTCCACGTTCGAGTGGTTGCGGAAGAACGGCGTGAACGCGGCTAGCTGTGTCCAGCGCGCGAGCAGTTCGCCGGTGCAGTGGTCGAGAAAGCCCCCCACGTCCGCGCCGCAGAAAGCGACGCCGCTGAGACTCAAGTTCAGCAGCATCGGGATGGACTCGGCGAGATGTTCCCAGGTCGAACTGTTGTCACCAGTCCAGACAGCGGCGTGACGCTGGATGCCGGCATAACCAGCCCGCGTGAGGATGAAGGGACGCCGGTCCGGCGCGGCCAACAGCGCGCCTTCGCGCGAGGCAGCCGCCATCGCCGAACCGTAGAGATTGTGCACGGCGGCGTGGGGCACCACCACCCCGGTAGGGTGAGACTCCGTCGAACCCCATTCGCCGACGCAGGAGGCGCGAGCGGAGCGAGCATCTTGACTCGAGTGCGCCGCCACCGAAACGCTCGCTGCGCTCGCCTCGCTACGCTCGGAATGGGGCTCGACGGAGTCTCGCCCTACCTGGTGCACACAACCCTCCGCCAGCGTCTTGTTCGGCGTGTCGAAGAGCGCCGGCTCGTTCATGTCATTCCAGAGGCCGTCGAGGCCGAGCCGCTGGAAAGCCGCCTGTTCCTCCGCCCACCAGCGGCGGACCCGCGCATTTAGAAAGTCCGGGAAACGGGACTTGCCCGGCCAGGCCTTGCCGATGAAATCGCGTTTGCCGCCGGGGGCCTTCACAAACGCGCGTTGGGCCACCCCGCGTTGCAGAACGCCAAACTGCGGGTCGTTCTTCACGCCCGGGTCCACGATGGCCACGGCCTTGAAGCCCTGCTTCGCGAGCCGGGCGAACATGGCGGAGGGTTGCGGGAAATCTTTCCCGAAGGTGAAGACGCGGTGGCCATCCATATGGTGGATGTCCAGATGCAGCGCGTCGCAAGGGATCTGCCGGCGACGGAACTCGCGCGCGACCCGCTCCAGTTCCGGGCGGCTGGCATAGCTGTAGCGCGACTGCTGGTAGCCCAGCGCCCAGCGCGGCGGCAGCGGCATCCGGCCGGTCAACTCGGTGAAGCGCGCGACCACATCGGCGGGCGTGGGTCCGAGGAAGAGGTAGAGATCCAGCGAGCCAGTCGCGGCGCGGAGCCGGAAATCGTCCGGCTCCGTGCAGCCGACGTCCCAGGTCTGACGACCGGGGTTGTCCCAGAAGAGGCCCCCTGCCCTGCCCTCGCGCAACGACAGCGCAAACGGAATCGAAACGTAGAGGTTGCGCAGGCCCGGGTGGATGCACGAGGCCTGGCCGAGCACATCCGCGTTCCAAAACTCACGGATGAGCCCCCGCTTGTTCAGCGGCCCGGTGGATTCGCCCAGGCCGAAGATGGCTTCGCCGTCCGCGAGCTGGAGCGTGAGCCGGGGCTTCGATTCAGTGACGGACAGTTCCGTGCAGCGAAAGATTTCGAGGCCCGTGTGATCGTGCAGCGACCAGGTGCCAGTGCGGAGGTTCAGCGCGAACTCGCCGGCGGCGGTGGTGAGGGTGAGGCTACTCGCCGTGTGCTTGAGTTTGTGACGGTGCTCGCGGCCTGCGTTCGGAGTCCCGGCTTCAGCCGGTGGAACGCCGCCCGACTCCAGACGCTCCGCGCGCAGCGGCTCGGACGTTCGGACGTCACACCGGCTAAAGCCGGGACTCCATGCCCCGGCGTCGCCCACGCGCAGGCGCAGCACATCCGGTGCGAGGACGATGAATTCGGCAGGCAAGCCGCCCACTTGAAAGGCGACGGACGACGTGCCTGGACGTTCCGGCTGAGCAGCGGGCGCTACCACTTCAGTTCCTGCAGGCGGCGCGCGACTTCTTCCGCGTTGACGCGGCTGTTGAAGCTGCTGATGCGGAAGTAGCCTTCACCCTTCGAGCCGAAGCC
>CAZOCL010000104.1:0-17906 GCA_964578245.1 uncultured Klebsiella sp. | reverse complement strand
AAGACCTCGAAGAACTTCTCCCCGCGCACTTGCATCAGCTCCTCCGGCGTGATGGACAGGCCGAAGTTCGGATGGTTCACATGCGGGATCATCATCTGGCCGGTGCGCTTCCGCTGCTCCAGCACTGAGTCAATGTTGTTCTGGAGGATTTCCACCGTGTTGCTGCCGCCGCGCGGCTTGATCACCTCGCGCAGGTTGTGCGCGTTCATGTGGATCGGCCCCGTCTTCGCACGGTCCGTGACCTCCTCGCTCTGGATGAGGAGGAAGCGGTCCGGCTCCTCGAACTTCCCGCGATACTCGGACAGGAACTTGAGCCGCACCTCCGTCGTGTTGTCCTTGCCCGCCCGCGTCTCGATCCAGTCCTTGGGCCAGCGCGCCGTGTATCTGGGGAAGCCCGCCTTGGCCCCCTTGTGCGTCTCCGTGTTCACCCACTTGTTCGTGACGTGCAGCGTGTTGTGATCCGTGAAGGCCAGGAAGTGATACCCGTTGGTCTTGTAAAGCTCCGCGATGGACTCCGGGAATTCATCCCCATCACTCCACAGCGAATGCGTGTGCATGTTCCCCCGCCACCACCGGGCGGAATCCGCGGCGGAAACGGAGCAGGCGGCCAGGGCGAGCAGCAAGGCAGTAATACGTGTGCGCATGAGTATTGCCCGAAAGGTTACGGAACCCGCGCCCCGCGAAAAGGGAAATCCGCCGCCCCGGAGCGCGGCTGTGTCCCGCTCGGCGCGGGATCAGCCGCAGCAATGCCAGCGCTCCGGGCGTAGCTCGACATTCCAATGTCGAGTTTGGCAAGCCCGCCGCGAACTCGACCTTGGAATGTCGAGCTACCTCGGCCGCGAAGGCCCCCGCGCCTGCGCCCGCCAGAGGACAACGGCGATGAGTGCGAACGCCGTTGCACCTAGACCATACCAAACGATTCCTGGCAGCACCTCAGTAGTGGAGTTAACGGCTATGATGACCCCCTGCCCTCCTTGTGTATCAGAAGGGGCAGCAGCCGCCTCATGTCGCGCCAGTTGCCCAGCTTTTGGTCTGCGGCCCTTGCGTTCAAGTGCCGTCGAGAAAGTCCCGTCTGGCCGTGTAAATATTGGCGGGAGAGGCCGCTGCTGTAATGAAAGCTTCCGAGCGGCTCGAATTTCCGCAGGTGTTCCGGCAGATGGTAGCTTCGAAATGATGGCCTCGAGCTCCTGTTTTGGTCCAGGCGGCAGTCGTTCAGTAAGTTTGTGAGCAATCCGAAGGACAGCAGGGTGATTATCTCCTAGAGTGGACTGAAGGCGATCAATGAGAGATTTAGTTTCATAGGGTGGCCATGCGTATGATCTGACAAAAAAATCCTCCGCTGACCACTTGGCTTCCTCAAAGGCATTAATGTTCGCAGTTATTCGCTCACGTTCGGCGTGCAAGCCTTCCAGTGCCGTCAAATCTCTTACGTAGGCATCCTTGGCGGGTCCATCTGGCAAAGACTTCGGAGAGACGCCAGCAAGGCCAGCACCCGGAGCTAGCAGCTTTGTAGGCAGGTCAAACAAATCAGGACGAGGGTGTTCACCATCAATCGTATCAGCTTCTGAGCCCATTCGTTGCCAGCAATGCAACCACCAAGCCGATTTCAACTCCCTAATCTCATTCCATTTGCTCTTATCCAGCAAATCGTAACTCATGTCACGGCGGAGAAAATCCAAAGTGGCATACTCAAGCTTTGCCGGAATTTCATCAGAGATTCCAAGAATTTTCCAAAAGCAATCCCGGGCAATCAACTGTTGCCTATCAGATTCACTTTTTGATATATCAGAAAGTGTATAACCTGCATTAATCAGAAAAATCGCCGATTGATATGGCCCTTTGCGCTCCCACTCATCGACTTGCTCACGAATATGAGTGGCCAAATTATCGATTGATTCAAGTGCAGTAGTCTTCAATTCAGTAATTGCGTTTGTCAACGCAACGTTGTCAATCTGATTGGTCGAGTTGTATATACTCCGAATTCCCCCAGCAGTTTGGCCAGACAAGCAAACTGCGGACAACCACACGATTAGAAAAATCGTAGTTTTCAATGTTATGCGTGCCTTTGTGAATTATTAGTGATATGGCTCTTCATCTCTCAGCCACGGCCATATTTGTGGGCCGGCGCGCCGAGGCTGTGCAGTAGGACTGTTCAACTCCCGACTCACAGGTGGATATCCCTTTTCAACGGTGGCCTTACCTGTTGCATCGCAAGTAAAGACTTGATCTACATACCGCGCGTGCCATTCTTCTAGTCCACGCGACTCCGTCGCGGCCGTTGCCACCGGCCGCACCTCCCCACACGGGCTGGTTGGCCGGGAACTGAGCGTCCGCCGGATTTGGGATCGCCTTTACTTGGAAGGATGAGCCTTTGGGGAAATACGCAGGTGACGGCCAGTTCGACCAGACGCCAGACGACGCCTCATATTGGATTTTGTCCACGGTCACATTGGTCACGGTGCAACTGGCCTGCGAGTCTCCCAGCGTCACCGTGACCTCCTGGTAGCCTGCGGCGAACGTGTTAGTGAGGGTTGCGCCGGTGTTCGTGCTGATGTTCCAGGTCAGCGGCAGCGGGCAACTGCCGGGCTCTGTGGTGGCCGTGAGCACCACCGGGTCCCCGGCTGCCACCAGGTTCGGCGAGGCAGAAACCCCGATGATCTGATAGATGTTAAGGTTGGTGGAGGTCGAACTCGAGCCGCAGGCAGCGGTGAACGTGAAACTCCCGGCTTGATTGCAGGGGACCTCAACGCCAGCTCCCAAGCCCAGCTCAGTCGCCTCGTTGGTGCCCAAGGCGCGGTTCCAGCTCACCAACCCTTCCCCGCCCGTCGCCGGCGTCATCACGGCGGTGAGCGTGACAGTGGTGCCGTTGCTCCCGATGGCGACGTGATTGGTGGCCACGAGGATGCTGTCCACCCGATACACCAGCGCCTCCACAGTGCGGCTGGAGGTGCCGCACACGGCAATGACCGGCTTGAAATCGCTCGCATTCGTGGAGGCCTCTGAAAAGGTGACCGTGGTCTCCGCCCCCACGGCGCTGGCCGCGCCGCCCCAGACCGGCCAGCCGGCGGGGAACTCCACGTCTTCCGGGTCCGGGATGGCCCGCACCCGGAGCGTGGTGCCCACGGCCAGCCCCGCGTTGGTGCCGCCCGCCGCCACGAGATTAGTCCACGCGGTCCAGGCCCCGTCCCCCACCGCATATTGGATTTCCTTCACCCCCACGCTGGCCACCGTGACCGACTGGGTCGAGAGGCCCAGGCTGGCCCTGACCTCGTGATAGCCGACGCCAAAGGTGTTGGTGAACGCCGCCGCCGTGTTCGTGCTGATGTTCCAGGTGATCGGCAGCGGGCAACCCGCCGGCTCCGTGGTGGCCGTGAGCGCCACCGGGGCTCCCGCCGCCGCCGGGTTCGGCGAGGCGCTGACGCCCGTGACCGCATACGTGACCACATTTGCCCCGGCGGCGCTGGAACCACAGATGGCCGTGATCGTATTGGTCATGCCCCCATAGCCCGGCGTGGGCGTGAAGGTCACCGACAGCCCTTGATTCGTCGAGAGGCTGCCGCTGCCCGCCGTGACCTCCCAATAGACGAATTGCCCCGCCGTCACCGGCGTCATCTGCGCCGTCAACGTCACCGCGCCGATGCCCACGGCGAGGTGCGGGGTGCTGGCGGTCACGTTGGTCACGGCGACAAAGTTCAACTCGTTCGTAGCCCGCACGAAGTGGGCGGCCTCGGTGTTCGTGCAGACCCGCCCGAAATGGTGGACCGCCCGGTAGTCCGCCTCGGCCATCACCGCGTAGGTGCCAGGGGTCTCTGTGGTCACGTCCATCTCGGCGGTGAAACTGATCGCCCCGCCGGAGCTGAACGTGGTGCCGCCCCCCCGTCCAGGCCAGGGAGAGCTCCGCAGCCGTCACCCCGCCCACCACCCGCCAGTCCACCCGGATGGACGAGCCCACGGGCGCGGTCGTGTAGGCAATGTCGAAGTAAAACTCATCCACCACCAGCGGCCCCGCCGGCTCCTCGTCCCCCCGCGCCCCGGACGGCACGGCCAGTGAGACACGCATAATGAGCAGAACCGGCATGACCTATGGCATAGAAGGTTACGGAATCCGCGCCCTGCGAAAAGGGAAATCCACTGTCGGTTCGACCTTGGAAGACCGAGCTACTTGGGCCGCGGATGTCCTCGAGACTGCGCCCGCCAAAGAACAAAAATGATCGCGACAATACTGAGCATGACCAACGACACTGCCAACGGCCTGGATGATGCACCAATAGTCGATGCGAATGACGCTCCAGCGCCTGGTGGCTGCGGCTGCGGTTCTAAATGATTCGAATCGTTGCCATTGGACGCCGCTTGCTGGGCGACATTTTGCGGCCCCGCACGCGCCTGAGGTGATTGCCGTGGAATCCCGGGGGTTGGCTGGTTAGCTGCTTCGCCATAGATCACCACGCTAAGCCGCTCGCGGAGAGTGGGGGTTTTAATGTGATGTTGGAGCGCAGCTTCCACCAACCGACTATCTTCTGGCGTGTTGGCAAACCGCTTGTTAACAAAAAGGCCGATTCTCGTCGTCAGTTGCTCTGCCCGGGTCGGTCCGTAGTTTGTTTCGGTGAAAAAGCGCCACTGCTGCTCCTGTTGCATGAACCTTGCATGGTTCTCGAACCTTTCGCGCAGCTTCTCGATTTCGGCAGGTGGCGTGCCAAAAATCGGACGCGACAGGTTCGGGTCGCTACGCTCTTTGAAGGCACTTGCGTGATCCTCAAATGTCACGTCCAAGTAATCGTGAACACGCTGTTGGAGTTGCAGATAGCTGGAGAGAAACGACTCCCGGTCCAGAAAATCGCTCACCGAACGGACAACCCCGTTGCCAAGTGGCCGGGAAAACGCCATGGAATCAAGCACTTCAGTCCCTGCCATCTCAGAAGCCTCAGGGAGGCGGTTCAGAGCCATTCCGCCCAGAAGGATCATGCGGTCGGTCAGTTCTGGACTCTGTATGCACAGTGGCAGAAGTTCTGCGGCGCTGATTGCAAATAGCCTGGCCGATTCGTCAGCTCGGGCATCCCTCCAATCGGCCACCAATCGTTCAGTCAAGTGAAGCACCTCTCCAAAATTCTTGCCGCCAATAATCGCCTTGAGCTCCAAGCGAGCGGCTTCAAGCTTGACGATTGCGACCCGACGTTCGACCTCGGCGTGCGAAAGCATCTGGTCACCTTGAATCGTCCGAATCGCCCGCTCGGCCTGGGTTTGACCAAACGAAGAGCACGCGAATCCCGACAGGAACAGGATAGCTGAAAGCACTTGAAATCGGCTCTTAAAACCAATTCGATACATCGGAGTCAATATGTTTGTGCGGCGTTCGTGAAACCTACACTCCAATTTTTGCCTTTTTTGATACAGTTCATGTTTCCGTTTGTAGTTACAATGAACTCAAAAGAGGCGGTGTCAAACGTCTGAGGCGTTGAAACGAATGTGCCGAATGCGTCCGTCTCGGTTGTCCGATACCTTAGCGGAAGAATCCCGTAGTCTTTTCCTTCATTGGGATAGGGAGGCAAAACTGGTGGGGAGTTGGTCATCCACAATCCAGCAGCATCCACCAGATTCACTTTACAGCCCTTATTCGCGATTCCTCTGGAGATTGAAAATGGACCAAGCTCGGGGTGAGCATACGTTTCAGAAATTCCATTAGCTGCGAGCATACCAATCCGATCACATTCGGCATATCCCTCATAGAACTGGATATTTTCCCACGAAACGGTCGCGGGTTTCACCCAAACTTCAAAGCCTTGAACGGCCGTAAGCGTGTTCGGAAAATGAAGCGGCAAAGGTCCCACGTTTATACCTAAGCCTCCGTGCGCCTGGGGAGCAGTGAGAAACACGTATTCGGCCGCTTCTGGAAGAATGTATGCGAAATTTTTACTGGTCAGAACGCTCGCCCGATTGCGATGCACCAGGTCAACTGGGTAATTGCCGGGAATCCATGCTCGCAAAACTGCGACCGGAGAACTCGGAACGAACGGAGTTGAGGATGGAAACCCATTTGTCCCCCAGCTAACTCCGACGGCATTCATTGTCAATCCACTAGGCCTAATTACATTAGTAATGTAATTAACTTCTCCAATTCCATACTCAGACAGACTCCTACCAAGGAAATCATCGTCAGGGGTGGATTCTAATTCCACTTTTAATACAACTGCATTTAACGACTTCGTCGAGGTTCCGCACCGGGCTGTCACAGTTTTTAAGTCGCTCACAGAGCTAGACAGAGCCCCAAACGTGCGAGTCTTCGTGGTGCCTTGGCCAGCATCTGTTCCGTCAAAGAGCCATTTAGGCCAAGAACTCGGCCATGATGCTCCCTGGGGATCGGGTGTTACTCGAAATTCGTAAGCATCATCTATGTAGGGATAAGCGCTACTGGCAGTCTGCCAAGTTGTCGGTTCATCCGGTGACAAAAATTCAAGTAGAGCAATCCCGACATTCGTAACGACGCAGGCATTGCTTGAAATACCGAGGCTGACCGTGACCGGGTAAAAGCCAGGTGCCCCAAACGTATTGGTAATCATCGCTGCTGAATTGGTGCTGACGTTCCAAGTCAGTGGCAGCGGGCAACTCCCAGGCTCCGTCGTGGCCGTGAGCGTCACCGGGTCACCGGCCGCCACCAGATTCGGCGAGGCAGATACCCCGATGATCTGATAGATGTTAAGGTTGGTGGAGGCGGAACTGGAGCCGCAGGTGGCGGTGGCGGTGAACGCGCCCGCCGAGTCTGTAGGAAATTCGGTGGTCCCACCCGGACTCAGGGCCGTCGCCTCGTTGGTGCCCAGGGCCCGGTTCCAGCTCACCAGCCCCTCCCCGCCCGTCGCCGGCGTCATCACGGCGGTGAGCGTGACAGTGGTGCCGTTGCTCCCGATGGCGACGTGATTGGTGGCCACGAGGATGCTGTCCACCCGATACACCAGCGCCTCCACAGTGCGGCTGGAGGTGCCGCACACGGCAATGACCGGCTTGAAATCGCTCGCATTCGTGGAGGCCTCTGAAAAGGTGACCGTGGTCTCCGCCCCCACGGCGCTGGCCGCGCCGCCCCAGACCGGCCAGCCGGCGGGGAACTCCACGTCTTCCGGGTCCGGGATGGCCCGCACCCGGAGCGTGGTGCCCACGGCCAGCCCCGCGTTGGTGCCGCCCGCCGCCACGAGATTAGTCCACGCGGTCCAGGCCCCGTCCCCACCGCATATTGGATTTCCTTCACCCCCACCCCGGTCAGCGCCCAACTGGCCTCCGAGGTGCCGACCTCATGATACACCATGCAGGCGCCGGGCTGGTCAACCCTGAGCGTCAAAGTCGTGGCATCGCTCGCCAGACGGGTGCAGCCAAACTGCCAGCCCCAGGTCGGAGCGGGGTAAGTGCAGGGCTCATGCGTGGCGTTCACCCGGACCGTGTCCCCCACCGCCACCAGTGTCCGGTTGGCGGCCAGCGCCGTGACGGCGCACACATACACCGTCGCGGTGGCCGAACTGGAACCGCAGGTGGCCCTGATGACGCAGACCATGCCGCCATTCATGGGTGGCTTGAAAGACACGGTCAACCCCTGGTTGGTGGACAGCTCGCCGCTGCCCTGGATGATCTCCCAGTAAACAAACTGCCCGGCCGCCACCGGCGTCATCTGCGCCGTCAGGGTGAGGGCGGGATCGCCAACGGCCACGAGGTTAGTGCCGGAAGTCACGTTGGTCACGGCCACATAGGTGTAGTCGTTGGTGGCGCGCACGAAGTGGGCCTCCGCCGTGTTCGTGCAGACCAGCCCCGTATGGTGACACCGGCGGAAGTCCGCCTCGGCGAAGACCTGGTAGGTGCCGGGCGTATCCGTCGTCACGGCAAGGTTTGCGGCAAACCATCCCTGCCCGGGGTCGGAGAAATACGCCGTGTCATCCCCGGTCCACGACAACGACAAATCAGCGCTCGTCCAGCCCCCGCCCTCCACCCGCCAGTCCACGCTCAACTGCTGCCCCACCGCCAGCACCGCAGGGCTGGAGTATTCGCTGAAGTAAAAGGCGTCCAGCACCAGCGGCCCCGCCGGCTCCTCGTCTCCCCGCGCCCCGGGCGGCACGGCTAGGGAGATGCGAATAGTGAGTAGAACTGGCATGACCTCTGGCATAGAAGGTTACGGAACCCGCACCCCGCGAAAAGGGAAATCCGCTGTCCGCCGACACGTAGCTCGACATTCCAATGTCGAGACTGGCAAGCCCGCCGCGAACTCGACATTGGAATGTCGAGCTACGTCACCGCTCCGCCCCGCCGCGCTCCTCCGCCGAGGGCCGCGCTTCGATGCGGCATTCGTCCGGCACGCCGAGTCGGCGCAGCTCGTTCGCGGCCAGCTTGCGGCCCTTTTGATCCACCACGCCGGGCGAGCGGTTGCGGAAGGTCACCTCCGTCACCACCACCTCGTTCGTGGCCCGGTCCAGGAAGCGCGCCCGCATCGGGCCCCAGCGCGGCAGCGGCGCCTGGCCGCCGCCGGTCATCAGGTTCGCGCCATTGATCGCCTTCACCACGTAGGTTTCGGCCGTCCGGTTCGTGTCCACATACGCGAGCACAAGAATGCGGGTCATCAGCGGCGTGGCCATGCTGTCGCCGGGGTCGTAGGCCAGCGGGGTGCGGTAAATCTCGCGCCCCTCGGCAAAGATCATATACGCGGAGATGCCGGACTCCTTGTCCTCGGCGGGCTTCCACGAGATGTGATGGCCGTCGGAAAGAATCTCCACCGCCACGCCCGGCACGGCCGAGGGCGGCGTGGTGTCCAGCGGCTGCACGCCCGCCTGGAGCGAGATGCTTTCCGGCAGGCCGGAATCCTTCACCAGCATCGCGCCCTTCTTCACGTCGGCGTTCTTAAACGTGGAAGTGGTCACGTAACTGCCGTAGGGCAGTTCGTAGTTGCCGTCCGGCCCGTCCACATGATCCACCACCAGCGGCGCGCGGGACACCACCGAGCGGGACGGCCCGCGCAACTTGCAGTGCGAGACCGTCGCCAGGCCGCCGACGAGGATGCCTACCGGCGTGCCCGGGAAGTCCTTGTTATCAATCTCCAGATGGCTCAGGACCACGGAGCCGTGCCCCTGCGCTTCGATGACCGGGTTGGGGGAACTCTCCTTGCCCACGCGGCGGAAGACGCAGTTCTGCACGAGCTGGGACTCCCCGCCCAGCAGCCGGATGCCGGAGTCGGCGATGTCCTCGAAGAGGCAGTTGTGAATGCCGATGACGCCGGTCTGCGCCTGGCCGGGCCGCAGGTCAATCGCGCGCTCCGTCAAGTTGCGGAAGGTGCAGTTCGCGATGTTCAACCGCGTGACGGTGGCCCCGCCGCCGGTCCCGCGCTCACCCAGGTAAACGCCGCGCGTGCGGTCATGCCCGTGCGTGAAGCCGACCTTGCCATTGAGGAACTCGCAGTCCTGATACGACTGGTCCAGCGTCGCATGCACCGTGATGCCCGCATGGCTCTGCCCGTCGAAGCGCACGCGCAGGAAGACCGCCGTGGCCGAGTTCGTCGTGCCGCCCTCGCCCGCCTGGGAGTTGTGCCCGTAGCGCCCGCCGCGCACCGTGAGGTTCATCAGCCCCTTGCAATCCCGCTGCGAGCAGTCCACGCCCTTGGGCCAGTTGAGCACGGTCCGCTCCATGCCCGCGCCGAACACGAAGCCATTGGTGATCGGCTGCGTGAGCGCGTAGTCGCCGGGACCGAGATAGACGTTCTCCCCCGCGCTCAAGGCCCGCTCGATGGCCGCGCCGGGCTTGCCGGAGAAGTCGGCGAGCCGCTTGCCAAACATCGTCGGCGGCGGGGCGCGCAAATCGCCGAGCGCCACGAACACCGGCCGCGCGATGTTTGCCCCGAGCACCGGGAAGCGCACGCGTGTCTCGCGCGTGGTGGAGTTGTAAACCGGCGCGCCCGCCTTGGGCTGCACGCGGAAGATGTTCTTGGGCTCGGCGAAGTTCGCGTTCAGCCCGCCCTGCTCCACCGACCACTCCTGGAGGAAGGGATCGTTCGCCACGATGCCGTCCGCGTAGTGCATCCCCGGCAGGGCCGCGCGCCGGCCGATGCTCCAGGGCTTGAAGTCACCATGGCCGACGATCCGGTTGCGCTGGCCGCCGAGGTTGATGGCCGCGCCGCGATAAGGTGCGTTCGCGTGGTTGTGGCCCCACTCCTCGTGGTCCCAGTATTTCAGATGATCCGGCTGGCGCAGGTAGCCGGCATTCAACGCCTCACCGCGCCCGGACAGCGCCGTGCCGACGATCGCGCAGTCAATGCCATAGTCCACGTCCAGAATCGGGTCCGCCCAGGTGCCGCCCTCCGAACAGGCCTGCGCGAAGGTGAAGCCCGTCGCGCGCACCACATGGAAGGGTGTCCACGCCGTCTGCCCGCGCACCAGCGGACTGAGCACGTAGGTGTTGTGGCCGTGGGCCGCGAGATCCTCCGGCTGCACCCGCACCACCGGCGGCCAGCGCATGTCCCAGCGCCGCTCGCCCTCCGGCGGCACGACGATGAGCTTGTGGACCGTCACCCCGCGCACGAACCCCCGCAGCCACAACTGCGGCTCCGTCGGCGGCGTCTTGAAATCCCCCGCCAGCACCGTGCTGCCAGCATGGTAGAACGTGACCGCATCCGCGTGGTTCAGGAGCATGGCCGGCCCGTGCGACCGGTAGAACGCGCACTGCTCCAGCTTGCCGGACTTCTGCGTAAAATGTGTCGGGGTGTGCCAGAAAAACTGGCAGTCCGTCATGTCCGCCGCGAGTTCCCAGCCCGCGCTGCCGCCGATGAACTGGACGCCCTTGGTGGGGCGCTTCACCACGATCTCGCCCATCCCCGGCGCATCGAAGATCACCGCGTCGCCTTCCTGGGCCGCGTCCACCGCCGCCTGCGGACTGCTCTGCGAGGTGAAGTAGAATTTCGCATTGGCGTTGGCCTCTGCCTTCGCCGCCCCGACCGGCAGCGAATACGGCAGCGCCGGCGGCTCGGTCGTCACGGCGAATCCGGGCGGCACCTTGACCTCCGGCGTGGTGGACACCATGGCCGGCAATTGCGGCCCCACCGGCGCCCCCACCAAGGCCACCCCCTGCGCATTCTTGCCCTTGGCCTTCTTGTCCGACATCGGCTTGGGATGCAGCACCGCCCAGATCCCGGCCACCGTCAACGCCACCAGCCCGCCCCAGAGCAGGATCGGCCCCAGTTCGATGTCGAAGATGATCTTCTTCTTTTGCTGCTTCTGCTCCGCGAGGATGTCCTCGAAGCGCGGGCCGGTCTTCTTGACCTTCGCGGACATGCCGTCCGAGGGTTGCTTCGTCGCCGGGGCCGCCGGTGTAGCTGGCGTGGCCGGACCGGCGGGCGGGCGCGGTGCAGTCACGCTCTCCTCGTAGCGGATTTCCACCACCCCCAGCTTGAGCACGTCCCCCGCTTTCAACGACGCGGTCATGACATGGTCGCCGTTCACCGCCGTGCCGCCGCCGCTGCGGTCCTTGAGCCGGCAGCCCTCGGCATCCACCGAGAGGAGCAGGTGCTGGTTGGCCACCGACTCATCCGAGATGACGATGGTGTTCCCCGGCTGACGGCCAACGGTGACGATGCCGGGGGGCAGCTCGTAACGCTGCCCCCGGCGCGCACCAGTAAGGATGGTAAGCCTGGCCATGTGGACGACGGGGGCGGAGGCTAGCAAGGCCGCGCCAAGTTCAAAGCGCAAAGCGACCTCAGCGAATTAAAAGGCCAGCCGAAAACTGCCATCTCCCGCGTAGCCGCAGGCTTCAGCCTGCGCGTCCGTCGCTTGATTCTTAACCCGAAGGCCGCACCTACTCCCCGCTCGCCGCCTTCACCGCCTCCAGCTCCGTCCAGCGCGCAAACAAGCCATTCAGCTTCTCCTTGTGCGCCGCCAGGTCCGCCAGCAGGCCATTGGTCTGCGTGGCGTGCGTCTTGTGAAAGTCCGGCTCCGCAAACAGGTTCTCGATGCGCCCGATCTCCTGCTCCACCTTGAGGATCGCGGCCTCCATGCCCTCCAGCTCACGGGCTTCCTTGAAACTGAGTTTGCGGACCTTGCCCGCGGGCTTGGGCGCGATGCTCCGGGCCGGGGCGGCGTTCTTCTCGTTCCAGTTGCTGGCGGGAGCCACGGGAGCGGAGGCGCGCCGCTTCTTCTCCAGGTAATAGTCGTAGTTGCCCACGCTGTAGCTCACCCGCTCGTCGCCCTCGAAGGCGAAGATGCCGGTGCAGACGCGGTTCAGGAAGTAGCGGTCGTGGCTCACCACGAGCACCACGCCGGGGAACGCGATGAGCGCCTCTTCGAGCACCCGGAGGGTGTTCAAGTCCAGGTCGTTCGTCGGCTCGTCCAGGATCAGGAAGTTCCCGCCCTGCTTGAGGATGCGCGCCAGCAGCAGCCGGCTGCGCTCGCCGCCGGAGAGATACTTCACCTGCAAATTGATGCGGTCGTCCGTGAAGAGAAAGCGCTTCAGGTAGGCGCGCAGTGAGAGCTTGCCATCGCCCCAGATGACGAACTCCGTGCCGTCGCTGACCTCGTCAATCACCGTGCGGTCCTCGCGCAATTGCAGCCGCGACTGGTCCACGTAGTTGAACTTCGTGAGCTGCCCCGTCTTCACTGTGCCCTCAGTGGGCTGGAGATCGCCGATGATGGCCTTGAGCAAGCTCGTCTTGCCCACGCCATTGCGCCCGGCCACACCGATGCGCTGGCCGTTCTCAAAGACGTGCGAGAAGCCCCGGAAGAGCGTGCGTCCGCCAAACTCGATGCCCACGTTGGTCAGTTCTGTGACGCGGTTGCCCAGCGGCGGCGGCGGGGGAATGACCAGTTCCATATCCTCCTCGATCACCGGCCCGGCCTGCGCGGCCGTCTCGTAGTAGCGCTCGAAGCGGTTCTTCTGCTTGCTGCGCTGCGCGCGCGGACCCTGCCGGACCCACGCAAGTTCCTTCTCCAGGAACATCTGGCGCTTGTGCTCAACCACCGCCTCGGAGCGCTGGCGCTCGGCCTTGGCGAGGAGGTATTCTGTGTAGCCGCCTTCGTAGGAGAAGAATTTCCCGTTGGCCAGTTCGACGGTGAGGTTCGTCACGCGGTCGAGGAACCACCGGTCGTGCGTGACCACGAGAAACGCGCCGCCGAAGTTCTCCAAGAACTCGGCAACCCACTCGATGGACTCGGGATCGAGATGGTTCGTGGGCTCGTCGAGGATGAGCAGGTCGGGGCGGGAGACGAGCGTGCGGCACATGGCCACGCGGCGCTTCTCACCGCCGGAGAGGGAGTTGATGTCGCGGTCCCCCGGCGGCGTGCTCAGGTGCGACATTGCCGTCTCGATGCGGTTGTCGAGGTTCCAGCCGTCAAGCTGGGCGATGCGCTCCTCCAGTTCCTCGTGCCGCTTGGATTCGGCGGGCAGCGATTCAAATTCCGCGATGAGCCCAAGCACGTGGCTCGCGCCGTCACGAATGTTCTCCAGGACGTTCTTCTTCGGGTCCAAGGTGAACTCCTGCGAAAGGTAGCTGATCACTAGCCCGCGCCGCGCGGCGACTTCCCCGCTGTCGGGCATGCGCTGGCCAGCAAGCACCTTGAGGAAGGTGGACTTGCCGGCCCCGTTGCGGCCCACCAGCCCCACGCGGTCGCCCTCGTGCAGGCCGAGCGTGGCAGTGTCAAGAATCACCCGGTCGTTGAAAGCGACGACGAGATCGGTGGCAGTAAGTAAGGCAGGTGCGGAATCGCTCACAGGAGAAAGGCTAGGTGATGGCGCGGGTCGGCGGAATTAATACGAATTCCCAATGACGATAGATGGAACCGGATGCGAACTCCCTCTCCCTTTCTCGGAGGAGGGGAGAGGGTTGGGGTGAGGGGTGACGTCCGGCACCAGGCTGCCGATTTCATCGGGAACCGGTATAAGTCCAAACTCCACCGACCGTGTGAAAACTAGCTGAGGGCAACTGGCCACCTTCACCGATGGCATGAAGCATCGCGAAGCGTCTGGAGTGCGGTGTCTTTCAGCACCGCTTTTCCGCCCGGACTCCGACGCCGGGAGCACCAGAAACACGCCGACAGCGAAGGGAGCGCGGCGTTTACGCCGCAGAAAGCTGCGGCTGGAAAAGTGCATTCGAACCAGCTTTGGCGTGCTCCCGTTTCTGCGGCCTGAAGGCCGCGCTCCAGACCCTTCGCACATCCGAACGCCATGGACGCTGCGCGCGAAGCGTCCGATGCGCAGCGACATTCCGCCGGCTGAAGCCGGGACTCCGAGCAAGTCTCCGCTCACGCGAGTTTGACCTTGAGCCGCTGCCCGCGGATGGCGGTGCGGTTGAGCTTGGCGATGATGCCGGATGCGGCCTCCGCCGCCACGTCCACGAAGGTATGCCGCTCGCGGATGTCCACCACACCGACGGTGCCGCTCGGCAGGCCGGTCTCGCCGAGAATGCAGCCGACGACATCACCGGGAGCAACGCCATGCTGCTCGCCCACGCTCATCCAGAGCCGGGTCATCTCCGCCGGCGTGCGGCGGCTGGGCACGGGACGCGCCGTCGGACGAGGACCGGGAGCAAAGTCATCGCGACGCGGACGCTCGTTAGGCTGGTCCTCGAACTGGTCGTAATCACGGCGCACCGGCTGGCGCGCGGCGGGCCGGTCCAGCTCCGTGCGCAGCGCCTTCTTCGGCGGACCGGGCTTGCGGGGCTGGTTGAGGAGCTGACGCAGATCGGCAGCCGTGGATGGACGTGAATCCAGGTCGTCTGCGGGAGCGGACGCTGGAGCCGCTGCTTGCGCTTCAGGAGCGGCGGACGTTTGCGGGGCTGACTTCACAACCGACAATGCGGGCGATGGCACAGGCTCTCCCTCACCCTTGGCTTCTCCCGCTGGGGAAGTGGGAACGGCAGCCTGCGCTGGAGCGGGCGCAGCCGCCTCGGCCACAGAAGCGGGCGGAGCGGCGGCCTGTGACGCTTCGACGGGCGCGGCGGGAACGGGCTTTGCCGCAGCGACCGGTGCGGGCCGAGGAGCGGCAGGAGCGGCAGCCGCAGCGGGCTTGGGCAGCGCGCGCTGCACCGGCCTCGGAGCCGCCGGAGCGGCGGGCGCGGGAGCCACTGGCCGGACCGGCGTGGGAGCTTGCGGACGAGTGCGGTCATCCGCTTTCGCTGCCGGCTGCTTTTCACCCGGTTCGCCGCCTTCGAGCAGATGCAGCATGGCCGAAATAATGTCCGTGCTGTCGAAGCCCTCTTCGAGCAGGCGCTCTACGGCGTGGTCCTGCCGCTCGAATTTACCCACTTGCAACGTGGCGCGGACCTTGTCGAGCAGCACGTTGGCGCGCGCCTCGTCCACTTCCTCGACGGAGGGAACGCGCCCGCGCTGGATGCGCATGTTGGTGAACCGCTCAATGTTGCGGATCTGAAACAGCTCCCGGCCGGCCACGAAGGAGAACGCCATGCCGCTGCGGCCCGCGCGGCCCGTGCGGCCGATGCGGTGGACGTAATCCTCAACGTCGTAAGGCAGGTCGTAGTTGAAGACCGCCTGAATGTCGTCCACGTCAATGCCGCGCGCCGCGACGTCCGTGGCCACGAGGAACTCGAGGCCGGACTTGCGGAACTTGTTCATCACGCGGTCGCGCTGCGCCTGGTTCATGTCGCCATGCAGGCCCTCGGCGGAGTAGCCCTGCGTGTTCAGGTGCTCCACCAGTTCATCCACCATGCGCTTGGTGTTGCAGAAGACGATGCACAGCTTGAGATCGTGCACGTCAATGAGCCGCGTGAGCACCTCGATCTTCCAGCGGCGGTCCACTTCGAAGTAAATCTGCTCCACCGTAGGCACCGTCATCGCCTGCTGCTCCACTCGCACGTTCTCCGGGGCCTTGGAATACTTCTCGATCAAGTCCCGGATCGGCCGGGGCATGGTGGCGCTGAAGAACACCGTCTGCCGCGTCGCGGGCGTGGTCTGGAGAATGAACTCGATGTCCTCGCGGAAACCCATGTTCAGCATCACGTCCGCCTCGTCGAGAATCACCATCTTGAGCGTCTCAAGGCGCAGCGTCCCGCGCCGCATGTGGTCCATCACGCGGCCCGGCGTGCCGATGACGATCTGCGCGCCCTGGCGCAGGCCGATAAGCTGGCGGTCGTAGGACTGCCCGCCGTAAATCGGCAGCGCGTGGATGCCGCGCTTGAAGAACGCGAGCTTGTGGACCTCCTCACACACCTGCACGGCGAGTTCACGCGTGGGGCAGAGGATGAGCACCTGCACCGAGCGCACCTGCGGATCGGTCATCTCGATGGCCGGAATGGCAAAGGCTGCGGTCTTGCCCGAGCCGGTCTGCGACTGGCCGACGATGTCCTTGCCGGACAGCAAAACGGGGATGGCGGCGGCCTGAATGGGCGCGGCCTGCTCGAAACCGAGCTTGTCAATGGCCTTGAGGATCTCGGGAGATAGTCCGAGTTCAGAAAACAGTTTGGGTGTCATGCTGCGTCGAAGCGACTTGCCCAGCGTAGCAGACAAAGGGCCGGGAGCGAGAGGTATTCTTTGGGGAAGCAAATTCCAAATCCCAAGCTTCAGATTCCAACAAACTCCAAGTTCCAAGCTGCTATCCGCGCGGTGACGCGACGGCGGAGGCGTAAACGATGAGTGCGCCGGGGGACCTTGAAGTTTGGATTTTGGAATTTGTTTGGAGCTTGGCCTTTGGAATTTGGAGTTTTCCCGGGGGGCGTCAATCTTCGCCGGTGGTCCCCTTGACTCCCGGAACTTCGCTTTTATAGTTGCTCCCATCATGTTTAGGGATTTCGTAGAAGCGGGCAGCGAGGAGCCCCCGCCAGACCAGCGGCTTCAGCAGCTCAAGGAATTCCATCCTGCCGGACGCGGCCCGTGGGCTCACGTCCCCGACGCGGAGTGGAACGACTGGAAATGGCAGCTCAAACACCGCGTCACCACCGTCGAGCAACTGGAGCAGTTCCTCCCCACGCTCACCCGCGAGGAACGCGCCGGGGCCATCCTCTCCCGCACCAAGCTGGCGATGGCCATCACGCCGCACTTCTTCAACCTCATTGACCCGGCGGACGAGCACTGTCCCATCCGCCAGCAGATGATCCCCCGCCTGGAGGAAACCAACACCGCGCCGTGGGAAATGGCCGACCCCTGCGGCGAGGACTCGCACTCGCCCGTGCCCGGCCTCGTCCACCGCTATCCCGACCGCGTGCTGTTCCTCGTCACGGACCGCTGCGCCGCCTACTGCCGTTATTGCACCCGCTCACGGCTCGTCAGCAACGCCAGCGGCTATGACTTCCACCCCGAGTTCGACCGGCAGATTGATTACATCGCCAAGCACCCGCAAATCCGCGACGTGCTCCTCAGCGGCGGCGATCCCCTGCTCTTCAGCGATGACAAGCTGGAATATCTCCTCACCCGCCTGCGCGCCATCAAGCACATCGAGTTCCTCCGCATCGGCACGCGCATCCCGCTCTTCTTGCCCCAGCGCATCACGCCCGCCCTGTGCGCGATGCTCCGGCAGTTCCACCCGCTCTTCATCAGCATCCACACGAACCACCCGCGCGAGCTGACCACCGAGGTCCGCGAAGCCCTCGGTCGTCTCGCCGACGCCGGCATCCCGCTGGGTAACCAATCCGTCCTCCTCAAGCACGTCAACGACGACCCCATCGTCATGAAGGCGCTCGTGCAGAAGCTCCTCATCTGCCGCGTGCGCCCCTACTACATCTACCAGTGCGACCTCATAGCCGGCAGCGCGCACCTGCGCGCCAGCGTGCGGAAGGGCCTGGAGATCATGAAGTCCCTGCGCGGCCACACCACCGGCTACGCCGTGCCGCAGTATGTCATTGATGCCCCCGGCGGCGGCGGCAAGGTGCCGGTGAACCCCGACTACGTCCTGAGCCGCAACGCCGACCGCGTGGTCATCCGCAACTTCGAGGGCAAGGTCTTCGAGTATATCGA
>CAZOCL010000103.1:0-18078 GCA_964578245.1 uncultured Klebsiella sp. | reverse complement strand
CGGTGTTCCCGCACGAAGTCGTCGGGTTCAGCGGCGGCAACAAGTATCTGTTCCCGGGCGTGGCGGGGCCGGAGATCCTGAACTTCTTCCACTGGCTGGGCGGTTGCGTGACCAACCCCATGACCATCGGCAACAAGTGGACGCCGGTCCGCCGCGTCGTGGACCGGGTGGGCGCGATGGTGAAGGTCAGCAAGCTCTGCGTGGCCATGGTGGTGCGTCCAGACAAGTCCCTCGCCGGTCTCTTCATCGGCTCGCCCGAGGCCGCCTGGGACGCGGCGGCCGACGTCTCACGCACGGAGCATATCGTGTTTCGAGACCGGCCCTACCACACCGTGCTCTCCTGCGCGCCCAAGATGTATGAGGACGTTTGGACCGCCGGCAAGGCGATGTATAAGCTGGAACCAGTCGTGGCTGACGGCGGTGAACTGATCATCTACGCTCCGCACGTCACCGAGGTCAGCGTCACCCACAACAAGACGATGCACGCCATCGGCTACCACTGCCGCGACTACTTCCTGAAGCAGTGGGACAAATTCAAGGACTACCCGTGGGGTGTGCTCGCGCACAGCACCCATGTGCGCGGTATTGGTTCCTTCGAGAACGGCGTGGAGCGCTGCCGAATCAAGGTCACGCTCGCCACCGGCATCCCGCCCGAGGTGTGCGCCCGCATCAACATGGGCTACCGCGATCCGAAGACGATTGATATTGAGAGCTTCGCCAACCGGGAAGAGGAAGGCGTGCTCCTCGTGCGCAAGGCCGGCGAGATGCTCTTCAAGCTGTCGAATCCACCAGCGTGGCAGAAGGGCGTGGAGAAGGCTTAGCCGCCCGGACGTATCAACGTTCAGTACTCAGTTGCGCCTCGTTGCCTCAGCGGCCGACTGAACGCTGAGCACTTCCTTTGTAACATTCCCCTGCCCCGCAACGTCCAACCCCTCGACCGATTCACAACAACACTATGCACCTATTGACCCGTTCCCTGTTCGCGATTGCTGCGGCCGTCGCGTTCTCCATCTTCACGCCCGAGGCCTCGGCGGCCGCCAAGAAGGGCCCAGTGGACAAACCCGTCGCGGGCAAGATCACCGCGGTGGACAAGGAAGCCAAGACCATCAGCGTCGGCGACCGCGTCATCGCTGTGGACGAAACCACCATCATCACCAACTCCGGCAAGCCCGCCAAGCTGGAAGACCTCAAGCCGGGCACGGAAGCCACCGTGAGCGTCTTCATGCTCGGCGAAAAAGTGACCGCCGTGAGCATCAAGACCGGAACGGTCGCTCCCACGGCTGCCGCAGCGGTTAAGAAAAAGAAGTAACCGCATCCTCTTCCAAACACCCGCCCCAGTTTCGACTGCGGCGGGTGTTTGCGTTTGGTGGGTGGGTTCGCCGGGAAGACCGCCGAACTGTCCAAGGCCAAACCAAGTATTGGTCCCGGTTCCGTCTTGAATCATGCGCCGAATGGATGCTCTTGGCACCCATCCGGACGGCTGGTCAGAGTTTCCTTTGCTTACCCATCGGCCCAGACGCTTTAGCTGCGCTTATCGGCAGGGAACCGATCTCACCGCCAGCCCGGAACAGAAAATTGCAACCGCATGATAACCAGTGCTTTCCAGCCACAGATAATCAATTGACTCCCCCCCGACCGATGCTAGGCTGCCGGGCAAATTGAAGCGAGCAACCACCCGCGAATCTGCGGGTGGTTTTGTCTCGCGACACGACACGAAGCAAAAAGATTTCTTAAAATGAGCGACGTAACTACTGCCGCTCCTGCGCAAGCAGGCGGCACCCCAGAAGTATCCCACATCTCCGAAGCGGTCATCCGCATCGCCGGCAATTCGCAGGACGGCATCCAGGCCATCGGCGGCTTTCTCGCGCGCCTCGCCGGTCGTAGCGAGCAGGAGGTCATGACGTTCATGACCATTCCGTCCACCATCTCGGGCGGCCCTTCCATCTTTCAGGTGCGCATCGGTTCAGGTGAAGTCCTGAGCGCGGGTGACGAGGCCGACATGCTCCTTTGCTTTTACCAGCACAGCTACGAAGGGCACCTCAGTTCGCTCAAAAAGGGCGGCATCGTTCTCTACGATTCCGACCACGTGAAGGAAATCCCGGCGGAGAACCTCGCCAAGTATCGCCATATCGGCCTGCCGATTTCGAGCCTCGTGGTCGAAGCCATCGGTGGCACGGGCCGCGACAAGGGCAAGAACGTTTACTCGCTCGGGCTGATCGCGAAGATGTTCAACCTCGACGTGCCGAAGCTGCATCGCCTCCTGAATGAGCGTTTCGCCGGCAAGGACCCGAAGGTCGCCGAGACGGCCATCGCGGCCTTCAACGGCGGTTACAGCCACACGCTCGCGACCGCGGCGGAGCTGTTCAAGTTCAAGCCCGGTGAAAACGTCGGCCACAACCAGATCGTCATGGGCGGCAACGAGGCGCTCGCCTATGGCCTCATCGCGGCCGGCGTGCGCTTCGGCGCGGGCTACCCGATCACGCCGTGGTCCGACATCATGGAGCTGCTCCGCAAGGAACTGCCCAAATACGGCGGCTCCTTCATCCAGTGCGAAGACGAAATCGCGTCCATCTCGATGGCCATTGGTGCCAGCTGGGGTGGTCGCGTGGCCGTGACCGGTTCCTCCGGCCCGGGCATCTCGCTCAAGACCGAAGCCCTCGGTTGGGCGGTGATGGCGGAGATTCCGCTGATCATTGTGGACGTGCAGCGCGGCGGCCCCTCGACCGGCATGCCGACAAACGTCGAGCAGTCCGACTTGAACATCGCCTGCTTCGGCGGTCATGGTGATTCACCCCGCGTCGTCATCGCGCCCAGCAGCGTGGAAGATTGCTTCTACACGGCGATTGAAGCCGTGAACATCGCGCGCAAATACAGCACGCCCGTCATCATCCTCACCGACCAGGGCATCGCCTCCCGCATCGAGGCCTTCAAAATGCCCGAACTGGAAAAGATATGTCAGGACATCTCGCCGGACTTCACGCCCGTTGCTGATCACAAGCCCTACGACCTCGCCGCCACCGATGGCATCACCCGCCATCTCGCGCCCGGCACCCGCGTCGCCAGCGGCAAGTATCCCGTCGTCACCGGCCTGGAGCACGACGAGCTCGGCCACCCGACCGGCTCGCCCAAGCTGCATGTGCAGATGACCGCCAAGCGCCGCAACAAGCTCAAGAAGCTCGGCGCGGATCTCCCCACCCCGACCGTCTTCGGCGCACCCGAAGGCCAGGTGCTCCTCGTGAGCTGGGGCTCCAGCAAGGGCCCGGTGGAAGAAGCCGTCAAGCAGGCACGCGCCAACGGCGACGCCGTCTCCGCGCTGCACATCAAGTATCTCAATCCCCTGCCGAACGGTCTGGAAAAGATCTTCGAGGCGTTCACGCACGTGTTCGTCGTCGAGCTCAACGACGAAGGCTTTTACGGCTACGGCCAGCTCGGGGCCGTGCTCCGCGCGCGCTACTGCGATCCGAAGATCCGTGGCCTCACCAAGGTGGATGGCCTCACCTGGAAGATTCGCGAGATTCTCGACCGCGTGAAGGCGATGACGAAGTAATTTTCACCGACGAAACTCAATTTCATTTCACGACATGACCGCTCTCTCCTTCCCCTCCGAAACCCTCACCCGCACGGGCAACCTCAACCTGGCCCCCGTCCCGCCGCTTCCCGAAGGCGACCGCAAAGGCCTCACCAAGAAGGAAGTCGCCGCCGACCACCCGACCTGGTGCCCCGGCTGCGGTGACTTCTCCGTGCTCGCGCTCTACTTCAAGCTCATCGAGAAGCGCAAGATGCACCACGAGAAGATCACGACTGTGGCCGGCATCGGCTGCTCCAGCCGCTTCCCCTACTTCGTGCAAGCCCACGGTGCGCACTTCATCCATGGCCGCGCCCTGCCCTTCGCCAGCGGCGTTTCGCTCTCACGCCCTGACCTCCATGTCTTCGTCTTCGGCGGCGACGGCGACGCCTTCTCCATCGGCGGCAACCATTTCAGCCACACCGCGCGCAAGAATGTGAAGCTGACCTATTGCGTGATGGACAACTGGGTCTATGGCCTCACCAAGAACCAGACCTCCCCCACCTCGCCCCTCGGCTACAAGTCCAAGACTGACGCCTGGGGCAGCGGTGACCGTCCGATCAACCCGATGAAGCAGGCTATCGCGGCCGGCGCGACCTTCGTCGCCCGCACCACCCACACGAACCCGAACCACGTCCTCCAGATGATGGAAGCCGCCATGGACCACGACGGCTTCAGCTTCATCGAGTGCCTCAGCGAGTGCGTCGAATTCTATCCGGGTGCCTTCGACGGCGCGAACCCCCGCAAGGGCGGCCAGTTCCCCGAAGTCCCGAAGGATCACGACGTCACCGACGAATATGCCGCCTACAAGCTCTCCGAGGAGCTGATGCCCGGCAAGTTCGGCATCATCTACAAGGTCAACCGACCGACCAAGAACGCCAACGAGGCGAAGATCATCAGCACCAACCGCGAGAAGTTCGCGGCCCTGCCCGACTGGCAGATCCTTCAGAAGAACTTCGACCGGATGAAGTAACCGGAACAAAATCACTCGCGAAGCCCCGGTTACAAAACCGGGGCTTCTGCTTTGAACCACATTCAAAGACCACTAACCTGCACTGACTTGCACTAATGAAAACTTGCGGCCTGAATGGATTTTCCATTAGTGCCAGTTAGTGCGGGTTAGTGGTTTCCTTGTCCCATGCCCATCTACGAATTTGCCTGCCCCAAGTGCCGGGTGGTCTTCAACTTCCTCTCCAAGCGCATCAACCCCGACCGCACGCCCGTCTGCCCCAAGTGCGGCAACAAGAAGATGCGGAAGCAGATGAGCCGCTTTGCCATGACCAAGGGGTTAGCGGAACCCGCTGCCACGACCGGGGCCGACGCCGACGCGGGCGGCCCGCCGATGCCCGACATGGACGACCCGCGGATCGAGAGCGCCATGCGCGAAATGGAGCGGGACATGGCGAGTCTCGACGAGAACAACCCCAAGCACATGGCGCACATGATGCGCAAGATGAAGGACATCATGCCGCCCGGCTCGATGCCCAAGGAACTCGACATCGCCATCAAACGACTCGAAGCCGGCGAGGACCCCGAGAAGATCGAGGCCGACATGGGCGACGTGCTCGGCGACCTCATGGGCGGTGAGGGCGGACCCGCCGGAGCGAATGGTGCTTACTCGCACGACAGCGGCCTTTACGACTACTGAACCGGTTTTCAGTGTTCAGTATTCAGTGTTCAGTCCGCCGCGTGATCTCTGACTGAATACTGAACACTGATTACTAATTACTTTCCCCCTTGGCCCACATCCACGAAAAGATCGATTTCACCGTCGCCATCTTCGTTGTCCACGAGGCGAAGGTGCTGCTCATCCTGCATCGCAAACTCGGCAAGTGGCTGCCGCTCGGCGGACACATCGAACTGGATGAGGACCCGGAAATTGCCGCGCTTCGTGAGGCGAAGGAGGAGAGCGGCCTGGACGTGCAACTCATCGGCGAACGCCCGCCAACCACTGAGCCGGGCACCCGCGCACTCATCGCCCCGCGCTTCCTCGACATCCACCGCATCAATGAGACCCACGAACACATCGGCATGATTTACTGGGCGCGCCCCATCGGCGGTGACGTAACTCTCGCCGCCGAGGAGCACCACGACATCCGCTGGTGCTCCGCCGCCGATCTGGACCAGCTCCAGCCCCCCATGTCCAACGCCGTGAAATGGTATTGCCGGAAAGCCCTCGATGAAACGGGGAACGCGGAAGCCGGAACGCGGAAAACTGCCGGGGGCGCAGTTTGAATTTTTCCACGTTCCGCGTTCTGCGTTCCGCGTTATGATGACGCGCCGCAAAGCCACTGGGTTCCTGCTTGCCGGGCTGAACACGCTCGGCTGTTCCTACTTCGGCACCTATCTCTTCTTCCTGCTCCAGCAAGAACACGGTTTCGGCAACCGGGAGAATCTGCTCACTTGCGCCCTGCACGGCCTGATTTATGTCCCGGCAGCCTGGCTGGGCGGACGCTTCGCAGAACGCCGCGGGCTGACCGCCGCGATGAAAGTCGGGTTCCTAGGCATGACCGTGGCGATGGTGATGGGCGCGCTGCTGGATTCGCTCGCGGGCGTGTTCCTTACCCTGCTCTGCTGGACCGTGTCCATGTGCTTCACCTGGCCCGCCCTCGAGGCTTTCGCCACCCACGGCGAATCCGACGCAGGCACCAAGCGCATGGTCGGCATTTACAACGTCGTCTGGTCCGGTTGCGCAGGGCTGATGTATTTTCTGGGCGGCTCGCTGTTTGAATGGCTCGGTGCTCGCAGCCTGTTCTGGATCCCAGCCGGCATCTTCACGGTGCAGTTCGCGCTGACGCTCTGGCTGGAGCGCTTGCCCCACCCTTCGATTCAGTCCACTGCTTCCGTAGCAGCACACCACCCGGAAGCCGCCGCGCTTCAGCAAGCGGTATCGCCTCAAACCTTTCTGAAGATGGCGTGGCTCGCGAACCCCTTCGCCTACATCGCCATTCACTCGTTCCTGGCCGTGGTGCCGGGGCGATCCGCCGAGCTTGGGCTCAGCGTCGCGCAGAGCGGCTGGTTCTGGGCGGTTTGGTTCCTCGCGCGACTCTGCACCTTCGTCCTGCTGTGGCGGTGGGGTGGCTGGCACTACCGCTTCCGCTGGATGCTGACCGCGTTCGTTGGGCTGATCGCTGCTTACGCCGTGCTGTTGCTGGGCAAGTCATTCGGAGTCTTAGTTGGTGCCCAAATCGTCTTCGGCATGGCCACCGGCCTGCTCTACTACTCTTCGCTCTTCTACTCCATGGACGTAGGCGACACGCAAGGGGAGCACGGCGGCATCCATGAAGCCGCCATTGGGATCGGCATCTGCCTCGGTCCAGCGGTGGGAGCTGGCGCGCTCTTTCTCGCGCCGGCCCAGCCCCACGCGGGGGCCTTTGGTGTGACGGCACTTTTGCTCGTGGGACTGGCCGGGTTGGTGGGGCTGAGGTTGAAGCGGTGATCGAAATTCTGGTGCCCGCGAATCACGCGAATCGACGCGAATGGCTGCCGAAAACTCGCTCGGGTTACTGAACCCCTTAGGCTTCGCGTTCATTCTCGTGTTTCGTGGGCAGAAACCGCCTTGCCACACCGCGTCCGCCCACCGCATCCTTTCTCCGCTATGTCACTACTCGCTGGCAAAATCGGAATCGTCTTCGGCGTCGCCAACAAGCGCTCCATCGCCTGGGCCATCGCTCAGGCCTGGGCCAAGGCCGGGGCCACCCTCGCCTTTACCTATCAAGGCGAACGCCTCAAGGAAAACGTCGAGGAACTGGTCAGCACCTTTGGCCCGGATACGCTGCTGCTGCCCTGTGACGTGACCAAGGACGAGGACATCGCGAACGTCTTTGCCGCCGTGCAGCAGAAGTTCGGCAAGCTGCATCTGCTCCTCCACGCGGTCGCCTTCGCCCCGAAGGAGGCCCTCGAAGGCCGCTTCGTGAACACCACGCGTGATGCCTTCAAGGTCGCGCATGACGTCAGCGCCTATTCGCTCGTCGCGCTCGCTCGCGGGGCCGCGCCGCTGATGACCGAAGGCGGCAGCATCGTCGCCATGAGCTACTACGGCGCGGAGAAGGTCATTCCCCACTACAACGTCATGGGCGTGGCCAAGGCCGCGCTCGAGGCCAGCACGCGCTATCTCGCCTATGATCTCGGCGGGCAGAAGATCCGCGTGAACTGCATCTCCGCCGGTCCGGTGAACACTCTCGCGGCGCGCGGCATCGCCGGCTTCAGCGCGATGCTCAAGCACTATGAGCAGCACGCGCCCCTCAAGCGCAATGTCCTCCCCGACGAACTCGGCGCCACCGGCACCTTCCTCGCCAGCGACGGCGCAGCGGCCATCACCGGCCAGGTGCTCTATGTGGATTGCGGTTACGAGATCATGGGCATGACCGAGGCCCCGAAGCCGGCGTAATCCGCAGCCCGACGAGCCGGGCGCACTTCAATATCTGGCACCTATCCGGCCGCCCAGACGCGGGCGTGAGGCCCATCGTTACCGGCGGCGCGGAGCGTCTGGAGTGCGGCGTGTTTCACCGCCGCTTTCGGTTGGACGCACGGTGAGGGCGGCGAGTTTGCCAGCGCCCCACGCACGGGGAAAAGCGGTGCTGAAAGACACCGCACTCCAGACGCTGGCGCCATTTCCACCGTCCCAGGCTTTCTCGAACCAGGCTCCGGGTGACATTGCTGGAGGCAAGAAGCCGGGAGACACGCCCGGCCCGTTTCGGCCAACTTCTGGCTGTTCTCTGGCCGCCGATTTTGCTATGGTTCCCACATGCAACGCACCTGCTTGGGTTCCAGCATTGCCACGCCGTGAAGAAGATCAGCATCCTCATCGTTGAAGATCACCCGCTCGTGCGGCGTGGGATTCGTGGACTCCTGCAAGCCCAGGCGGACTTCCGGGTCATCGGCGAGGCACCCAACGGCCTGGAGGCGCTCCACCTCATCGAGCAGTCCACGCCGGACGTGGTCATCACCGACATCGTGATGCCCATGGTCGGCGGATTGGATCTGTTGCGCGAGCTGGCCAAGCAGACTCCCCGCCCACTGCTGATTGTGCTGTCGCTCTTCGACGATCCCCGCTACGTGCAGGAAGCCGCCGAGAACGGGGCTGCCGCCTATGTGCTCAAGCAGTCGGCCCCCACCTTTCTCGTCACCGCCATCCGTGACGCCTTGGCGGGCCGGTTCTTCTGCACGCCGGCCGTGAGCGGCCAGACGCTCGCGGAAATTGAAAAGCGTTTTCGCAACCAGCCATGGAGCCGGCAGGATTTGCTGAACGAGGATGAACGGCTGGTGCTGCAACTCCTCGGTTCGGGCTGCGAGCCCGGGGAAATCAACCGCCGGATCGCCCATCAGTCGCTCCCGCTGCCCATGGTCTGCCAGAACATCGTCCACAAACTCGGCCTCCCCAGCCAGGCCGAACTGCGAAGCTTCGCCGAGCAATGGTCAGCCAAGCAAAACTGACGTGAACATGCGGTAGGAGACGACGTGAGGAGTCTCAAACTTCTCCCTGTCCTCGGAGAGTGAGCCGCCATTTCGCAGTCCCTTCCTCTTTCGTATGTATGGCGTGTTTCGCGGGCGACGAGTTGAAATATCAGTGACTCCTCACGTCGTCTCCTACGGATGGTCAGCGGTCAGAATCCGGTTGGTTTCGGACAAAATTGTGGCTGGCAGCCCCCTGCCCCGTCGGGAATGATGAGGCACGAAGATTCGTCTGACACTTGAAGTATGAGCCTTGCCACCGTCCCGGTTGAAATTGCCGATCCCATCAACCATCGCATCCTCGCGATCTCCGAAGACCAGTTGCAGGGCTTTCAATCGGACCCGCTGGGTGCCATTGCCCGCCTCTCCGGGTTGCCGTTGGAAACGGTCATCGAACGCATCCAAGCCATGCTGCGGGCGGGTGTCATCCGACGCGTGCGGCAGACCCTGCTGGCCACCAATCTGGCGCAAGGCGCGTTGGTCGCCTGGGAGGTGCCGCAGGAGAAACTCGACGCGGCCTTCGACGACTTGTTCCAGAACGACCCGTTTTCCGGCCACGTAGTGACCCGTTCCACCGACGCTGCCACCCCCGGCTCGACCTACAAGCTCTGGACCACCCTGAAGATCCCCGCCGGCTACTCAATGCCCCGCCACTGCGAGTATCTCGCGAAGCGCATCGGAGCCGGCCACTTCCGCCTCATGCCGGCCAAGAAGCTCTTCGCCCTCGGGGTCGGGCACACGCGCCGCAAAGGCATGGAACCCGGCAGCAAGGCGGAGGTGCCCGCCGAAGCCACCGACGTGGCCATGGTCACCCTCAACGAATTGGAGTGGCGCATCCTTGAAGGCGTGAAGCGTGAGTTCAAACCCGAGGAAATCGTGCCCAACCTTTGGGCCGCCCGGGCCGACGAGGCTGGGGTCCCGCTCAAGACCTTCCTCGAGGTTGCCGAGGACTTCGACCGCCGCAAGATCATCGGTCGCTTCTCCACCTTCCTCGAGCACGTCAAGACCCTCGCCACCGGCGAGAAGGTCACCAAGTTCAACGCGCTCTTCCACTGGGCTGTGCCGCCCGGCCGGGAGATCGAGGCGGGGCGCGAGGTCGGTCGCCATCACATCATGACGCATGCCTACTGGCGTGAGGGCGGTCCGGAGTTCCGCAACGTGAACGTCATGGGCGTGGCGCATGGCACGGACAAGACGCTCGTGCTCGCCCACAAGGCGGCAATTGATGCGCATCTGACCAGCCTCGGCATCACCGTGAGCTACACGAACGTCTTCTGGGGCGGCCGTAGCGAAATCAAGCCAAGCGAAATCTCTCCCAACGCCTACTGCGAGTGGTGTCGCGCCAATGGCATCGACCCGGAGCAGATGAAGCTGCAACCGGGCGAACGAATGATCGCGGGCTGAGCTTCAAGCGCACAAAACGCAAAGACCCGCACCTGCGGGTCTTTTGCTTTTCATCCCGTCACCGGCGGACACTCAGAACTCCGGCTCCAGCGGCGGACGCGGCTTGTATTTCTTTGCCAGCGCCATCGCGGCCTCCAGCTTGCCCACACCCTGCGTGCAGGTCGCATGGCTGAGGCTCGCAGCGGCCACACACACGCCGGTGAGCAGGCATTGCTGTAGTTCCCAGCCTTCGTGCAGCCCGTAGAGCACGCCAGCACAGAAGGCATCCCCTGCTCCGGCCGTTCCAACGACGTATTTCTGCGGAAGATTGAGCGAGGACTGCCAGGAGTCCTTGCCATCGCGCGTGCGGGCAAAGCTGCCTTCGGGGAAGTGGATGACGACGAGTTCCTTCACGCCACATTGCAGTAGCGCGCCAGCCGCGTGCCGCAGGGAGACGGTGTCCAGCGTGCCGTCGGGCTTGCGAATCTTGAAGCCGGTGGTCTTGCCCGCCTCCAGCTCGTTGAGGATGCAGTAGTCCACGAACTTCAGCGCCGGGGTGACGATCTTGGCGAATCGGTCACTGTCCTCGCTCACCGTATCCACACTGGTCTTGAGGCCGGCTTCCTGGGCGGCGGCGAGCAACGCGGCAGCCTTCGTGCCGAACTTCTTGTCCTCCTTGTCCATTGCATCGAGGAGCAGCAGGTAGCCGAGGTGGAAAATCTTGGCCTTCGACTTGGAGAAATCCAGGTCCTTGCCATCCCAGAGCGCGTTTGCGCCGCGGCAGTGGAAGAACGTTCGCACCCCGCCATTGGCCTCGGTCATCACGTCCGTGTAGGACGTCGGTGCATCCCCGGTGGCCCGCAGGAATTTCGGGTCAATGTTGTGCGTCTTGCAGTCCTCCAAAATCCGGTTGCCGAGCAGATCCTTGCCCACCAGCCCAGCCCCCGTGAGCGGGAAGGGCGCGCCGAGCCGGGCGAGATCCACCAGCACGTTGTAGGGCGCGCCACCCGTGCCTTCCGACTGCCGGCTGATGTTGGCCAGCCGCTCGCGCTGGGGATAGACGTCGATCATTTTCACCTGATCGACAATCCAATTGCCGCCGCCGAGGAGGCCGCTGCGGTTGGAACCTGATTTCGCTTTCATGGTCACGGGCTGATACGTCCGCTGGGCTTCTTTCTAGTAGCTCAGGGTGAGCGGCAGTGTAGCGGACGGAAGAGCGTCTTGTCTCCAAAAATGTGGTAATAGCGGGACTTCGCCGCCCTGTCCAGCGGGAGATGACTTCTTTGTCGCTTGCACCTGCGGGGCATGCCGTTACCTTCCCGCGCCATGATTCTGGAATTCACGAAGATGAACGGTGCGGGCAATGACTTCATCCTCGCCGACAACCGTGCGGGGACTATCCAGCTCACGCCGGAGCAGGTCACCCACTTGTGCCACCGCCAGCGCGGCATCGGGGCAGACGGCCTCATGCTGCTGATCCCCTGCGCCTCGGGGAAGGCCGACTGGGCCTGGGAATTCTGGAACAGCGACGGCAGCCGTGCCGAGATGTGTGGCAATGGCGCGCGCTGCTTCGCCCGCTACATCCAGCGGCTCACGGGTGCGACGGACGGCGTGACCTTCGAGACCGTCGCCGGCGTCATCACCGCGATCTTCCAGGGCGAACGCGTGACCGTGAACCTCACCCCACCTCACAGCTTGCGCCTCAGCGAGCAGGTTGCGCTTTCCACAGGGACCACAAGCATCCACTCGCTCAATACCGGAGTGCCGCACGCCGTAATCTTCGTGCCCGACGCGGACAAGGCCATGGTTAATCAATGCGGAGCCGAAGTCCGCTATCACGCGCACTTCAAGCCCAAGGGCACCAACGCGAACTTCGCCCAGGTCCTCGGACCCAATCACATCCGCGTCCGCACCTATGAGCGCGGCGTCGAAGGCGAGACCCTGGCCTGCGGCACCGGCGTGAGCGCGGCGGCCATGATCGCCTCGCGTGTCCAAGGCTTCACCTCGCCGGTGAAGGTGCTCGTGCAAGGTGGTGACACCTTGGAAGTCAGCTTTCAGTCCAGCGGCGAAGGCTTCTCCGATGTGCGGCTCAACGGCCCCGCAGACTTCGCCTTCGAGGGCCGGGTGGAGGTCTGATTCACTTACGCCAGCAATCCCGGCACGACCTTCCCCGCTACATCCGTGAGCCGGTGCTCACGGGCCTGGAACTTGAAGGTCAGCCGCAGGTGGTCAATCCCCAGCACATGCAGCATCGTCGCATGCAGGTCATGCACATGGACCGGCCGCTCCACCACCGTGTAGCCAAACTCATCCGTCGCCCCTTGCACTGCCCCGGCCTTGAAGCCGCCGCCCGCCACCCATGAAGTAAACGCCCGCATCTGGTGGTCGCGTCCATAGTTCTCAGACTTCGCATCGCCCTGTGCCATCGGCGTGCGGCCAAACTCGCCGGACCAGATCACCAACGTGTCCTTGAGCAACCCGCGCTGCTTGAGGTCACGCAGCAGCCCCGCGCACGGCTGATCAATCTTCTGGCACTCCTGAACCATGCGCCCCTGGATGCCATCGTGATGATCCCAGCCGCGATGGTAGAGCTGGATGAACCTCACCCCTCGCTCCGCCAGCCGACGCGCCAGCAGACAGTTCGCCGCGAAGGTGCCGGGCTTGCGCGCATCCTCGCCGTAAAGGTCCACCACGCTCTTCGGCTCCTTCGCGAGATCGGTCAACTCCGGCACGCTGGTCTGCATGCGGTAGGCCATCTCGTATTGCGCGATGCGCGTCGCAATCTCGGGATCGCCCACGGTATCCAGCCGCGCCTGGTTCAGTTCGCGAATGCTGTCCAACACCCGCCGCCGCGTCGCACTGTCCATGCCCGCCGGATTGTCCAGATAGAAGACCGGTTCGCCGGGCGAGCGTAGCTGCACGCCTTGGTGAATCGTCGGCAAGAACCCGCTGGTCCAGTAACGCGCCTTCACATTCTGATCCTGCCCCTGACCGGAGAGCAGCACCATGTAGGCCGGCAGGTTCGCGTTCTCACTGCCCAGCCCATACGAGAGCCACGCCCCCATCGCCGGACGTCCGGGCAACTGATGCCCGGTCTGCATGAAGGTCACGCCGGGATCGTGGTTGATCGCATCGGTCTGCATCGAGCGGATGACGGTGACTTCATCCATCACCTTGCGCAGGTACGGCAGCAGGTCACTGACCTCGACGTCCGCTTTCCCGCACTTTGAAAACTTCCGGTGCGTGCCCAGGATGACCAGCGGCGAACCTTGAAGCTGTGCCACGCGCTCGCCCTTAGTGAGGCTGTCGGGCATCGGCTTGCCCCAGAGCTTGTTCAACTTGGGCTTGGGATCAAACGTCTCGAACTGCGACGGGCCGCCGCCCATGAAGAGGAAGATCACGCGCTTGGCCCGGGGCGGAACGTGAAACGCCTGCATCACTCCCTTTGGCACGGAAGGCGCCGCCGCGCCGTTCAACATCCCCGCCGCCTCGAGAAAGCCCAGCGCACCAAAGCCGAACGCACCGCGCTGGAGGAACCGCCTGCGGCTCGCTCCCTCTCCCCCACGCAATGCGCTGGTCAGTTCCTTGGTGAAATCGCTCATGCTCGTCATTCCTTTGTCAGCGTTTCATCCAGGTTGAGCAGCGCGTTGCACACGCACAGCCAGGCGGCGTGCTGCGCCACGTCCAGCTTGGCGGGCCGTTCCGACTCCCCCACCGAAACCAGCTTCTTCGCCGCCGCTGGGTCCGCCTGATAATGCCGCAGCGTGTCCGCGTGCAACGCGAGCAGGGCGGTGGCTTCTTGCTCCGTCGGTGGCCGCGCGAGCACCAGCCGGAACCCCCGTTGCAACCGAGCCGCATCGTCGAGCCCTTCCGCCAGCAGCAGACGCTGCGCGAGCACCCGCGCGCACTCGACGAGCAACGTCTCGTTGAGCAACGCCAGTGCCTGTGTCGGCGTGTTCGTCACCGGACGCCGCGCCGTGCAAACATCCCGCGTGGGCGCATCCATCACTGCGAGATAGGGATGCAGCACCGAGCGCTTCCAGAACATGTAAACCCCACGCCGATACAACTCCCCGTCATGGTCCTGGATGTATTTGAGACTCTCGCCGAAAGCATATTCCCGCCACAGGTCCGGCCCCGGTTGATACGCCAGCACACTGCGTCCCTCGGGTGCTCGGTTGCGCTCCAGCAAGCCACTAGCGGCCAGCGCGGTGTCGCGGATGAACTCGGCCGGCATGCGGAAGCGTGGGCCGCGCGCAAGCCAGCGATTTTCGGGGTCATCGGTTCGCAGACGAGTGAAGTGTTCAGTGTTCAGTGTCCAGTGATCAGTCGGACTCACGGCCCTCGGACTGATTACTGAATACTGGTTACTGAACACTGGCCCCGATGCCTGCCGATACGTCGCGCTGGTCACGATCTCCCGCAGCAGCGCCTTCACATCCCACCCGCTGTCCATGAAACGCACGGCCAGCCAGTCGAGCAATTCCGGGTGAGTGGGCGGCTCGCCCTGGGCACCAAAGTCCTCGGATGACTTCACGATCCCCAGGCCAAAGACCATTTGCCACAGGCGGTTCACCGTCACCCGCGCGGTCAGGGGATTCTCCCGCGACACCAACCAGCGGGCGAGCGCGAGGCGATTGGTGGGCGCGTCTGTTGGCAAGCTCCCGAAGAGCGCCGGGATGGCCGCGGAGACTGGCTCCCCGCGTTTCCGGAAATCCCCACGCATCAGCACATGGGTCGGGACGCGGTTCGTGCTCTCCGCCATGATGCGGATGCGCGATGTGTTCTTCGAGACTAGCTTCAGCCGGTCCTGCGCCAGCTCGGACGCCGCTTGCGCGACATCAATCTCAGGATAGTGCAGTTCGCGGAAGACGCGCTTCACGGAGGTGATGTCGTTGGTCGCGCGCTGGGCCGGTGGGATGGCAAAGACGTTGGCCTTGAAACTCTCCAGCCGGAGCCGGTGCACATTGGATTCCTGGGCGTTGAAAGCCATCTCCCCCTGGCGGGTCAGCGGAGTCACGCGCACGAGCAACCGATGCCGTCCCGCCGGCACGCGCACATTGAACAGCCGCTGCGCCCCGAGCGATTCCGGCTCCCGGCCGCTCTCGTGGACGAGCTGGTTATTGAGCCAGACACGCGCCGTCGCGTTCGTGCTGAGCCGGCAGCGCAGGATGGCCGCCGTCACCGTAGCCACGTCGCATTGCAGGCTGGCGATGCCCGCGCTCGCTTCGAGTTTCACATCGTTCGTCGGCGCGACTTTGAGCGTCTCCCATTTGATCAGCTTCGCCGCGTCGCGATCCCCGTCCACTTGCGCGCGCTCGGGCGGCAGCTTCTCTCCGGTCCTCACCGATTCTACAGGGAACGGCCCGGTTTTCCGCCAGTCACTCAGGCGCACGGCGTCCAGCTTGAGCTCCCGCAAGCGCTGCTCCCATTCGGTCTGCGCGCGGTCCCACTCGGCCTGAGGCGCGTAATACAGTTTGAGCAGGACATCGCGGCAGCGGGCCTGTTCCGCCTCCGCCGCTTTGACCTGCTCATCCATCCCTGGCAGCACAATGCGCAGGATGGGCTCGGCGAACGGGCCGTTGGCGAGTGGATTGCCTGGCACCTGATCAAAGAAGGCAAACATCCGGTAGTAGTCCCGCGCCGTCAGCGGATCGTATTTGTGGTCGTGACACTCGGCGCACGCGAGCGAGAGGCCCAGCCAGACGGTCGCGGTGGTGTTCACCCGCTCAGAGGCGTAGCGCGCGCGATACTCCTCGGCGTCCGCGCCGTTCTCCGAGGTGGTTGGTCCATTGCGGTTAAAGGCAGTGGCGACAAGCTGGTCTCGGGTGCGGTTCGGGAGCAGATCGCCGGCAAGCTGCTCGATGGTGAACTGGCTGAACGGGAGGTTGCGGTTGAAGGCCGAGATGACGTAGTCGCGATACCCGTGCATCTCGCGGAGGAAGTCGTCGTGATACCCATCAGAGTCGGCATAGCGCGCGAGGTCCAGCCAGTGCTGCGCCATGCGCTCACCAAAGTGCGGCGACGCCAGCAGCCGCTCGACGACCCGGTCATAGGCCTGCGGTGACGCATCCGCGAGGAAGCCATCCACCTCCTCCGGTGTCGGGGGCAAACCGGTCAGGTCATAGCTCAGGCGGCGAAGCAACGTGATGCGGTCCGCCTCCGGTGCCGGCCGCCAGCCACGCTGCTCCAGCGCGCCGAGGACGAAATGGTCCAGCGGGTTGCGCGGCCAGGTGGCGAGCTTTACTTCGGGCAGGGCTGGCAGTTGCGGCGGCGTGAACGCCCAGCCCGGCGACCACGGCGCGCCTTCTTCCACCCAGCGGCGCAGCAAGGCGACTTGTGCCGGACTGAGCGGCTTGCCGGTTTTGGGAGGGGGCATCAGCTCGCCTGCGTCCGTGGCGGTGATGCGCTTCAGCATTTCGCTGGCGTCAGGCTTCCCGGGAGCAACCGCGCGCGCGCCGGACTTGCCGACGCCGAACAACCCCTCGCGCGTATCGAGGCGCAGACTGGCCTTTCGCTTCGCCCCGTCCGGCCCGTGGCAGGCAAAGCAGTGATCGGAAAGGATCGGCCGGATGTCCCGGTCGAAGTGAATCGTCCCCCTGCCCTGCTCCGCCGCAGGCAGCGTGGCCGCGAGGGACAACACTGCCAGCAGGATTAAGGTGAGATGACCAGTGGCGCGCTTCACGATTCGGACCGGCTGCGGACAGCGCTGACGATAACGGCAGAGCTGGACTGCCGCAAGCGAGGCGACTTCATCGCTGCCGGTTCCATGCGGCCAACACGTAGCGCTCGCGGACCAGCCGCTCGGTTTCCTCCTGCGGCCACATGAGTGAACCTGGCGTTGCCTTCCAAACCCCGGCCAGCGCCCGCTTCACCGCATCCGCCGTCAACGGCAGGTTCGTGATGAAATCCCGGTGCGGACGCCCCCCCCGGTATTCCGGCTGACGGGACGGCTGGGGCAGATACTTCTCCACGAGCGAGAGATCAGCGCCGAGCAGGATGGTGCCATGAAACAACAGGTGCGTCCGCCGCCGGCGCTGGGCGTTGCCGGAGAACTTGAGCCCCCGCCAGACTAAATCCGTATCCCCGCATTGCGCCACCGGTTCACCTAGCAAACCGGCCAATGCCCCGGCCGTGCGTCCCAGGATGAAGCGGTTCGTCCCAGATACCGTGGCCAGCACCGGGTCCGAGGCAATCGCCAGCACCACGGCGTAGTTCAGGCAGCCTGGCCCTTGCAGGACCGTCCCGCCCCCGCTGCACCGGCGCAGGACCGGCACGCTGTCCGTCGCGCAGGCCGCGAGGTTCGCCTCCCGCGCTACCTCGTTCCCATAGCCAACGACCACGAACGGAACCGGGGACTCCCAGAACCGCAGCACCGCCCCGCCCTGAGCTTCGCAGGCATTGAGCAAAGCCTCGTCTCCCGCGAGGTTCTCCTCCGGGGTTGGCAGGGTGCAGTCGAGCAAGTGCAAGCGCGCTGATTGAAACAGGGGCGAGGCCGGGTGGAAAGGCGCGGGTGGTTTCCACCCCCTTGGCCCGGAATAAAAAGTTGCTTTGGCCCGGTGGTTGGCTAGGTTTCTCGCCCGCTGCCAAACGCAGTTCAAAACGACAACCTTGCAGTTAAACGCATGAGCAAACGCTTCATCTTCTCTTCCGAATCCGTCGGCGAAGGCCACCCG
>CAZOCL010000102.1:0-18099 GCA_964578245.1 uncultured Klebsiella sp. | reverse complement strand
GGAGGGGAGAGGGTTGGGGTGAGGGGTGTCGTCCGTCGGCAGGCTACCGATTTGCACTGAGTTGCCCGCTTGGAACTGCGTTGCCCTCCACCCGCCGGGCGGGACGCCCGGCTCTACGGCAAGCGCGGACGCCTGCCGCCACCGTTCGCCGCTTTGACTTCCCCTTTCCCGCTCGCTAGCGTCCGCGCATGGAAAGCCTGCACGCCCCGTGGCGTATCCAATACATCCTCGGCCCCAAGCAGGCCGATGCAGACGGTCGTTCGCTCTTCGCCGCCATCGGCCAGTCGTCCGAGGACCTCGCGCACCATGTCATCTGCCGCGCGAAGGCTTCCTACGCGGTGCTCAACACCTACCCTTACAACGCCGGCCACACGCTCATCTGCCCTTACCGTCAGGTGGCTGATCTGTGCGAGCTCACGGACGAGGAGACCATGGAGATGCAGGTCCTGCTCCGTCGCGTGCAGGCCGCGCTCCGCAAGGTCATGCGGCCAGACGGGTTTAATGTCGGCCTGAACCTCGGCAAGGTGGCTGGCGCGGGCATCGTGGAGCACCTGCACTGGCACATCGTCCCCCGCTGGAACGGCGACACGAACTTCATGCCCGTCACCGGCAGCACGGCCGTGCTCCCCGAGGCACTGGATGAAACCGCAGCCAAGCTGCGCACCGCGCTGGCGGAGGGACAATGAGGCCTCGTTCGGAGTCCCGGCTTCAGCCCGCTGAGCGGCGCGCGGCATTCATGCCGCTTCACCGTCCGAAGGCCTCGCTGCACCAGACCGCCAACGTAATGCGTGCGCTGAAGCGGCATGAATGCCGCGCGCCACTTGCCAGCGGCCCCGCGCCTTCCTTGAACCCTCCGTCCCGACGAGCATGACCCAATGAGCGACTCCCCCTGGCAATCCGTCTCCGGCCCCACCCTACCCTACGGCCGCCAATCCCTCGACGAAGCGGACATCGCCGCTGTCGTCGCTGCGCTCCGATCCGACTGGCTCACGCAAGGTCCGGCGGTCGAACGCTTCGAGCGCAAGGTCGCCGCCTACTGCGGCGTGAAGCACGCCGTGGCCGTCGCCAACGGCACCGCCGCGCTGCACCTTGCCGCCGCCGCGCTGGCCCTGAAGCCCGGCGACCTGCTCTGGACTTCTCCGAACACCTTCGTTGCCTCCGCCAACTGCGCCCGCTACTGCGGCGCGGACGTGGACTTCGTGGACATTGACCCGCGCACCTACAACCTGAGCGTCGCCCGCCTGGAGGAGAAACTCGCCGTGGCCGCGCAGGCCGGCCGCCTCCCGAAAGTTCTCGTGCCCGTCCACTTCTCCGGCCAGTCCTGCGAGATGGCGGCCATCGCCGCGCTGGCGAAGCGCCACGGCATCATCGTGCTGGAGGACGCCGCCCACGCCATCGGCGCGAGCTATCGCGACCGGCCCGTGGGGTCGTGCGAGTTCAGCGACCTCGCCATCTTCAGCTTTCACCCGGTCAAGATCGTCACCACCGCCGAGGGCGGCATGATTGTGACGAACCGCACGGACCTCTACGAGCGCCTCCTCCTCTTCCGCAGCCACGGCATCACGCGCGACCCCAAGCTCATGCAGGGCGAGAGCCACGGCCCGTGGTATTACCAGCAGACGGAACTCGGCTGGAACTACCGCCTCACCGACCTCCAGGCCGCGCTCGGCGAGAGCCAGATGGACAAGCTCGACGCCTTCGTCGCCCGCCGTCGCGCCATCGCCCGCCGCTACGACGAACTGCTCCACGGCCTCCCGCTCGTCACGCCGTGGCAGCACCCGGACACCGCCAACGCCTGGCACCTCTACGTCATCCGCCTGCAGCTCGACCGGCTCCAGAAGTCCCGCCGCCAAATCGTCGAGGAACTCCGCGCCGCCGGCGTGGGCGTGCAAATCCATTACATCCCCGTCCACACCCAGCCCTACTACCGCCAGCTCGGCTTCAAGGACGGCGACTTCCCCGAGGCCGAGAAGTATTACGCCGAAACCATCAGCCTGCCGATGTTTGCAGGGCTGACGGAGGGGGATCTGGAACGGGTGGTGGAGGTGTTGAGGTCAATTCTGAGTTAGGCGTCATCGTGCTTATGGCATTTCTCGTTTGCTATTCTAGCTCTTCACCAGATGACAGAACTCGCCAGAAGGCGATATACCTGAACCAAGGATTCTACGAGTTGATTTTCGGGCACTGTCGTTCAGATGATTGCCCATATGGGGTATTGCACGCAATTTCGTCACTGCGTTACAAGAGTCCCGCACTGGTTATTGGTCAGGACCGACTCAGGTTGCTCGCCCAGGAGTTAGTGGGTTTTGAGGCGTCAGGGCACTCGCACCCTCAAATCGCAGACTTCAGTCAGGCGTGTGCCAGAGCGCTGGCCGACGGTTTCAGTCTTACGATTACAGGAGACATGTATCCAGAATTATGAATCTGATGCCTAATGCGCTAGAGCACCTAGCCCGACATGAGCTTCGCGGTTGCAATCCACGCGTCCCACGGACCAGCTCGAAGCGCCTGTGTCGTAGGCAAATCAAGGAGAGCAGAACATGGGAGTAGAACTTTACATCACACGGGCAGTATTTTGGGCGGACAATGAGGGGAGGGAAATCACGACCGAAGAGTGGTTGTCATACGTAGCATCCGACCCGGAATTAAAGCTCGAACCTCGGAACGGCGAATATTTCGCGTTGTGGTTAGGCAAGTCTGCATATCAAGAGCCTTGGGTTGACTGGTTCCAAGGCAACGTCAGCACGAAGTGGCCTGACACATCACTCTTCAGAAAGATGTTGAGGATCGCGTCCGCACTGAAAGCTCAGGTGCAGGACGACGATGGCACGGTCTATAAGAACGACACAGACTGGAGCTTTGATCCGAAAGAACGTCTTTAGGCGCCGACAATCCGATGCCCACCCTCCTCATCCGCGCCGATGGCAGCCCGCAGATTGGCCTGGGCCATGTGATGCGCTGTCTTGCCTTGGCCCAGGCCTGGCAAGATCGCGGCGGTGCCGCGTGCTTGGTGCGGGCCGGAACCGCCGACGTCTTCGATGAACGGCTGGCCACTGAGGGCGTGGGCTTGCGCCGGATCGGATGCGTCGCTGGCAGCCCCGAGGACGCGGACGCCACCCGCGCCATCGCGCAGGAACTGAACGCACCAGCCGTGGTCCTCGACGGCTATCACTTCAACACCTCGTTCCAGGCGCGCCTGCGCGGGGACTCAGTGAAACTGCTCTGCGTGGATGACAACGCCCACGCCGGCGAGTATGTCGCCGACTGGGTGCTGAACCAAAACCTTCACGCGGAACCCGCCTTGTATGCCCGGCGCGCCCCGCACACCCGGCTGCTGCTGGGGACGCGCTTCGCCCTGCTGCGCCGGGACTTCACGCGCTGGCGGGAATGGCCGAGAGAGACACCCGCCCGGGTGCGGCGGCTGCTCATCACTCTGGGCGGCAGCGATCCCGACAACGTCACCGGCTCGGTGCTCACCGCGCTGGAGCAACTGGCCTTGCCGGACCTGGAAGTGGTCGTCGTGGTGGGTGGGGCCAGCCTGCATTACGAACGCCTGCGCGCCAGCCTGCGGCTGCCCGGAGCCAGCCTGCGGCGCAACGTCAGCGACATGCCGGAGCTGATGCGCTGGGCGGACCTCGCCGTCACCGCTGGCGGGAGCACCTGCTGGGAGGCGGCGTGCCTGGGGCTGCCGCTGTGCTCGCTCGTCATCGTGGAGAACCAGCTCGCCTCGGCGCGGAAGCTGGCCGGGGCCGGGGCCGCCGAGGTGCTGGAGCCGGGACCGGCCGGGTGGGAACCGGATAAATTGGCTGGAGTCCTCAATGCCCTGGCCCACAATCCTGCCCGCCGCGCGCAGATGACGACGGCGGGACGCGCCTTGGTGGACGGCCGGGGCGCGGAACGCGTCGCCGACATCCTGGCCGGCAGAGAACCGAATTTATGAGCGAAACGTCAAACAAGCCGGACGACGTGCTGGCCTTCTGGAACAGCCGGGCGGGCCTGGGTCAATGGGCCGGCACGCGCGATGTGCTGGCCAAGCAACTGGAGATGGAAGTGCTCGCCGCCCGCGCCCGCGACGGCCTGCGTGTGCTGGAAATCGGCTGCGGCAACGGCATCACGGCGATTGAGATCGCCCGCCGTCATGCCGTGAAGCTCCAGGCCTTTGACTTCGCCGAGGACATGATCACCGCCGCCCGGGGCCTGCTCGAAGGCCAGACCTTGCGGGGCGAGGTGAACTTTCAAGTGGGCGACGTGCGCCAGATGCCGCAGTTCGCCGGCGGGTTCGACCTGATTTACACCGAGCGCGTGCTCATCAACCTGCCCGATTGGAACTCCCAGGCGCAGGCCATCGCTGACATCGCCAAGCTCCTCGCGCCCGGCGGCGTGTATGCCATGTGCGAGAACAGCCAGGACGGCCTGGAGGCGATCAACGTGCTGCGGGCCAATACCGGCCTCCCACCGGTGATCCCGCCCTGGCACAACCGCTACTTCCGCGATGCGGAGCTGGCCACCCTGCAAGTGCCCGGCCTCAAGCTGGCCGAGGTGAACCACTACAGTTCCACCTACTACTTCCTCAGCCGCGTGGTAAACGCCGCCTTGGCCGCGCAGACTGGCACCGAGCCGGACTACGATTCACCGGTCAACCGGCTGGCCCTGTCCCTGCCGCCCATCGGCCAGTTCGGCCAGGGCCGGCTCTGGGTATGGGTGAAGGCTTGAAACTTCGGACCGCTGTGGGCGGCCATCGGCGGAAGGCGCGTTCCATGGGGCAACGCCGTCGCTTGCCGAGGTCGCGTAGCGACCTGCTGACGGTAGCCATGGGTTTCAACCCACGGTAAGGCCACGAAGGAGGCTACGTCGCGTAGCGACGATTGAGCGCTCGCGTTTCCACGTCGCCAAGAATCTCGACCGGTTCCTGCATCGCTACGCGACGCCAGTCATTCTCCCCGATTACCGTGGGTTGAAACCCACGGCTACCTTCGGTCCTCGCTACGCGAGGCGAAAGAAACGCCGAGCGCCGCAGCTAAAACAGTGCGCTCGAACCCCTTCTACTGCGCCGGCAACGCGGAGCGTCTGGAGTGCGGTGTCTTTCAGCACCGCTTTTCCCCGCCACGGGCGTTGGCCAGCTCGCCACTCTCACCGTGTGCCCAACCGAAAGCGGTGCTGAAACACGCCGCACTCCAGACGCTGGCGCGACTTCCCCCCGGCTCGGGAATCCGCGAACGGGGCAGGCACCAGGGAAATCACGGCGCGCCAGAAATTGAGTTGCGCCTCTTCCGTGGGGTGCATCCACGCACTTCTCCCGGTTTCGAGCTGGCAGGCTAGCGAGGACGCTTGCCGCACGGCCGGCCGGAGGCCGGCGCTACGTAGCGCCCTCTTCCGCAGGCCCGCGTTGAAATGGTTGAATGGATGACGGGGATTCACCATGCTGTCCGCCCATGTCGGTCAGAAAGAAACCGCCCGCCAAGCCGGGCAAGCAGTCCGCCGCCCCAGCCCGCTTCGCCACGGAGCAGGAAGCTTTCTGGGCCGGCGAGTTCGGCAACGACTACACCCAGCGCAATGTCGGGGCGCAGTGGGTGGCCAGCAATCTGGCGCTCTTTGCCAAGGTGCTCGGCCGCACGGAGAACGTCCGCTCGGTCCTCGAACTCGGCGCGAACCTCGGCCTCAACCTCCGCGCCCTGCGGCAACTGCTCCCGCAGGCCGACCTCGCCGCCGTGGAGATCAACGCCCAGGCCGTGGCCGAACTGAAACGGCTCGGGGACATCACGGTCCACCACACTTCGATCCTGGAATTCACCCCGCCCAAGCCGGTGGACTTGGTGTTGATCAAGGGCGTGCTCATCCACCTGAACCCGGACAAGCTGCCGCAGGTGTATGACCTCATGCATGCCGCCAGCGCGCGTTACATCTGCCTCGCCGAGTATTACAACCCATCGCCCGTGGCCATCCCGTATCGCGGCCACACCGACCGGCTGTTCAAGCGCGACTTTGCCGGTGAACTGCTCAAGCGCCACCCCGGTCTGCGCCTGCTGGACTATGGGTTTGTGTATCACGGCGATCCCAACCATCCGCAGGACGACCTGACCTGGTTCCTGCTGGAGAAGCCCGCCCCACGATGACCGTCGGCATCATTGACTTCGGGATGGGCAATCTCAGTTCCGTGGCCAACGCCTTTGAGCGGCTGGAGTGCTCGCCGATCTTGCTGACCGAGCCCGCACAGATGCAGACGGTGGACCGCCTGGTGCTGCCGGGCGTCGGGGCCTTCGGCGATGGCATGGCCAATCTGAACCGCGGCGGCTGGATCCCCGCCCTCGAAGCCGAAGTGCGCACCGGGGGCAAGCCGTTCCTCGGCCTGTGCCTGGGCATGCAGTTGCTTGCCACCAGCGGCCAGGAGCACGGCGACTGGCAGGGGCTCGGCTGGATTCCCGGCGTAGTGCGCCGGTTCGAGACCACGGATGCCGCCATCCGCATTCCGCACATGGGCTGGAACGACGTGGAGATCGCCAAGCACGACGGCATCTACAAAGAAGCCAAGGGCGAACAGACCTTTTACTTCGTCCACAGCTTCGTCTTCTGCCCGGAGGACACGAGCGTGGTCAGCGCGTGGTGTCAGCACGGGGAACGCTTCGTGGCCAGCGTGGAGCAGGGCAACATCTTTGCCACGCAATACCATCCCGAGAAGAGCCAGAAGTGCGGGCTCTCCGTGCTGCGGAATTTCCTCCAGGCCAGCGCATGTTAAAGAAACGGCTCATTCCGGTGCTGCTGTTGCAGAATGGCCTGCTGGTGCGCAGCGAGCTGTTCCAGATCCACCAGATCATCGGCAACCCCATCCACGAGGTGCAGCGCTTCAACGAGTGGAACGTGGATGAACTGATCTACCTCGATATCAGCCGCGACGGCAGCTACGACCTGCGCCGCGACGACACGAAGGTGAAAGGGCTGGATCATCCGCTGGGCATCCTCGATGCGGTGAGCAAGACCTGCTTCATGCCGCTCACCTGGGGCGGGCGCATCCGCACGACCGAGGACATGCGGGACCGCCTGCGCCGGGGTGCGGACAAGATCACGGTGAACTCCGAGGCCGTGCGCACGCCCTCGCTCATCACGGAAGGCGCGAAGTGGTTCGGCAGCCAGGCGATCGTCGCGAGCATTGACGTGGGCCGCAACGCGCAGGGCAACCGTGAGGTGTTCGTGGACGGCGGCCGCACGGCGACCGGCCTGGACCCGGTGGCATGGGCGCGCGAGTGCGAACGCCTCGGGGCCGGCGAAGTCCTGCTGCAAGTGATTGAGCGGGATGGTCGCGGCACCGGCTACGACACGGAGCTGATCCAGGCGATGGCCAGCGCGATCACCATCCCGTTGATCGCGTGCAGCGGCGTGGGGCGGTTCGAGGACTACGCGCCCGGCATCCAGGCCGGCGCGTCCGCCGTGGCGGCGGCCAACCTGTGGCACTTCAAGGAACTCGCGGATCGTCTGGGCAAGAAGGCCCTGCTAAAAGCGGGCGTGAACGTGCGCCGCTGACCTGATTCTACCTATGAGATACTGCACCAAATGCGTTTACCCGAGCCTGGCGGCCACGCCGATGACCTTCGACGCGAACGGCGTCTGCTCCGGCTGCCGCGTGGCGGAGGAGAAGAAGAGGATTGACTGGGCGCTGCGCTGGAAGCAGTTCGAGGAGCTGATTGACGAGCACCGCTCGACCAGCAACTACGACATCCTCATCCCCGTCAGTGGCGGCAAGGACAGCTACTATCAGACGCATGTGGCGAAATCCCTCGGCTTGAAGGTGCTGCTCATGACCTATCATGGCAACAACTACCTCCCCGAGGGCGAATACAACCTGAACCGGATGCGCGAGGTGTTCGACTGCGATCACATCATCGTCCGGCCGAGCGTGGACGTGCTCATCAAGATGAACCGTCTCGGGTTCAAGCTGCAGGGGGACATGAACTGGCATGGCCACTGTGGCATCTTCACGTCGCCCATCCAGGTGGCGGTGCGCTACAAGGTGCCGCTGATGCTGTGGGGCGAGCACGGCTTCCTCGACCTCGGCGGCATGTATTCCCTGAACGACTACGTGGAGTTCACCGCCAAGCACCGGCTCGAACATGCACTGCGCGGCTATGACTGGCATGACTTCACGGATGCCGGCCTCGCCAAGCTGGGCCGCTCCGATCTGGCCGAGGGCCTCACCGCCAAGGACCTGCTCTGGGCGCAGTATCCGACGGATGACGAGATCGCGGACGTCGGCGTGCGGGGCATCTACCTGGGCAACTACGTCCACTGGGAGGCCAACGAGCACTCGAAGCTCGTCGTAGAAAAGTGCGGCTGGCGGCCTGCCCAGCAGCCCTTCGAGCGCACCTATCGCATGTTCTCCAACCTGGATGACATGCACGAGAACGGCATCCACGACTACCTCAAGTTCGTGAAGTTCGGCTATGGCCGGGCGAGCGACCACGCATGCAAGGACATCCGCGCGGGCGTGATGGATCGCGCCATGGGCATGGAGATGGTCAAGAAATACGACCACGTCAAACCCCGCCGCGACCTCGAACGCTGGCTCAAGTATGTGAACATGACCGAGGAAGAGTTTGACCGCGTCTGCGACACCTTCCGCGACCGCCGCGTCTGGCGCATTGAGGACGGCCAGTGGGTGAAGGACAACATCTGGGGCGGTTCCAGTGCCTATGGACCGGTGCACACGGAAGAACGCTCCACGACCGGACGCAAGCAGAAGGCAGCCTGAGAGTGGATGGTTTTCCTCCCGGCAACATGAGCCAAGCCCAACCCATCCGCCATGTGGTGATCCTCGTGGATGACCGCACGCGCGACCTGATGATCGCGAGCCTGGTCGCCCATCACTTGGAGGCGCTGGGCATCAAGGTCCACCTCGAGCCCCTCGAAGCCTACCAAGGCTGCCTCGCGGCGTGGCGGCCAGATCTCATCTTGTTCAACCACCTCACGGCCAGCCACCTCGCGGCCTACTCACGCCGGCTGCATGAGATGGGCGTGCTCACCGCCGTGCTGCCCAACGAAGGCATCCTCTACGACCAGGAGGAGATGCGCTTCAACTCCGGCCGGCATCACACTGACGCGCACATTGATCTGTTCTTCTGCTGGAACGAGCAGCACCGGCAGGCCCTTTGCGAAAGCGGCTTCGGCGCGAAGTCGCGCATCGAAGTGGTCGGCGTGCCGCGCTTCGACTTTTACATCGAGCCCTGGTCACGGCTCTACCAGCGCCCCCGCCTCACGCCCCGCCAGCGCCCCCGCCTGCTGCTGTGCACCAACTTCATCACGGCCAAGTTCCGTGAGCTGCCGCGTGAGCACGGCGACCGGTTCTTTGCGGCCTGGAAAGACCGCATCCCCCTCTACCACGATTACTGGGGCGGCATCGAGGCGCATCACAAAGGCCGCGCACGGGCACTGGATTTCTTCCGGGAGCTCGCCGCGTGCGGACGCTATGACCTGACCCTGCGTCCGCATCCCCGCGAGGAAAAGGACTTCTACGAAAACTTCCTCGCCACGCTGCCGGCGGAGCAGCGGGCGCTGGTCACCTTGGATCACGGCGGCAGCATCACGGAACTGATTCTGGATTGTGATCTCGAGGTTTCCATCGAGACCTGCACCACGGCGCTGGAGAGCTGGATCGCTGGCAAGCCGACGGTGGAGATTGATCTGGAGCGGCACCCGCTCTGGCACAGCAAGGAAGCCGCCGCCAGCGGTCTGGCCTGCGATGATCCCGCCAAGCTGGTGCCCATGGTGGAGCAGGCCCTCCACTCCCCTGCCCCGCCGGAACTGGCGGCACGTCGGCGCGCCCATCTCCAGAAATGGTGCTCGGCCACGGACGGCAAATCCACGGAACGGATGGCCCGTGTCCTCGCCGACGCGCTGGCCAAGAAAGGTCCGACGGACTGGTCTTCGTTGACCATGGTAGACCGGCGGCGGGCCGTGAAGCTGCGGGTGCTGCATGATCTCGGCTTCGCCTATCACTTCGATCCGTTCATGCCGCTGAAGCGCGTGGTCTTCGGCGACCGCTACGCGATCAAGGATTACTCCCTGCGAAAATCCATCCGTCCGGGAGATGTCAAGCAGGCGCGGGCGCAGTTGGCCGGGCTCGGGAAATCGAGCGGCGCGGCAACATAGTTCGACATTCCAAGGTCGAGCGACTAATCCCCAGCCAGTCGCCATCGGCCCAGCAGGCGCAGGTCATCCACGAGGAACTCACGCGGTCCTTCGCCGGTGAACTCGATGCTGAAGAGATCGGCATTCACCACGGGGAAGTTGGGGAAGGAGCTGAACGACAGGTCCACCTTCCGCCACCGATCATCCACTGCTGCCTCGACTGTGGAAACAACCGCAACAGCGTTGATCGTGTGGGCGTGTGCGTGGAGGGTGAAGCGGACTTGACCGGTGCCGCCTGGAGCACGCAGCCACACCCGCAGCCCGGTGGCAAACTGATGCGAATAATGCCAGCCGCGCACATGCGTGGTGCTCACAACGATCGTGCGTTGTCCGGCAGGCAGGCTCACCGCCAGCGATGCATTACCATCATGCGCACTGGCAGAGAGCTTTAGCGGTGGCCCAGCAACCGAAGGGGACGAGATTTTCCAGCCCGCCAGTCCTTCCTCAAAGCCGTCCAAGAATGGCCAGAAGATCCGCGACGGCTTCTCCATGCCGGCCAGGCGAGGCGAAGCCACACGCATGGGTGAAAGGAGCGCAGGCGATTCAGCGCCGTCGCTGAGAAAATAGACCAGTGGGACGTCCAGTTCGTCCACCGGCAGCGTGGCTTCCCACACCATGCCGCGCTGCGTCATCGGCAGCGTGCGCCAGTCGCGCGCCGGCCAGTGGCCGGGGGCATCCGCGCTGAAGTGCAGGACGACGCGGGGGCTGTCGGCGGGAGCAGCCGGCTGCCAGCGCACCTTGAGCTGTTCCACCAGATGTTCGGCGTGAAGCGTGGTGAAGAGATCGGAGCGGAACGCGTTGGTGGCCAGCCCTTGCGGATAAAGGGCGGCGTCACTCACCCACGCATCGGCGGCCGGTTTCGACTGCGCCTGCGCAGTGATCGCGCCGAGCAGGAGCGCAGCGATGAGGCTGAGCCGGACGTTCACGGGATTACTTCCCCGACTTGCCACCGCCGCCGCTGCCGCCACCGCCACCGCCCTTGCCGCCGCCCGCATTGAGAATGGTGCCGGTGATCACGCCAACCGCGAAGAAACCGAAATACATCAGCGCGGCGGGCTGGGAGATGCGGTTGGGCAGGATGGGCGGCAGGGAAAGATCCACGATGGTGCGGTTGTTCATCCCCATCAGCACGAGGAAGGAGAGCACGACGATAAGGAAGATGGTCTTGAGCAGGAGCTTGGCGTTCATAGTTAACCCGGAGGCGACACTAGCAGCGAACCGGAAGGTTGTCAGTAAATCGGTGGATCAATTCGGCGCATCAACTGGATGCTGGACCGGGCGCCGCCGGGCGGACGGATGGATCCCACAAACACTGCGTGGTCAGAAAGATGGGGTCAGAAAAATGAAACCCAGAAGAGATGGGCTTCGGAGCAAGTCCCGCAGATTCAGGACATCCGCAGATTGGGAAATCCCATCTGTGGTCGTCCTGAATCTGTGGGAATAGTTCTGCGCTCCCGAGCACCGGCTCACTTCTTCAGCGCTGCCTCAATGGCCGCCTTCATTCGTGCTTCGCTGCCGGGGGCGACCCAGCACCAGTCGCCGAGGTTGCTGTCCTTCTCCTCCCACGCCCGCTCGATCGGAATGTAGCCGGGCGCACTCTCGCCATAGCCCGCGACCATTACGAGGGAATCGGGCCGGACTGCCTGCGCATGGAGCTGATACTCCACATAGGACTCCGCCGGCAGCAGGATGAACTGCGCGGGACCGAAATCCACCGCCGGCACGTCAATGACCTGACCGGTCGCGGCGCGCTTGCGCCAGGAGAGGTTCATCGCCGCCAGGCACTGGGCGAAAGGCTTTTGGTCAGGCGCGAGCAGTTTCTCGGAACCTTCCACGGTGAAGCCAGCCGGATCATTGCGCGGTTCCAAGGTAAGCGGAACGGAACGAAAGGCCACCTTCTCCAATGGCGAACGTTTCGTGTCGCGCCAGGCCTCGGCCATGGCCTGGTAGATACGCCCGGCGAGCACCACGCGGTTCTCGCGCGCACCGGTGTTGTATTTGCCGGCGGTGACATTCCCGCTGCAGCCAGAGAAGTAAATCTGGGCGCAGTTCGGCAGATCCTCCTGACGCCGACGGCGTGCGATGCCGGGAAAGTCCGCCGAGACCTCGCCCCCACCATAGTAGCTCATGGGGTGGACGGCATAATTGCTCAGGGCGGCGACCGGCATGTTGCCGTTCCAGAAACTCAGGGTTTTGAGCATCGGATCTATGTCCCCATCGTCCGCCTGCGCGGCGAGAACGTTAGAGTTCCGGCTCATGCGCCCGTAGGAGACCTTGCCGTCGGGGAGCAGATAGCGGCGGTTTGAAGCGACCTTCTCCACTTTGGCCTGGCCGAGGCCGAGGTGCGTGACTTTCGCAGCAGACTTGAGGCTCTCGCGCAGCGCCTGGGCCACGCGCTGGACGGCTTCCTCGTGAAACTTCACATCACACACAGTCCCCACGCATTTGTGCGCCTGCAGGATGCGTTCGGCTTCCAGGTCAGCGACCGGGGCGTCGTGGACATGCGTGCTGGAGACCAGCACGCGCACCGGGTCCGTGCCGGCGGCCTCGGCGAGCACGTTCCGCCAGCGGTCGAAGGCGGCATTGCGGATTTCGCACCAGTCCACGGAAACGAAGACAATGGGTTTATCGCCGCCCTGCAGCACCATGCCCTTGGCAAACAACGGGTCGGCGACCGTCTTGGACAGCCACGCCCCGCCCATCATGCCGTGCCCCATCGGCACGGTCACATCGGCGGAGAAGGCGGCGATTCGGAACTCACCCGCCGCCTGGGCGGATGTGCGCAGGGTCGTGAGCGCCCCGGCCGTGGCCAGGGTGCGGGCAAGGAACGTTCTCCGGTTGGGGTGTGACATGACGGAATTCACGCCGCATCCGACGCGCAAGGCGAGCGGGAAATTCCAAAGTGAGCGAAGTGCGCCACCCTGCCATTCGGACCGGGCTGAAGGTCACAGGACTGGCTAAAAAGGGACACCCCGTTCAATTCCGGGCAGAGAATGGTTCATGGAATTGAGCAGTCCGATTGCTAGGTAATAGGAAAGCCCTGAAAACAAAGGGGAATTCACCTGCCAAAAACTTTCCTGCGCCGCTGGCACCGCCGCTGCTAAGGGAAGCGTGCGCTGGTCACCAGCAGTTAACAAATGCGTTCCGTCCGGCGGTAACGCGCGGGATTTCGCCAGCACTTCTCCGCGCGACGCCAGAGCGAAAGACACCCAATGAAGAAAATCGAAGCTATTATCAAACCGTTCAAATTGGAGGAAGTGAAGGACGCCCTGAGTGACATCGGGGTCGAAGGCATGACCGTGACCGAGGTGAAGGGGTTCGGCCGCCAGAAGGGCCACACCGAAATCTACCGCGGCTCGGAATACACCGTGGACTTCCTCCCGAAGATCAAGCTGGAGCTGGTGCTGCCCGACAGCCGTGTGGACGCCGCCGTGGCCGCCGTGGTCAAGGCCGCCAAGACGGGGAAGATCGGTGACGGCAAGGTGTTCGTCTCCACCGTGGACGACGCCATCCGCATCCGCACCGACGAGAAAGGTGACGCCGCTGTCTGAACCGCCAACCACAACCCATTGAACAAACATTGAACATGAAGAAATTGATTCTCTCCCTGACGTTGTGCTCCTTCCTCGGCACCACGCTTATTTCCTCGCACGCGGCGGACGCTCCGGCGGCTCCTGCAACTCCTGCCGCCCCGGCAGCGACCAATGCACCTGCAAAGCTGAAAGATCCCACCACCGATCAGCGGCTTGCGGACCTTGAGGCCTACGTCAACAACGTTGCGCGTCAGGCTGATACGGCCACGAATGGCGTTAAGTCGATGCTCGGCTCATACGACGAGAAGAGCAACTCCTTCACTCCCGCTTCCGGCCCCGGCCACAACGCCTTCCAGATGGTGTGCGCCGCGCTCGTCCTCTTCATGACCCTGCCCGGCCTGTTCCTCTTCTACGGCGGCCTCGTGCGCAAGAAGAACATTCTCTCCGTCATCGCTCAGTGCTTCGGCATCGCGGGCCTGGTGACAATTCTCTGGTATTTCTTCGGTTACAGCTTCGTCTTCGCCGGTGGCGACGGCGCGGGTGCCTGGGTCGGTGACTTCAAGCTCAAGGCCCTGCTCGCTGGCGTCAACGGCGCGCCCAACACGGACTACTGCTACTGGGTGAGCGAAAACGTGTTCTCCATGTATCAGCTCATGTTCGCCATCATCACCCCGGCGCTGATCCTCGGTGCCATCGCGGAACGCATGAAGTTCTCGGCCGTCCTCCTCTTCGTGACGTTGTGGATGCTCGTGGTTTACTTCCCGCTCGCGCACTGGGTGTGGGGCATCAAGGGCGTGATGAACGGTGTCTGGAACGCGGACGCGAAGATCAAGGCGATCGACTTCGCCGGCGGCACCGTGGTGCATATGAGCTCCGGCTGGAGCGCGCTGATCCTCTGCCTCCTGCTCGGCAAGCGCCTCGGTTTCGGCAAGCAGCCCATGCAGCCGCACAGCATGACCATGTGCGCCATCGGCACCGGCATGCTCTGGGTCGGCTGGTATGGTTTCAACGCCGGTTCGGCGGTCGCCGCTGACGGTGTCGCGGCCAACGCCTTCACCACCACCACCATTGCGGCGGCGGTCGCTTCTTTCGCCTGGGCCATGCTGGAATACATCCTCAAGGGCAAGCCCTCGGTCCTCGGTTTCTGCTCCGGCGCGGTGGCTGGCCTGGTCGTGGTCACCCCTGCTTGCGGCTTCGTCACCCCTGGCGGCGCGATGATCATCGGCGTCCTCGCTGGCATCATCCCGTTCTTCGCCTGCACCAAGCTCAAGGCAATGTTCGGCTACGATGACGCGCTCGACACCTTCGGCGTCCACGCTGTCGGCGGCACCCTCGGGGCCATCGTCACCGGCATGCTGGCCCGTAACGAAGCCAACTCCAACCTCGCCACGAACCTCAAGGCCTATGTGACCGACTCGCTCTTCCAGCCGCTCCTCATGGAGCAGCTCAAGGCCGTCGCCATCACGCTGGTTCTGTCGGTCGTGGGCACGGTGGTCATCGCCTACATCGTCAAGGCAGTGGTCGGCCTCCGCGTGACTGAAGAAGTCGAGACCGTCGGCCTCGACCTCGCCGAACACGGTGAAGAAGGCTACCACGGTTAATCTGTAAGCTACACGGCCCGCCGCGCCAATAACTGCAACCTGAGAGTTGCAGTTGGCGCGGCGGGTCCGTTTTTGGGGTCAGTGTTTTGCTCGGCGGAGAAAGGTTGGTGCCGGTGGGGGCGAAGGAGGGGCGAAGTCGCGAAGCGTCTTGGAGTGCGGTGGTCCTCCACCGCTTTGGCGTGCGCGCACGGGCGGCTGCCTAAACTTCGTGGCCTGGCGCGGACAGGGATTTCACCCCGAATTCCGAAGCGGACGGACGCCAATGCGGAGGAGCGCGGCCTTCAGGCCGCAGAAACGGGAGCACGTCAGGAGTGGTTCAAACGCACTTTTCCAATCGCAGCCTTCTGCGGCGTAAACGCCGCGCTCCGCTCGCGGTCGCCGCGGTTCCGGCGCTCTTCCGTTTCGGATTTACTCCGCAGTATCTCGTGGTGAATCCGCCGTCCCTGTTTCCCCGCACCATTCTAAAAGCGGTGGAGGGCCACCGCACTCCAAGACGCTGGCGCGCCCTTGTCCGCTCCCCGCGCGCTACACCGCCTGGATCACCAGGGCCGTCGTGTTGTCCCGGCCGTCATTCGCCAGAGACGCATCCACCAGCCGGTCCGCGACCGCAGCAACGGCTTTCCCCCGCTTCGCCGCCTGCGGGGCGCGCAACAAGTCCACGAGCTGGTGATTGTAAAGACCCTCCGTCAGGCCGTCGGTGCAAAGGAGAAACATATCCCCCGGCTCGCAAGCCACCGCACCCACCTGCGGGTCCACGAACTGATTCCCGCCGCCGAGGGCTTTTTGCAGCACGTTGCGGCGCGGATGCGTCCGGGCTTCGCGCTCATTCAGCTTCCCATTGCGGAACAGCCAGCCGACATGCGTATCGTCCTGGCTGAGCTGCTTGATCACGCCGTCCCGCGCGGAAAGGTAATAGATCCGGCTGTCGCCAATGTGGCCGTAATACATCCAGCCCGGGGTGAACCAGCACAGGCTCAAGGTCGCCTCCATCCCGTGGCACTCGTCGTAGCTTTGGCCCAGATAGACCAGCGCCCGGTGCACCTGGCCGAACAACTCCGTCAACACGTCGCCAAAACCCGGGGCCAGCCCTGCAGCCGATTGCTGAAAGGAACGGGGCAGCAGTTTGGTGATCTTCTCCACCGCGATGCGGCTGGCGTATTCCCCGGCCTTTGCCCCGCCCATGCCATCGCTCACGGCAAAGGCAAAATCCATCGTGCTCGTCGCCGCCTCGCCGACCTTGCCCAGATGGTGAATCTCCCGCGCGTCGAATCGCAGGCCGAGAAAGGCATCCTCATTGTTGGACCGGACCTTGCCGCGATCCGTGCGACCGGACCATTTCAACTGCCTGACGGTGGATTCGTCGCGTGGAGTCTGAACCATGGAGTGTCAGTTATTCGGCACCAGGCAGCAGGGTGGAAAGCTCGAAATCAATGATGCAAAAGCGCCCGTCCGACTGGCGATAGGTGACGTTGCGGATGTCGGGATCGTCGTGCCGGACGCCATATTGCTCCAGTTCGGCAAAGAGCGTGCGCGCCCGCTCCGCGTCCAGATGCTCCACGCGGCTGCCACAGTTGCTCGTCACGATGCGCAGCCTGGCCTCGTCCGCTTCCAGCAACCGCGGCACGAAAGCGCATTTGCGCCCCTCCAGATAACGCAGAATCCGCACCTCGTTCGTGAACCGCTCCAGCGCATTCGGGCCGTGGAAGACCTTGATCACCCGGCCGTCGAAGGTCAGGTTCACCGTGGCCCGGAGCGTGTCTTTGACTTTGAGCATGAACGGGCAAGCCGCGTGAAGACGACCGCCACGCGCCGATTAGACTGGCGAGCAGGGACGCGATGCAAGCGTTGACTGAGCCGGGGGAAAACTCCAAATCCCAAATCCCAAAATCCAAAGAAGCTCCAAATTCCAATGGGCAAGCTCCCCGACTAGGATTGAAGGTTGGAATTTGGAACTTCTTTGGAACTTGAAGCTTGGAGCTTGGAATTTCCCCACCGCTTTTCTGACTTTCTGGTGGTCCACAGAAATCAGTTTTTAGCCATTGCCCGGCACGCCGCCGGTTCCTAAAGTTCAAGCCCGGCGGACGTTCAACTGTTGCAGCGTCCGCCGTTGCGTTTTCATGAAATACATCTTCGTCACCGGCGGCGTGGTCAGTTCCCTCGGCAAAGGCCTCACCGCCGCCGCCCTTGGCACGCTGCTCGAGAACCGCGGCCTCAAGGTCGCACTGCAAAAGTTCGATCCCTACTTGAACCTCGACCCCGGCACGATGTCGCCCTACCAGCACGGCGAGGTGTATGTGCTCGATGATGGCGCGGAGACGGACCTCGACCTTGGCCATTACGAGCGCTTCACCAGCACCAAGCTCACGCGCAAGAACAACACCACCAGCGGCCAGGTCTATCAGCAGGTCCTCGACAACGAGCGCAAGGGCGTTTACCTCGGCAAGACCGTCCAGGTCATCCCGCACATCACCGACGAAATCCAGCGCCGCATTCAGGTGCTGGCGGACGACGCGAAGGTGGATGTCGTCATCACCGAGGTGGGCGGCACCACCGGCGACATCGAGGGGCTGCCCTTCCTGGAAGCCATCCGCGAGTTCGGCCTGGAAGCCGGGCTCCACAACGTCTGCTTCATCCACGTCACCTACGTCCCGTTCATCAAGGCCGCCGGCGAACTCAAGACCAAGCCCACCCAGCAGAGCGTCGCCAAGCTGCGCGAAATCGGCATCAGCCCGCACATCCTGGTCTGCCGCTGCGAGAAGCCGCTCGACAAGGAACTGCGCCAGAAGATG
>CAZOCL010000101.1:0-18231 GCA_964578245.1 uncultured Klebsiella sp. | reverse complement strand
CCGCCGCCACGTTCTCCGTGAAGTAGAGAAACTCGTCCTTGCCCTCCTTGCTCCAATACAGGCAATGCGCCGTGCTGGAAACCTGGTCCGCCGAGTAGCCGCCGATTTTGTCCCCGAAATCCTTGCTCCACGTCTCCAGCAGCTTCCCCTCGCGACTGAACACCGCCACGCACGGGCTGGCCGACCGCGACGTCACATACACATTGTCCCGCGCATCCACCACCACCCCGCACCCCAGCCCGTATTTCATCCCCGCCGGCAACTTGCCCCACGCCTCATCCAGCGTGTAAGTCCACTTCCCCGACCCGATGCGCTGGGGCGCGGCCGTCTGCGCGCCAGCCAACGGCGCAACCGCCAGCGCGGCGGAGGAAGCCTTGATGAAATCGCGGCGGGTCAAACGACGGGGGAAGAGGTATTCGCTGTGGTGCATAGTGTGGAAGTGGACGCGGCCCGAGCAGTCGAGCTTCAAGCCCGCCGACGTAGCTCGGCATTCCAATGTCGAGAATCTCCGCGCCGCGCAACCGCTCCCGTCTCCTCGAGACCCCGGAGCGCGGGCGTCCTCGCCCGCTTTGCGCATACGAACGCCGAAACAGTGCGAACCCCTTGATGACGCACGCACGCGCAAAGCGGCCCGGAGTGCCGCGCTCCGGAGGCAGTGCGCGAGGCCATCAAGGACTGGTCTGCCTCACTCTACTTGCCTCCCTTCCTCCGCTTCGCCATCGGTGGCTGCTGGCGCACGTAGTTCATCTCGATGACAATTGCCGCCACCAGCACCAGCCCCGTGCCCAAGGCTCCGCCGACGAAGCACCAGAATGCCCACGGCGCGTTCCACCGCTCCAGGCCGCTCGAAAGTTGCATGCTGAACACCGAGCCGAGCGCGGTCATCGGGAGGAAGATCGCGGCGAGCAGGTTCAGGCGATGGCCGGTGGCCACCAGTTGCGCGGAGCGCTGCGCCTGCTCCTCACCTTGCCGGGCGATCATGAACTCCATTCCGTTCTTCGCGTCCGTGTGCAACAGGTCCAGGGCGCGCTCCACTTCGCCCGCCTCGTCGCGGGCGAGCAGGAGGGCGCGGTCGGGACAGGCCTCGCGCGCCTCCTGCATCGTGCGGTAGGTGTTGCGGATGGTGCGCAGCAAGGGGGAGCTGCGTTGCAGCACGCTGAAGTAGTTCGCGGCCTGTGGCGGCTCCGCCATCACGTCCTCCAGTTCATCAATCACCTTGCGCCACAGATCGAAATGCGCGTGCAGCGCGCCGATCCCCGAGCCCGACTCGGTGGAGAGCCAGCCCCCGGTCGCATCGCGCCAGAACAGGACGAACTCGCGCTCTGCCACGCCGGTGCGCGGCACCTTGTGCAGGATGATCAACAGATGGCCGTCGGCCGTCATGATCCGCTGCCGTCCGGCCCGGTCCCCGATGCGTGAACGGAATACGCCCGGAACCTGCCAGCCAAAGGGAACGAGTGAACTCATGCCCGTGACAGAAGAGCGAAGCGGAAACCCGGTCAACCGCAATTTGCGTCCCTGCCCGGAACTGCGGCTCTGTCGCGGAGACCAGCCGCAGCAACGCTTTCAACCACGAATGGACACGAATCAACACGAATGGGGAGAGAGCGACGCCCGTTCGGCTCCCTCTCCCTTCCTCGGAGGAGGGGAGAGGGTTGGGGTGAGGGGTGGCCTCGGGCAGCAAGATTCAACCGCCGCGCCGCGCTCCTCGGCGGAGACGCTCCAAAGCCCAGCCCCCATCTTGTCCGTCCCAAATCTTTGGGAAATTCCCGTGTATCTCGCCCCCATCACCGCCGCGCTTTCAGGTGCCGGTCCAGCAATTCCTCCGCCGCAGCCTGTGCTTCCGCCGGATAGCGATGCCCCTGCCGGTGATTCAGCAGGCGCACGTTGTCCTTCGCCCCGAGCAGTTCGTATACGGGCCGGGCTGCTTCGATGAAGCCGCCGCTCTTGTCGCTGTCCGCCGAGTTGCCCGCCAGCAGGAGAAACGGACGCGGAGCGATGAGCGCGATGAGTTGGTGATGCTCCAGCGCAAAGCCCGGCTGCTTGATGCGGGGGCCGAGATACCACGGCGCGTCCCAGTTGCTGAAAGTCAGCCCGATGCCGCCTTCGCTGAACACGGCCACCTTGAACCGCTCGTCAAACGCGGCGGCGTAGAGCACTTCCTTCGCGCCCAGCGAATGCCCCACGCACCCGATGCGCTCCCGGTCCACTTGCGGCAGCGACTCCAGAAAGTCCGCCGCGCGGATGCCGTCCCAGGTCATGCGTGCCATGCCGGTCCATGTCGGATGGCGCTGCTGCACACGCTTCACCCACTCGGCGTAGCCGGCCCCGTCGTCGAAGATGAAGCAGCGCGGGCACACGACGACATATCCACGCTTCACGAGTTGCACCCCCTGCATCAGCTCAGCCACGGAAGCATCCACGCCCGCCGCCTGCTGCGCCTGCGATTTCACGGTCTGATGGAAGACCACGACGCCGGGGAGCTTCCCCGTGGCGTTCTTCGGGACGAGCACATACGCGTCCGTAAACACGCCATCCTCGACCTGATACTTCACATGCTGCCGGGTGAAGTCGGGCAGCGTCTCTGTCGCCAGCACCTCCGTCTCCAACGGCGCACGCCCCAGCGGAAACTCGCCGAGAACGGCCTGCCACTCTGCACGAATCGCCGCGCGCCGCTTCATCCACGCGGCCGGTGAAGTGATCGGTTTTCCACCGTCATCAACAAGGAGTGGACCAAGTGAAACCGGTTTCGCAGCGGGCGGTTCAGCCGCGAACAAGCTGGATTGACCGAGCTGAACAAGCGCGGTCGCCGCCAGCAGCGAGGTGAGGAGCGCGGCGTTCACGCCGCAGAAGGCTGCGTGGGCAAAGAGCGCTCGAATTACCGTTGGCACAAGCACGCTCCTGCGGCGTGAGCGCCGCGCTCCGCATTCGCCCTTCGCCGCAGTGGCATTCTCGGTATCGACGGTAGGAATGAAGTATCTCATGGATGCAGGAAGTGTCGCTATCGCGCAGGCCGCACCTTGCCCATGATCGCCTGCAGGTCCCCCACCGCCTTGTTCACCAGCCGCTCGCCCGCATCCGCCGCGAGGAAGCTGCACTCCGCGGCTCCGTAGCCGCCTTCCTTCACCGCCTGAACGGTCGGCAGGTAAACGGTGAACGGCGTCCCTTGCCCACTGTAAGCCAGGCCGAGGACGAAGGCGTTGGGGACGGGCGATTTCGCCCGGAGGTCAAGCTGGTGCTGCACGAACGGTTCGCCGGGGATGGCCACCAGCGCAAGGTCGCGCTGGATGACCACCGTGAGCAGACCCACCTCGGTGCTCTGCGTGCCCTGCCGGTGCGGAATCGTGAGCTGGCTTTCCTTCACCTGGATCACGGGTTGCGTGTTCGCCGGTCGGGTCTTCAGAGTCGCCGCAAGCTCCAGCGCCGCCTTGCCGAGGGAAATGCCCGCCTGCTTCACGATGTTGAACCGGTTCTCGCCGCGCAGATTGTGGAGATCATAAGGGTCGAGGTCGCCCGACGCGCCTTGAAGAAACATCCCCATGCAGTCGCCGCCCAATTCCTGCTCGAGGTGGTTCACCATCGCGCCGGGATAGTCGCTCGATACCACGCCCGCGCCCATGAGCGCCACGGGATGACAGGCGTAATGCACCGCGAAGGCGCGCGGCTTGCCGGCCAGATCCTCAACCCGCAGCACGCCCACCGTCGGGTCCACGGGCTGGGTCGGACGACGCTCGGGATTCTCCCACAGCGGCAGCACGCGGTCGGGGCGCACCAGCCGGCGGTTGTGCGCCATGTAGGCGCTTTCATACGGCCCTTTGCCGGAAGCGAGCCGCGCAGGAAAGACGTTCTGCATCGCCTTGCCAATGGCGGCGACGACCTTCGTCTCGGTCGCGGCATACCACGGGTCTTCGGAGAGCTTGAGCCAGTTGACGGTTGTAGAGGGACCGTTGGGGTTGCGTGTCCAGTCGGGTGCGGCGGGTGGTTTGATGAACAGGCCGCGCGGAGCCATGGCCGCGTGGGTGTGCGTGGCGCAGAGGAGGACATGGTCCACGCCCCATTTTGCCTTCGCCTCGGCAATCACCTTCGGCGACGCGAAGACAATCAGGTCGAGCGAGACGATGGCCACCGAGGTCTTGCTGTCCTTGAGCACGAGCACACGGGCGTAGAGCGGGTCGCGCAGGCGCAGCGGCTCGCCGGACAAATTCACGGCGGCGTTCTCCGCCGGCGTGATCTCGACCTTCGCCGTGCCGGCCCAAAGGCCGGAGGGCGACTCGGCCGCACGAATCGTAGGGACCAGCCACACGAAAGCTACGAGCAGGACGGCGAGCCCTCGGAAGTAGCGCAGGCCTCCGGCCTGCCGTGCCGCCGGCATCCTGCCGGCTTCCTCGTGCGCCAACAACGCAACGCACGCGCCGAGACTCCCTCGCCCGGGCCGGCGGGACGCCGACGATACGGCAAGTCGGAGGCTTGCGCTACAGGGCTGCGAGTCCTTCTGTTCGCGGTGAAGTTTCATGTTCATGAATGCCCTCAAAACTCACTCCTTCAGCGCCGCCTGCGTTTCCTGATGCTGCGCCCACGCCGCCGCCTGCAATTCCTTCGCCACTGCCGCCGGCATGTCCGTCGGTGCGGCGAGCCCCATCGGACTGCGCCCCGTCATCACGCTGTAAAGGCTGCACGCGTAGATATACGAACCCCACAGGCCCGGATGCATCTTGTCCTTCGCGAACAGGCTCTGCATCCGTTCCGCCGAAGGCTGGCTGCCGAAGTATTTCGTGTAAGCCGGGCTCGCATCCACGATGGCGGCCTTCAGCTCCCGCCCCATGTCCAGGTGCAGCCGATGCTGCCGCTCGAAGCCCTGCGGGTAGTCGCTCAGGATCGAGGCGGTGCCGAACAGGAGCGTCTTCGCCCCCGTGCCTTTCACCACTTCATGAAACTGCCGCGCGTATGGCTGGAAAGCCGGGGCCTGGACGTTGTAGATGTCCTGCAACACGACGTAATCCCAGGTGCTGCTGGCGATCATCCCGCGCGCCGTATTCGTCCCAGTGCCCGCCTCCCAATGACTCCTCAAGGACGCACCGCCCTTGATGCAGCCGGTGATCTGGATGGGTGGCGCGCCCTTGTCCGACGCCGCAAGATTCTCGATCAGCTTGTTGCCCACCATCAGCGGACACTGGCTGTTGCCGATCATCAGCACGCGCAGCGGCTTGACCGGCACCGGCAGCAACGGCGTGATGACCTGCGCCACCTGCTTGGACTGGAGCGCCGTCCCCTCCGCCGAGTAATGCACGCCACCGCCGTCCCACAACTTCTTCGGATGATTCGCGACCAGCGTGTAGAGGTCGTCCACCACGAGCCCGGCTTTCGCAATGTGCGGGGCGGCGATCTGGTTGCGCTCGATCACGCCCTTGTCCGGCGCATCGTCCTTCTGCTGGCACGGCGTGGTCGTGGCCCAGACGAGCTTCGCGCTGGGCGCGTAGCGTTGCAGTGTGGCCAGCACGTCGGGAAAGCCCTTCCGAAAGCCTTCGATGCCGCCGTGCAGGCCGTAGTTGAAGTGGATGACAGAGTAAACATTCTGCCGCAGCACCAGCTTGATCTCATCGAGCAACGCCGGATCACCCACGGCCTTCGACGTGCCCAGCACCGAAACATAGGCCTTGTCCTTGAGCGCGGCACCCACCTCGGAGGCGTAGCGCACCGTGATCGAATCCCCGATCAGCAGCACCAGCGGCAGTTCGGGGGCGTTGGGCGGCTTGGTGCGGAGGGTGATGGTGCACCAGTCCTGAGCCTCGCGTGGCGTGCGGTAGTCGTAAAGTTCTTCGGCGTGGACGGTGGCGAGTGCGAAGCAGAACAGGCACAACAGCCGCAAGGCAGGAAGAAGCAGTTTCATGAGCGTTGGGTTCAACTGGAAATCAGTGCCTTCACGGTTTGGCCGGCCGGTCGAAACGAAAATCCTTGAAGGCCTCGCGTTGCAGGCCGATGCCGCGCTTGTCCAATTCGGGATTGGTGGCGAAGAACGAGTCGAAATCCAGCTTGAGCCCCGGCTCCATCATCCGGTCCGGGGCAAATCCGCGCTTGTCCGTCGGATTGCCCGGCATTCCGGGATCGCCCGCGAAGAGTGGATCGGCGAAGAGCGGCTCCAGAATGTAATGGCTGAGCTGGCTGGCCGGCTTGTTCCCGTTGAGCGCCCGCTCCTCGACCGGGATGCAGTCCCGCAGGAAGTAGCAGTTGTTCCGGTGCCGGAACGCAGCGGTCTCACCGTCACAGCACAGCACACCGATGTTCAACTTGGCCTTCTTCTCCAGCATGTCCGTGAAGATGCAGTTCTCCATGGTGGACGGCTGCGTTTTGTCATTCCGCAGGACAAAGGCCATGATCATCGGCTCGGCGAAGACGGTGTTTTGAATCACCAGATTCGGACAGCGCCAGAAATACATCCCGCCGAACTTGTAGGTGTTCACGCAGTTCTTGATGAGCAGGTCCTCCACGAGAATGGCGGTCACGGGGTTGGCCGAGTAGCCGCCGCGTCCCTCGGAGAAGCAGCGGGTGATCGCAATGTCCTTGCTGCTGTAGAGGTGAAATTCCCCGCTGGTCTGCAGGCTCCAACCTTCGTTCGGAAACAGATTGAACCGGGCGAAGTAAAATCCATCGAACCGCAAGTGCCGCTTGCCGCCGACGATGAAGGCGTTGGGCAGCACCATCTCCTGCCCGTCCAGATCCACGCGTTCACCGGGCAGCGACCGGAACGTGATGGGCAGCCCCTGCTCACCGGTGGCGCGCAGCCGGACCCGCTCGGAGTATTTGCCCCCGGCAACCAGCACCGTGTCCCCGGGGCTCACCTGTGCGGCAGCATGGCGGATGGTCCTCCAGGCGCTGGTCCGACCCAGTCCCGTGCGCGCATCGTCTCCGTCCGTGGCCACGTAGTAGGTCGCTGGCACGGGGTTTTGCTTCAACGTCGTGAAGGTGACTGGCTCCGTCGTGAGTTCGATGGGTTTGTCATCGCCCTTCGGCACCATGTCCTTGGGCGACTCGATGGCCTTGATCCGAAAATAGTATCGCTGCCCCGGCTTCAACCCCGTGAGGCTGTAGGTGCCGAAGCAGTTGACGTTGAAGGTCGCCGACCGCTCGCACCCTGGCGTCTCGCCCCAGGCCAGATGGCAAGTGGCCGGCAATGTGGTGTTCCACTCCAGATTCGCCGTGGTCGCGCTGACCGAGTGGACCACCGGCCCGGCCACCAGTCTGAGTTCGGGCGAGCGCAACTGGTCCCGATACGGGCCCAACGGCTTGCCCATGGGCCCGCCTGCGGCAAAGCGCGCCGCGTTGCTCAGTCGCGGCACGCCCGCCTCCACGACCAGCTCCGGCGTCAGCTCCCGCGACTGCTGGTCGTGGCTTCGCCGCACTTCGCTTAAGCTCCGTCCCCTGCCGCTGACTTCCCACGCCATGTTCGCGTTCCGGTAGCTGTTGTAATCGGAATAGCGCACGGCTGCCTCGCTGGCCAGGCGAAGCGCGACGCCTCGGGCGTTGTCATACACGTTTCCGCTCAGTTCAGCGGCATTTCCTTCGGTCAGACTCAGTGCGGCCTTCTGAAAACCGGTGAACAAACACTGCGACATCTTCAACTCACGGACTCCGCTGGCCACCACAGCGGTATCAGCCGCACTGAATGTGCATTGATGCAGGCCAACACCCGAACCGCCCACCACGCTCACTTGCTGACGGAAATGCAACCGCTCGAAGCTGACGTGCTGGCAGTTCTCAATACGAACGCCACCGCTGATTACCACCGCCCCCGTGCCACGACCTCGGATGTGGATCGCCGCGCTTGCCGCGCCTTGCGCACGCAGTTCCAACCCGCCCTCGTAACTGCCCGGCTCCACATAAAGCGTGTCACCCGCTCGCAACCGGCTGGCCGCCCGGCTCAAGGTCTTCCACGCCTTCGCCACGGAAAGCCCGTCGTTCAAGTCATCACCGTCGAGTCGCACGAAGAAGACGTTCGTGGCAAATGCGAACGGTCCCCGGTCACTGCCCCCCGGCCCGGTTCCCCGAAAGCGTGACGTTCCTTGCAGCCGGTAATCGTGGTTCGCGGGGTCCGCGAATTCGCGCTGCCAGTCCAGTGCCGTCTCGTGGCCCAGGCTGATGCTGTCGCCCGGCCGTGCCTTGCCCGCGTTGCCTTCGCGGCCGAGGAGCCCGCGCGTGACGTTCACCACGCTCCAATGGCCCGTGGACACGCAGCCCTCCGCGACGTGGAAATACTCATAGCCTGTCTTGATCTTGAGGTCCGCCGACTCGTTGCCCCACGCCAGGTTATTGATCAGCAGGCTGCGGTTCGTGGGATCGTTGCCGCCGTCGTTCCCGCTGGGGGGCGCGCCGCCGGTGCCGTAGATGTTGATGCCATACATCCCGTTCAGAAACGCCGTCGAGTCGCGGATCACGTCGCGCCGCGCGCCGAAGACCGTCAGGCCGCCCATGTCCCCGTTGGCGAAGGACGACTTGTTGGCCCACGCCACGCAGCGCTCGATCACATTGTCCCCGCTGCCCGGCGCGCCCGAGTTCATGCCGATGCCCCAGCCGTTCAAGTAGGCCCGGCAATCGCGGATCACGCAGCCCTTCCCGTTGACGAGGAACATGCCCCAGACCCCGCCCGCCGTCTCTTCGCGATAATGCAGCAGCCCCATCGCACTGTAGCCGGTCACGTTGATCCCCTCGACCACCACGCGGCGCGGCCGCACCAAATGGATGCCGTGCGTCGGCAGCACCGACACGCTGTAGTGGTGCGCTGACGCCGGCCGCATGTCCGAGGTGGACAGGTAGAGCTTCCCCGCGCGGGCATCGTGAAAGAACGTGCCGGGGACGAACTCCAGCTCGGCCGCGTTCGGCATGCGCTTCAAGATGGTCAACGTGTCGCCCTCGTTCACCGCCGGCACCTCGCCCGCGAACGGAAAGTCCGCCACGAACACAAACCGATGGCCCGCAAGCGGCTGAAACACTGGGGCCGGCACGTCTCCGCGCAAGGTCACGGTGCCCGCGAGTTCCGCCCGGATGACCGTGTCCCGGTCCAGGCTGCCCAGGTCCACCCGCTTCACCGCCTCGTGGTATTCGCCCGGCCCGATGGTGAGCGTGTCGCCCGGACGCAGCGCGTTCACCCCGTGCTGCAGGGTCGCAAAGGCCGCCGCCCGCGTGGTCCCGGCATTCGCATCGCGACCCTGCTTGGTGACGAAGAAGTCCGCCGCCCTTGCTGGAGCAACCGCTGCGGCCAGGGCCAGTAGCACGCAGGCAAGCCACCGGCGAGTCCAGGGCGCGTGCTCTGCTCCCTCTCCCTTCCTCGGAGGAGGGGAGAGGGTTGGGGTGAGGGGTGCCGTCCCGCGGAGTGCAGCCGATCCACATTGAGAATCGGCATCCCACTGCGGGCAGCTCCCCATTCCGTCATGGTGCATCATCCTCATCTGGCTCAGGGCTTGGCTTCGAGCTGCAACGCCTCGCGGAACTTTGCGAGCGATTCCTTTTCCTTCCCCTGCGCGGCGTAGGCATGGCCGTAGGCGCGGAGCAACTGGACGCGCCAGGTCGGGGCCATGCCGGCCAGGTCGCCATACTGCTGGAGCACCTGGATGGCCTCGTCCGGCTTCACCTGGCTGGTGAGGATGCGCGCGATGGACACGGTGGCGGTGAGCGGCTGCCAGCCTTGGCCCTTGCCAGTGATCGTGAACGCCTGGCGATACGCAGCCAGCGCCTGCTCATCATTGTTCAGGTTGTTCACGTAATTCTCGCCGAGCGTGAGCCAGATCGCCGCGTGGCCGGGTGCGAGCTTGATCGCCGCTTTCAAATCCGCCTCCGCGCGCGGACCGTCCTTCAGGACCGAGTAAACATATCCGCGCAGGTGCAAGGCTTCGCTGGCCTTCACGCTCAGGCCGACGGGCCAGGCGGAGAAGTCCATGTCACCAAACTGCGTGATGAATTCCTTCCACTTTCGCTCCTGCTGCAGCGCTGCCATCCGACCGAGCACGGCATCGGGGTCCGCCGTGTAGCTCGCGTATTGGGCCGCCACCTGCGCCACCTGCGCGTCGCCGTGGTGAAAGTAGAAGCGGTTCCGCAGCGTGAGCTTCTGGCCGGCGGCGAGCGTGAAGTCCCCGGAGTGCGAGGTGCAGGCCGGGCAGTTCGTGCCGTGCGGACGACAGACAACGGTCTTGTGGTCGCCGTAGTTGCCCTTGAAGTGATCCGTGCCGAACCGATTCGCCGTCATCAGGCCGTAAGTTCGCGCGTGCCAGTGCGTGGGGAAACGCAGGTTCGTTGGGTGGTCAAACATCGCGATGCCCACCGTCTTGCCGCTCACATCCGGTCCGAAGTAATCCGTCCACTCCGCGCGCTTGCCCCAGGCCGCCTCGTTGCGGTCGCCCCGGCTGTTCACAATCGTGCCGTCGCCCTTCTCGCCCTTCTCCGACTCGACCTTCATCGTGCCCGCCACGCGCACCAGCAGCCCGCCATCGCGCTTGTCGCCGAAGACCACCGGCGCATTGGTGGCCTGCAGCTCCACGTCGTAATCCATCAGCACCTGCCGGTTCGCGAGCGGCGTGAAGACCAGCCGCACCTTCTCGCGCAGCACCAGCTTGCCGTCGCCCAGCCATTGATTCCACAGCACCACTTCGCCCGTCTGCCCCGAGGTCATCCGCTCGATTTTCTCCAGCTTCACCTCGGCGGACTGGCCGGGCTTGGGCTTGGGAGGGGAATACCAGAAGTTGAACCCATTCACATCGCTGTGCGAAAAGCGAATCGAGCGGTGATGCGGATGATCCGCGTCCTCGCCCGGCACACCCGTCTTCATCGGAAAGTGCCGCGTCAGGTTCTCCCCGTTGGGACCGATGACCGGATACAGATACGGCCCGACCCAGTCCTTGTGCCGCCACTCCGTGAACACTTCGCCATCAATCGTCACCCGAATGCGGTCTTCCAACTCGGTGAGGGTGACGGCGGCGGAAAGCCGGGCGGTGCCAACCAGCAAAACAAATATGACGGAGAGCAAGGCGGCCTTCATGATGACGGTATTACTGGGAATGTCGGGGGCGTTGTCCTGCGGATGCCAAGGGTGAACTTCATGGGGCTTTGCGTGCCGTGGCATCTAGTTGCTCCTGCGCGGCTTTGCGCGCGCGCGGGTCGGTGAGCCATTCGAGAGCATTCGTGAGATCGGCCTGGGCTTGCTTGCTGTCCTTGGTGGCGACGTAGGCGCGACCCCTCGCAAAATAGGCATCGCCACGTTTCCAGAACGGCCACTTGGTGAGGTCCGCTCCGGCGAACTGCGCGATCACCTGCGCAGCTTTGCCCGAGTCCAGCAGGTTCTGCATCTGCACGGTCTGCTTCACGGCTTCGAGTGGTATCCTGGCGGTGAGCCGCTCGGCGATATCGTTCTTGCGCAGAGCGCGCGCGGTGGCGGCGGCGAGTTCGAGGGCGTGGGATTTTTGCCGGTCGGTGATTTTGCCTTCGGAGGCGGTGGTATAGGCGGCAAGGGCTTCCTCGCGTTTGCGGGCGCGGCCGAACTCGTCGGCGATGCGCATGGCGCTGAGGAAGTCGGCCTCGGGCTCGGCGCTGGGGAACTGATGGGATCTGCCCTCGTAGAAATGTGCGAATTTCATCACTTCGTGGAAGTTGGCCTTGCCGGTGGGCGAGTAGGCGGAGGCCTCCTGGCCGTCTGCACGGATGCGCTGGCGGCACACGTTGAAATGCCACGGCAGGCTCGTCGAGGGTCTGCGGCCGATGACTTGATGCAACGGATCGTTTTCGTCCTGCGTCACCGGGATGCGGATCTCAACCGTCCAGTGATCGTCGGCGATTTGCGTGGCCACTTCCGCCAGCGAGTCCCAACTGAGGCGGGAGGCCGCCGATGCCGACCGGTCCATGTCGGCGATGGCACCCGAAGGGCTGACGGCGATCTGGTAATACGAGTGCGATTCGGTCTCGATTAGGATCTCGACCGCGTCACCATACCACAGTGCGGCGTCGTCCTTCCTGGTGGCGCCGATGTTCAGTTTCTCCCCGCGGCGCTCCTCACAGCGGATGGCGAAGTAAAGGCTGCCGTCCTTGCCCCACGCGGCTTTGAACGTGGTGCCGAAGGCGGGCTTGCCGCCGGTCTGCAGTTCGCTCAACCCGCCGATGAATGGTGTCGGATACTTCTGCCAGAAGTCGTCGTCGAGCTTGCCATCAATGACGATCCCGGCGGCGTCCCGGGCAAGGCGAAACTGCGGCACCGGCCCGCGCTGCCGGCCGAGCTGCTGGCTCTTGCTGCGGAGATCCTTAAGGAAGTCGTCGATCAACGCGAGGCGTCTGCCATGGACGGAGGTCGCATCGGTCCTGGCCAGCGCGGCGGCGAAGTGCGCCAGCGCGGCATCCACCTTCGATTTATCCTTTTCCATCTCCTGCCAGTTCGCCTCGCAGTAGGTGAAGAAGGTGTGCATTTCCTTCTCCGCAGGGCCGTAGAACAGGCGGCAGTATTCGCGGAACATCGCATCCACATCCAACTGCGGACCGCCCCAATAGCTGCGGGCGGTGAAGTAGATGAGGAAGTGATTCAGACCCGCACCGACCTTCGTGAAATCCGGCCGGATGGTCAGGCTGATGTCCTCGCCCTGCGAGCTGCCCTTGGTGGCGTTCACGCTCTCGCCGAGCGTGTGCGCGGTGAAGGCGGGCAGATACCAGCCACGATCGGTGAAGGGGAAGTTCTCGAAAACGAGAATCGGATTGGCAGTCTTCGCCATCCAGGCCTCGCGGCGCCGGCGGAATTCCGCCTGCTGTTCGGGCTGGTTGTATCGGGGGGACCGTCCGCCGACGATGGCGACGAGCACGTTCGGTTCCAGCTTTGCGATCTTCAGCGGCGGCAACGCATAGGTGCCGTAGGCGCAATTGAGAATCTTCTTCTCCGGATGCGTCTTGCGAACCTCCTTCGCGACCCGGTTCACAAAGCCCCACACGTAGTCGGAAAGCAGCCCGAGGTTGTCGCGCTCAGGCGAGTCTTTGCCCTCGCACAGCTTGCACTGGCAGATGGACGTGTAGCCATCCGGCGGCATCACGGACACCACGTCCACCTGGAGCAGATCGAACTGCGCGCGGACAAAGCGCACCGTTTCCTGGAAGAGTTCCTCGTTCGAGTAGCAGAGCTGGTTTTTGCTGTAGCCGGGCTGGTAGAGGCGCTTGCCGCCATAGAGCGCAAACCACTCGGGATGTGCCGCGAAGATGGCGTCCCGCCCCGTCATCGTCGCCATGCCGTGGGCCACTTGAAAGTCGAGCGGGTCGCGCGTGCCGAGCCGCATGGCCCACAACGCCGTTTCGAGACCATTGTTGCCCAGGCGGAAGTTGAAACGGCGCAGGGCAAAGTCCGGCCGCACCGTTTCATCGATCTTCGGCAGCGGAATCGTCTTCAACCCCGGAACGACCTCGCCCAGTTCCCCCGGCAAATACCACCGCACGCCCAGGCGGTGCAGGAAACCGGCGACGGCGTTGAACGACCCACGCTCATCCGCGCCCCAGGCCTGCCAGGGTTCGATCTTGTCCTTCGCGGCATCCGGTCTGCCGATGTCGCTGGGCAGGGTGATGCGATGCTTATACATCGTGAGACCCGGCACGCCCCATTTCGCACCGGTGAGCTGCTCCCACTCGGCCTGGGTCTTGCCGCTCACAATATCCTGATTGCCTTTGGCCCACGGCTCGGTAGGCGTTAAGTCCGTGTCCTCACCGATAAGCACCAGCCAGTCCGCGCCGGAGACGATCCGGTAGGCCCCGTGTTTGAGCTGGTCGGAACCGATTTTGAGACTCTCGGTGTGCGGCGATTTGCCGACGAATATCTTCACGCTTCCATTGTCCCCCGGCTGGGTGACGATGGGCAGTCTCGCGCCCGAGATCTTCTCGATGTAGGTCCGCAAATCCTGCGCCGCGAGCCGCACCGCGCGCTGGGGATTCTCCGCGATGACGATTTCGGCGCGGGCCTGGCCGTCCTTGGTGATGAATGCCTCGGCGGCGTTGAGCGCAGGCAGCGTGGCCAGCAGCACCATTACGACGGCGAGGCGGAAGGCTTTCACGGCGTTCTTGCGACCTATTTTGCCACCACTCCCTGCACCAGCACCGGCCGCCAGATGCCGCCGTTGGCGGTGGAGTTGTGGACGCGCACGGCCACCACGTTCGGCTGGCCGGGCTTCAGCAAGCTCGCCGGGACTTCCGCGATGAAGGGCATTTCCCAGAGGTCGGTGAAGGGCTTCTTCTCCGACTTCTCGCTGTGCTCGCGCACCAACTGGCCGTTCACATAGACCCACGCCTGCTCGTCCACCGAGGCGAAGTGCAGCCGGAGGCTCCGGCCCTGCCAGTTCGCCGGCAGGGTGAGGGTGGTGCGATACCAGCCGTAGCCCTGGATGTTCCCCACGCCTTCGTTCTCCGCCCAGAAGGACGGCACGCGGATGGGCACCCAGTCGCCGGCGCTCAGCGTCGGGGCCTGCCAGCCCTGCTTGAGGCCCTGCTCCAGCGGGTCCGCGCGGAAGACCCACTGGGGTGCCGGGAGCAGGTCGGTAAGCTTCTCCCACGCGGGCGGGATCACGAACGACTTGCGGTTGTAGTCGTCGCGCCAGACCTGCATGGGATGCTTCTCGGGCACGGCGGCGGACTTGATCGCGGTCGCGCTGGCGAAGGCGAGTTCGCCGAGGTCGTTGCGATCCTCAAAACCCTTCGTGCCCGGCGAGACGGACCACAGCGAGCGCTCTACGCGGTTGCTCGCCGCAAAGTGGACGCGCGCGAAGTTGGCCTGCCAGAACGCCTCGGCCTTGGGGGCCTCGACGCCGAGGGTCTTGAAGGGAATCTTGAGCAAGGCCACCCAGCGGTTCTTTTCCGGCTCCAGCTTGGACTCATACTTCCAGTCGCCATTCCAATCGGGGTCGAACTGTCCGTGGCGCGGGTCCATGGCATCGGTCACGAAGCCCGCCGCGGCATCCGCCTTCGAATCGGCGCGCAGGCCGACGGTGAAGCGATAGGTCACGTCGCGACCGGCAATCGGCGCGAGGTAGATGGCCAGGGATTCTTGATTCGTGCCCGCGCCCGCCTGCATCAGCGCGGCGGGCAGCTCGCTCTCGGCGCGCAGATAGACATGCGAGTCGTCATACACGGCGCGGAGGATGGTCTTGCGCGTCAACGCCGGGTTTCCGGGCAGGGCCGCCAGTTCGCCCGCCGCAGTGGCCTGCCAGAGCGGGGAGTCGAGCGTGATGGGGCCGGACGCGGCGCTGGCCGGGAGGCGTTTCGCCCCGGCGAGCGGTGCGTTCCGCATGGTCTTCGTGTCCCAGTTGAACGGCGTGTTCGAGTAAGGCTCCTGATAGCCGTCGTGGGAGAGGCGCAGGTGCGCGGCGTTGTGGCCGACCGGCGGGAACGGCACGAAGGCCCAGTTGCCCAATGGCTTTGCCCCGCCGCGCTCGCCGAAGTAGGTGGCGATCTCCGCATTGCGCGCGTCAATGGCATCGAGCAAGCGGTCGCGCGAGGCGCGGTCCGGCTGGATTTGATAGGCGTGGTTCAGATGCACCACGCGCGCGACGCCGCGCAGGTAGTCGAACTCGCGGCGGACCAGCGCGAGGCGGGTCTTCACCTTGTCCGTGGGCGCGAGCTTCTCGGCCTGCGCGAGCTGCGTCTCCAGCGAGGCCAGCAGCGTGGGCGTGTAGAAGAAGCCCAGGAACTGCATCGGGTCGGACAGGTGCTTGCGGCGGCGGCCGTAGATGTCGGTGTAAGTCCACGCGGGGTCGCGCGTGCCGAGCTGTCGCGCGTAGAGTTCGATGGCGTGATAGAGCTGGTCGTAGAACTGGATCATCGGCGGGGCGGACTTGCCGAACGCGGCGCCGCAGAACTCATGCACGAGCACCTTGGCCTGGTTCGTCTTGGTGTCGTCGAACATCCGGCCCATCGTGTAATAGACCGGCCCTTCCAGCCCGTGCAGCGTCCCCGGCCCGTCCTGGTAAACGGACTGGATGCGGTTGTCCACGAGCCGCTTCGCCTGCGTCTCGATGAAGCCCGGCGTGCGCATGGGCGTGTAGCGTGTGCTCAGGTTCGGGCACCAGTTGTAGATGTAGCCGGTGAAGCCCTGCGGGACCACATGCTCACGCCACGGGGCGAAGTCCTCTTCATTCGTGCCCGTGAGCATGATCTGGACGTTGGCGGGGAATTGCTTGAAGGATTTCGGCGGCGTGGCGGTGAGGATGTAGCTCGTCATGTTCACCGTCTTGCCCGGATGCGAGGCGAGGACGCGCTCGGCCAGCTTGCGGTGCAGAATCCAGATCTTCTCGCTCCAGTCCCCGCCCGTGTCGTAGAGCTTGGCGCACGCTTCACACTGGCACGAACGAAAGCCATCCGGCTGGCCGAGGTCCACGGACTGGTAGCCCGCGTCGAGCCAGCTAATCAGGTCCTGGTAGAACAGCTCCTGCACCTCGGGGTTGGAGATGCAGTATTGGGCGTTCACGCCCTTCGGGTTCAGGCGCTGGCCGCCGATGAGGGCGAAGTATTCCGGGTGCGCGGGCAGGTATTTCTCCGGGGGCACGGCGCGCTCCCACGTGTGCCCGCCGAAGGGATCGTCCACGCGGGGGAAGCGGTTGTTCGCGATGTCGTAGAAGCTGCCGCGCGGCGGGTAGCCGGTCCACGAATCGAAGACCGGTGTCTTCTGCACGTTCAGGTCCGCCGGCACCGCGACCTTCGGCGTGGGCAGGAACTCGAAGGCGGGCGACGCGAGCAAGTCCATCTTCGCCAGCCCGTTCACGGACTGGCGCGGCCCGAGGTCGGGATAGAGGAAGCGCGTGCCGAGGTGGAGGCGCATGAAGTCGGTGACGCCCTTCGCGGTGCCGAGGCGGTCCCACTCGGACTTGCGCGCGCCGGTGCCCGGAGCCGCCTGCTCCCGGCCCGCGATGATGACATCGCGCCCGCTCACGCGCTGCACGTAGCTCCAGCCCTTGAGCTTCGCGACCTCCACGCCGTGCTGCCGCGCGAAGGCGGTGTTGCCGAGGAAGATCGCGGGCTTGGCGGCATCGCGCTTGGCCTCGGCGACGATGGGCAGGGTGAAGCCGTTGGCCTGGAACGCGGTTTGCAACAGGCGCGCTGTTTGTTGCAGGCCGTCCGCCAAGGCCGGCGTCGGTGCAACATCAGGGACGACGATCTGGTAGTCCGACTTGCCGTCGGCAGCGAGGACCAGCTCCGCAGCATGCGTGGTGACGCTGAACGCGAGGAATGCAAGAAGCAGACTTAGAGCCCGCGAAACACGCCAAACGGGCGGAAACTGAAAGCAGCCATGCCAACTGCGAATGACTGTCGGTGGTGACACTGAGGAACGGCGACGCGCGTCTGCTCCCTCTCCCTTCCTCGGAGGAGGGGAGAGGGTTGGGGTGAGAATGCGCAGAACGGAGGCTTCGTGCTTCGAGCCCTTGAACCGCGTGCCGGCGGCTTGCAGCCGCCGCGTTGCGGGTGGACAGCTTGAAGCCGGTTCGTCCTGCTGTGGCCCTCCGACGGCGGCTGCAAGCCGCCGGCACAGGTTCAGGGCTGACGTCGGACGGTATTGGCCTTCCGCCAATTTACGTTGAGCATTGGCTTCACACCCTGTTTCGCGTGCTTTCGCGTGTTTCGCGGGCACATCAGATTTCAGTCTCAGCGACGGGTGCGCCGAGCAAAAGGAACCGGTCACGGGAAATATCATGCTGCTATCGGACGGCTTCGCGCGCATTCGCTTCAACGTGACTGCGCTCGTGGCGCGCGGCATTTATGCCGCTTCAAGGTGCTGCGTTCTTTGGGGTTCGGACACGCCCGCCCGTTCGGACGTTGAAGCGGCATAAATGCCGCGCGCCTTGGCTCACTTCTTCAGCACGTCGGACACGAACTCGAACGTCGCCTTTGTCGCCGGGTCTTCGGGATTCCCAAGGTTGTCGTTGAGTTTGACGTGGTTGGTGTCTTTCGCGCCGAAGGCCTTGGCCGGGATACCGGCCTCCTTCAGCACCCCCTCCAGTCGCCGGGCCTGCATGGTGTTGTCCGGGTGATCGGCCACATGGAGGATCAGGAACGGCGGGATGCCCTTGCCCTTCGCCACGTGCGTGACGGCGGAGTAGTCACGATGCAGCGCCGGGTCGTTGCCGAACTTGATGCGATGTCCCTGCTTGGGCATCGGGAAACCATGGACGCGCAGGCGCGTCTCGGCCGTCTCGATCATGGCCGGCACGTCGTAGGTGTCGCCGTCCACGGGCACGCAGCCCT
>CAZOCL010000100.1:0-18381 GCA_964578245.1 uncultured Klebsiella sp. | reverse complement strand
GGGCCATGCGCCCCGCTATCTACCGACGGCGCAAATCGCCAAAAGTGTAAGCGATGTCGTGAGTTCAAAGTGTAAGCGATGTCGTGACCCCATGCCCGGCACTGCCCCCGGTCTCGCCCCGCCGGGCAAGCGAGGACGCTTGCGGCACGGCCGGCCGGAGGCCGGCGCTACGTAGCGCCCGCGTCCCGCGGGCCGTATCGCCGGCGTCCTCGCCGGCTCGGCTTCGGGGGGCAGTGCCGAGATGCGCCCGGCGGGCATTCCTCCCGGCCTCGGAGTGCGGCCCCCCGAACCGCTTTCCGGGTGCGTGGCAAGGCAGCGTTCGCCTGTTCCGATAGTCGCCCACGCAAACTGGCTGAGCACGCCGCGTCCCGGGGAAGAGGACAGTGTAATGGCCACCGCCCTCCCAATGGGTTCGTTTCGCAGAATACAACCTGAAGCTCGGCCGCCCGCCCTCGCCTCTGAGATTTGAAATCTCCAAGCTGAGATTCCTCCTGCTCCAATTGGCTTCGTTTCGCAAAACTCCCTCCTCTCGCCCCGTCTGCCCGTCCGGCATTCCACTCACATCACCTTTTCGGACAAGAACTTGCGCCAGAATGACCAGTTGCCCTGAGCGCGCCCAATGGCTTCGTTTTGCAAAATCCAGTGTCGCGTCATCGTGCGGTCCTGAGCCGCACCCAGAGGGCCAAGCCCCCGCTCGGCATGCTCCTGTTCCTCCCTTGGCATCCAGCTTCATAATGGCTTCGTTTCGCAAAATGCATCCTGTGATTGGCTATCGGCTATCGACGATAGGCTATCGACCGAGCCTTGGACCTTGGCCCTTGGACTTTTGACCTTGGACTTTGGACCTTGGACTTTGGACCTTGGACTTTGGACTTTGGACTTTGTCCCTCGGCCCCATCACGCCCCCCACCCTATCCCCCTCCGCCTCCCGCCGCTATTGCGCCGCGCAAATGGCCGTTCAGCCCAGCCCCACCACCGTCACCGCCCACTCGCCTCCGGCCGTTCGCAACGTCAGCCCCGTCCCCGGGGCCTGATGCTCCTTCCGCACATATCCCAGCGCCAGCCCTGGGACGGCGCTCGTGACCTGTCCTATTTCCTTGTCCCCGGCGAAGACCTTGTCCCCCCTCACTGGCAATGCGGCCAGGCCGTCCGGCAGTTGCAGCCCGCGCAAGGTCTTCGCCACCTGTCCATACGTGCGGATGCGCGCGATGACCTCCTGCCCGATGTAACACCCCTTGCTGTAGCTGATGGCCCGCGCTTCCAGTCCGGCTTCCGGAGGCAAATTCGTCTCGTCCATGTCCTGGCCGAAGCGCGGGATGCCCGACTCGATCCGCGCTGTCTCCAGCGCCGTCCAGCCGCAAGCCCTCCCGCCCAGCCCCTTCGCCGCTGCCACCAGCTTGTCAAACACCGCGCCCAGGGCAGCCGTCGGCACGAACAAATCAAAGCCCGCCCCGCTCGGAGTCCCGGCTTCAGCCGGTAAGACCGTCCCTCCCACCACTGCCCCAACCCGCGAATTCCTCATCAGATATAGCTGCCCCAACGTGCCATCCTGATACGCGCTGACCGCCAGCGCTTTCACCGGCAACTCCCACGGCAGCCCAAGCTGCCCCACCGCCTCGGCCGCCTTGGGCCCTTGAACGCTCAGCAACCCATAGTGCGGCGCGGCATCCAGCACCTGCACGTCCTCGGTGATCACATACTTCTCCAGCCGCTGGCTGACCGTGTCGCGGTAGCCTGGCTCGAAGTCCAGCAGCAACTCGTCCGCCAGGCGATACACGTTCAGGTCGCTCTCCATCCGGCCCTTCGCATTGACCAGCGCCGCGTAGCATCCCTCGCCCACGCGCAGTCGCTGCACATCATTCGTCACCTGCCCGTGCAGAAACTTCACCCGGTCCGCGCCGACCAGGCAGAGCCGGCTGCGGCAGCTCAAGTCCACCACCCCCACACTGCCGCGCAGCGCCGCGTGCTCCGCCGCTGCGTCTCCGAAGTCCGCGACCACCTCCGCCCCATTGACGGTCATAAAGTGCGCGCCCAATCCCGCGTGTAGTTCCTGCAATGCCAGCGTGTTCACGGGCGAAGCCTAACCCGTCGGCCCAGACCCGGCGAGCAGTTGCTGGCATGATCCCACCGGAACTGCTCTCGATTGAAGCCCCGAATTGGCAGGAAAATTGAGGGGCAGGAAGATTGTTTCCCAATTTTCCTGCCCCTGAATCTTCCTGCCCAATTCTCAATCTTTGTCTTTCCCGAATCTTTGGGAATCCCTTGCTATCTCCTGGGTCAACCTCGGATTGTGCCGCCGTGCAGTTCCCTCCTCCGCGTCTCTCTGCGGTCTCTGCGCCCTTTGCGTTAATGCTAGCCATCCTGCCACTTTGGTTGCGCTCTGCCGCCCTGTGTCCCTGCGCTCAAATGCCATTTGGTAACGCCTGAACCTTCCTGTGCGCTTTGCCCCCTTTCGCACCGGTTCCCGTCACCATTTTCCCCCTTCTTTTCCCCACCCTACGGAAAAACTCCTGTTGCCTCCGGTCGCACCGCTGGTGTAGAAGCCCGCGCTACTCATGGGCAAAGCCCTCATCATTGCAGAAAAACCGTCCGTCGCCGCCGACATCGCGAAAGCGCTCGGTGGCTTCCAGAAGGACAAGTCTGGCGAGTTCTACGAGAGCGATTCGCAGATCGTCTCGTCCGCCGTCGGCCATTTGCTCGAACTCGGCGTCCCCGAGGAGCACGACATCAAGAAGGGCAAGTGGACCTTCAACCACCTGCCGCACATCCCGCCCCGCTTCGGCCTCAACCCCATCGAGAAGTCCGAGGCCCGCCTCAAGGTGCTCCAGCGCCTCATCAAGCGGAAGGACGTGGACACCCTCATCAACGCCTGCGACGCCGGGCGCGAGGGCGAGCTGATCTTCCGCCGCATCGCCGAATACACCAAGGCCAAGCAGCCCATCCAGCGCCTCTGGCTCCAGTCCATGACCGCCGCGTCCATCCGCGACGGCTTCGTGCACCTGCGCTCGGACGCCTCCATGCGCCCCCTCGCCGACGCTGCCGAGAGCCGGTCCGAGGCCGACTGGCTCATCGGCATCAACGGCACGCGGGCCATGACCGCGTTCAACAACAAGACCGGCGGCTTCAACCTCACGACGGTCGGTCGCGTCCAGACCCCCACGCTGGCCATTCTGGTGGAGCGCGAGGCGAAGATTCGCAAGTTTGTCGCCCGTGACTACTGGGAGGTTCTCGGCACGTTCGCCGCCAAGGCCGGTCCCTACGAAGGCCGCTGGTTCGACGAGAAGTATCAGAAGAACTCCGCCAAGGACGCCGACCCCGAGATCAAGGCCGAGCGCCTCTGGACCAAGGAGCAGGCCGAAGCCCTCCGCGCCAAGTGCCTTGGCAAACCCGGCATCGTCACCGAGGAGAGCAAGCCCAGCACGCAGCTTTCGCCCGGCCTCTACGACCTCACCACGCTTCAGCGCGAGGCGAACGGCCGCTTCGGCTTCAGCGCCAAGAACACGCTCGGCCTCGCCCAGGCCCTCTACGAGAAGCACAAGGTCCTTACCTACCCGAGAACGGACGCCCGCGCCCTGCCGGAGGATTACATCCCCACGGTGAAGAAGACGCTGGACTCGTTGCGCGACCTCGCCGGCTACAGCGGCCCCGCCGCCAAGATTCTGACCAATGGCTGGGTCCACCCGAACAAGCGCATCTTCAACAACGCGAAGATCTCGGACCACCACGCCATCATTCCCACCGGCGTCCTGCCCAAGGGCCTGTCCGAGCCGGAGCAGAAGCTTTACGACCTCGTCACCAAGCGCTTCCTCGCCGTGTTCTTCCCGGCGGCGGAGTTCCTCGAGACCACGCGCATCACGCGCGTCGAGGGCGAGCCCTTCAAGAGCGCCGGCAAAGTGCTCGTGAAGGCCGGCTGGCTCGAAGTCTATGGCAAGGAAGCCGCCACCGACGATGACGCGCCGAGCTTGGTGCCCGTCCAGCAGGGCGAGACGGTGCAGACCACCGATGTCGTGGTGAAGGGCAGCCAGACGAAGCCCCCCGCGCGCTACTCGGAAGCCACCTTGCTCGGGGCCATGGAAAGCGCCGGCAAGCTCATCGAGGACGACGAGCTCCGCGAGGCCATGAGTGAACGCGGCCTCGGCACGCCCGCCACCCGCGCGGCCATCATCGAGGGTCTCATTTACGAGCAATACATCCATCGCAACCAGCGCGAGCTGGTGCCGAGCGCCAAGGCCTTCACGCTCATGGCCCTGCTCAACGGCCTGAGCATCCCCGAACTGACCAAGCCCGAGCTGACCGGCGACTGGGAGTTCAAGCTCCGCCAGATGCAGCGCGGCCAGCTCCCGCGCGACCAGTTCATGGCCGAGATCCGCGCCCTCACCGAGCGCATCGTCACCCAGACCAAGGCCTACGAGCACGACACCATCCCCGGCGATTTCGGCAAGCTCAACGTCCCGTGCCCCAAGTGCGGCGGCGAGGTCCACGAGAACTACAAGAAGTTCCAGTGCCAGAAGTGCGACTGGAACATGTGGAAAACCATTCTGGGCCGCGCCTTCGAAATTGCGGAAGTCGAGACACTCCTGCGCGAGAAGCAGGTCGGGCCGCTCCAGGGCTTCCGCAGCAAGCAGGGTTTTCCCTTTGCCGCCGTGATGAAGCTCTCGCCCGAGGGCGAGGCGAAGTTCGACTTCGGCAACGACAACAAGGACGACGAGAACGCCGCCCCGGTGGACTTCACCGGCAAGGAGCCGCTCGGCCAGTGCCCCAAGTGCAAGACCGGCCGCGTCTTCGAGAACGGCATGAACTACGTCTGCGAGCACGCCACCGGCAAGGACCGCAAGTGCGACTTCAAGACCGGCGCGATCATCCTCCAGCAGCCGATTGACAAGGCACAGATCGTGAAGCTCCTCGCCGAGGGCAAGACCGACCTGCTCAAGGGCTTCGTCTCCAAGAAGACCGGTCGCAAGTTCGAGGCCTTCCTCAAGTTCGACGGTGCGAAGGTCAGCTTCGAGTTCGCCCCGCGCGAGCGCAAGTTCCCCGCCAAGGGCGCGAAGAAAGGCGAGGCCACCCCTGCCGTGAAGCTCGACTTCACCGGCCAGGAACCGCTCGGCAAATGCCCCAAGTGCAAGGGCAACGTCTTCGAAGGCCCTGAGTCCTACCTCTGCGAGCGCAGCCAGTCCGACACGAAGAAATGCACCTTCAAGACCGGCAAGGTCGTCCTCCAGCAGCCCGTGGACCGCGAGCAAATCAAGAAGCTCCTCACCAAAGGCAAGACCGACCTCCTCACGCAGTTCATCAGCAAGGCCGGGAAACCCTTCCCGGCGCATCTCAAGTTGGCGGAGCGGGGAAAGGTGGAGTTTGAGTTTGCGGAGAGGTAGAGCAATTGGCGGTGGGTGGTCTCTCAACGCGCATGAGTCAGTCCAAGCGCATCAAGAGCAGTAGAGTTCGTTCGGCCCACAGTCGTCCGTTCGGATTGCTGCGGGCGGTCCGAGGCGGCTGGACGTTCGAGATTTTCCGTTTAGACCGCGGTCGAAATGGGTTTTACGTTCGAGGAGTGGGGCCGGTGGGTCTCGGCAATCGACGGCCAGGATTTGGTGAGACCAAGCCATCCCTTGATGCCGCGAAAGATTACTTCAAAACAGCTTTTGGAGTTCCTCCTGAATCTTGGGAAGTAGTTGACGATGCCGACTAAGCCCAAAACCCGGTAGGGTGAGACTCTGTCGAACCCCATTTGCCGACTCCGTCGGCGCGAGCGCAGCGAGCATCTCCGGTAGCAACACCGCAAGAGGGCCGTGAAGACGAGTCGTAAGCAGGCTGTCTGATCACCGTGGTGAACTCAAGCCGACCGGGCTATGCACCGTATCATCACTGATTGCTGCAAAACATGAACCAATCGCCAAGTCTCTCGAAGCTTTCGATCGTGTTTATTGCGGTTCGCCTCGGATGCTTTGCCGTAATGGCGTTCGGTGTTTTTGGGCACGAACGCGCATTCTTTCTGCCCATTGCTATTCGCACGCATGGCGAGCTTTTCGGATATGTCATTACTGGGGCTGACTTTCTCGCTGTGTGCTGTTTGTTACTGGCAGTTTTATTCCCGCTGCGTGCTGTTCTATTGAGCAGCCGCCTTTGGGAAAAAGCCTGGCAGTGTTTGGGGCGTGGAAAATGACCAATGAGCCTGCCTTGCTTGAGGCAGGCTGGGTGAAACACCCGCGACGCGCGCGATGTCCCAAGCCTGGTAGGGTGAGACTCCGTCGAACCCTAATTGCCGACTCCGTCGGCGCGAGCGCAGCGAGCATCTCGTCCTTCTCAGCGGAGCGCCGGTCTCCGACCTGGCGCGTTCCTACCGTCCGTCAACCCGCCGGGTCGGAGACCGGCGCTCCACCATGTTCATGGCCGCTGAGCTGTTCCGCACGGAACGGCAGCCTTCCGAAGAGCTCCCCAACGATTCAGGGAAGACAAAGATTCCAATTCGCCATCTTTGTCTTTCCCAAATCTTTGGGTCCCCCCATCTGTGGCCACCCTGAATCTGTGGGAAATCCCGCTCACCCCATCCGCGCCCGCACCAGCACAAAGTAAATCACCAGCAGCACCGCCAGCACATGCAGCACCCAATGCACCGCGCGGCCCTTGCCGGTCAGCAGCTTGATCACCGAGTAGCTGATGAAGCCCAGCGCCAGCCCGTCCGCAATCGAGAAGGACAGCGGGATCCCGATCATCGTCAGGAACGCCGGCACGGACTCCGTGTAGTCGTCCCAGTCAATTTTGTTCACGTTGCGCAGCATCATCGCGCCCACCAGCACCAGCGCCGGCGCGGTCAGTGGCGCATAGCCGCCCACCATCGCGATGACCGGGCTGAAGAACAGCGCGAGCAGGAACAACCCCGCCGTCGTGAGGCTGGTCAGCCCCGTGCGCCCGCCCGCCTCAACCCCGGTGGCGCTCTCGATGTAGCTCGTCACCGTGCTCGTCCCGAGACACGCGCCGAAGGTCGTCCCCAGCGCGTCCGAGGCGAAGGCCTCCTTCGCGCGTGGCAGCTTGTTGTCCTTGATGAAGCCCGCCTGTTCACTCACGCCCACCAGCGTCCCCACCGTGTCGAAGAGCACCATGAACAGGAACACGATCACAAAGGGCAGCATCGCCACGGACAATGCCCCGCGCACATCCATTTGCAGAAACGTCGGGGCCAGCGACGGCGGCATCGCGACCAGCTTGTCCGCGATGGCAAAGCGCTTCACCAGCAGGGATTCGGTGATCTCCTTCGAGGTGGCCAGGCCGTCCGGCAGGCTGGGCAGGGCGAGCTTGAAGACCACGGCCAGAAGCGTGGCGCTGGCGATGCCCCAGAGAATCGCCCCGCGCACCTTGCGCGCGTGCAAAGCCGCCGCGACAAACAGGCCGACGAAGAAGATGATCAGATCGGGCGAGCCGAAGTGGTGGTTGAGCGTCACGCCCGTCGCCGGGCTCTTCACGATCAGCCCCGCATTCTGCAGCCCGATGAATGCGATGAAGAGGCCGATGCCCACCGCGATGCCGTTCTTCATGCTCGGGCTTAGCGCGTCCAGCAGCGTCTCGCGCACGCGGAAAAGCGAGAGCGCGAGGAACAGCACGCCGGAGACGAACACCACGCCCAGCGCCACCTGCCAGGAGTTCGCGTAACCTGCCGCCGCTGCCGCCGGGATCGCCCCGAACACAAAGAAGAAGTTCTCGCCCATGCCCGGTGCCTGCGCGATCGGATACCGGGCGTAGAGGGCCATGATCGCACTGGCCAGCGCGGCGGCGAGGCAGGTCGCGGTGGTCACCGCGCCGAAGTCCATGCCGGTCGGTTTGCCAAACATCGCCCCCGACAGCACCGCTGGCTGCACGAAGATGATGTAAGCCATCGTCAGGAACGTCGTCAGTCCGGCGATCAGTTCCGTGCGGATGGAGGTGCGGTTCTGGGCGAGTTGGAAGTGGGATTCGAGGAAGTCGTTCATAGACCCTGCGCCGCGAAGTCTTGGGTTCCCGTCGTTGACGGGCAAGCGGAATGTCGAGCCTGACGGAGTGAAGGGGACCCTGTCCCCCTTTGGGGCGCGTCTTGACACTGGCCCTAAAGCCGAGCCGGCGGGGACGCCGGCGCTACGTAGCGCCGGCCTCTGGCCGGCCGTGCCGCAAGCGTCCTCGCTTGCCCGGCGAGGCGAGGCCGGGGGCGTGGCAAGATGCGCCTCCCTTTTTGAGTCCGGTTGTTTGATTGGGGAACTAACAGGGGACAAGAGTGTCCCCCTCACTTGCCTGCCTGCGCTCGCCTTGACCCCGGTTCTTGCTTGAAGCTTGTTGAATTGGCCGACTTTCGCCATAAGTTCGGCCTGCGATGCTGACTGACCGCGAGTTCTTCGGACTGGCCGTGCTGCTCTATGGAGCCAGCGCGACCCTGTCCTTTTTCATCTGGCGGCGCGGCTTCCGGGAAGACTCCCGCTGGCAATACCTCCTGCTCGCCTGCGCCGCCGTGCTCCACACGGTGGCGATGGTGAAGCGCGGCTTCAGCTTGGAACGCTGCCCGGTCAACAACCTCTACGAGGCGACCACCTTCACCGCCTGGACCATTGTCGCGGCCTTCCTTGTCTTTGGCGTGTGGCGGCGACTTCGCTTCCTGAGCGCGTTCGTGTCGCCGGTGCTCTTCGCGATGGGCGTCTTCGCGCTGATGCCAGCCCTGGATGTGAAAGCACCTCGGCCGGACTTCTCCGGTGGGCTGATCAGCCTGCACGTCGCCCTCATCCTGCTCGCCTACGGTGCGTTCGGGCTCGGTTCGGCCGCCGGGGTGATGTATCTCACCCAGGAGCACGACCTGAAATTCCACAAGCTGCGCGCCCTCGTCTCCGCGCTGCCATCGATTCAGGGGCTGGAGGTTGTCATTGGGCGGTTTCTGGTCTCCGGGGTCGTGCTGCTGGCCGCGGGTCTGGCCTTGTCGCCCTTCCTGCTGAAGCAGGCACAGGCCGCCAACCCGCTCGCGGACCCCAAGGTGCTCTGGTCCGTATTCGTGCTCGTGCTTTACGTCGGGCTCCTCGTCGCGCACTGGCGCTTCTCTCCCGGTGGGCGGAAGTTCGCCTGGGGCGCGGTCGGCAGCTTCGCCTTCGTGCTCCTGACCTTCTGGGGCTTCAACCTGCTGTCAGGAATTCACAATCCATGAGGGGACGTGACCAGCGGCAGGTGGCAATTGAAAGGGCGCGTGTTGAACCCCACGCCCGTTCCGCCACCACTGCGCGCCACATGTCACCCGTCACCCGTCACTTGCCGCACGCCTGATGCCCATCGTTGCCCTTGGCCTCAGCCACCACACCGCACCCGTCACGGTGCGGGAGCGGTTTGCGTTTAGCGACGCGGCGGCGGCGGACGCGATGACGCGGCTCCGCGCGTCCGGCGTCGTGGAGGAGGTGGCGATCCTCTCCACCTGCAACCGGGTGGAGATCTACGCCGCCACCAGCAGCGAGCCGCGTGCCGCCCTCACCGAACTGCGGGCCTTCCTGCTCGCCCACCACAACTACACCGAGCCCCTCGGCCGCGAACTTTACGAGCTGGGCGAGCCGCAGAGCGTCGAGCACCTCTTCAAGGTCGCCGCCGGCCTGGACTCCATGGTGTTGGGCGAGACCGAAATCCTCGGCCAGCTCAAGCAGGCCTACGACCGTGCCCTCCAGCAGAAGCACACGGGCCGCCGGCTGAACAAGGCTTTCCAGTCCGCGTTCAACGTCGCCAAGAAGATCCGCACCGAAACCAACATCCAGCGCGGCAGCGTCTCCGTGGCCTCCGTCGCCGTGGAACTGGCGGAGAAAATCTTCGATTCCCTGACCGGCCGCACCGTGATGGTGATCGGCGCGGGTGACACCAGCGAGAAGACTGCCCGTGCCCTGCTCAGCCGCGGAGCCAAGAGCGTCATCGTCTCGAACCGCTCCCACGACCGCGCCGAGGCGCTCGCCGCAGAGCTAGGCGGCCAGGCCGTGCATTTCGACGAATGGCACAAGGAGTTCGCCGCAATCGACATCATCATCAGCAGCACCAGCGCACCGCACTACGTCCTGACCCGCCAGAAGCTCGCCCCGTTGCTGGCGCTCCGCCACGCGCGCCCGCTCCTCCTCATTGACATCGCCGTCCCCCGCGACATCGAGCCCGAGGTCAATTTCCTCGATGACGTCTATCTCTATAACGTGGACGACCTCCAGACCATCGCCGACGACTATCTCAAGCTGCGCCGCGAGGAACTGGTGGCGTGTGAGCGGATCATCCAAGAAAAGGCGAAGGCGCTACTGAACAACCCTGGGCAAGGACATGCGCCCGGGGGCTCTCAGTTCGCCTTTGGTCACCAAGGTTGACTTGTTGCGTGCTGCGTGCTGCGTGTTGCGTGTTAAGCCACTGAAGTTCGTATGACTTTTGAGCAATGGCAGGCTGGAGTTCCCAGCACGTTGACCGGTGATCCGCTTTGGAAATCGGAAGCCTATCGGCTCGCGCTGTTTGCTGGAGACCTCGCCTGGCATGATGTCACCAAACTATTCGGTGACGGACGGACCATCAGTCTGGCCGATCAACTTTATCGTGCGGTCGGTTCGGTCGGAGCAAACTTCTCAGAAGGTTACAGCCGCCAGTCGCCGAAGGATCAGGCCCGGTTCTACGAATACGCGCTGGGGTCGGCCCGGGAATCGCGCGGCTGGTATTACAAGGGACGCCACATCCTGACAGAGCGGGTGGCAAATCATCGGATGGAGCTGCTCACCCAGATCATCCGGCTCCTCCTGACCATCATTCCTGCGGAACGCGGCTATTCGATGCAGGAAGAAATCACTCAATCCTCGGCCGTTCCCCGCGAATTACTAGATTGGCCTCCCCTGCCAGACGCCGCACAATCGCCCGCGCCTTGACACGCAACACGCAACACGCAGCACGCCCGACTCCACCCTTGAAACCCTTCCTCATCGCTACCCGCGGCAGCGCCCTCGCCCTGGCCCAGGCCAATGCCGTGCTCGCCCAGTGCCGCGCGGCCTTTCCCAAGCTCACGTTCGAACTGAACATCATCAAGACGACGGGCGACAAGCTCCAGTCCGCGTCGTTGGCGAATCCCGATGCGTCACTGCCCAAGGGCCTCTTCACTAAGGAACTTGAAGTCGCCCTGCTGAACAAGGAGGCCGACCTCGCGGTGCACAGCCTCAAGGATCTGCCCACCGAGCTGCCCGCCGGCCTTGTGCTCGGCGCGGTAGGGAAACGTGCCGATGTGCGCGACGTGCTCATTTACCGCTCCGCCGCTTCCGTCCAGGCCGAGGCGTCGAAGCCAGTCGTTACGGAGTGGGCTCCTGGCCAGCGCGAACGGCGTGGATTCGCTCCGCACCTCAAGCTGAGCAAGCTCCCCTTGGACATCGTCGTCGCCACCAGCAGCACCCGCCGTCGCGCGCTCCTGCTCGCGGCGCATCCCGGTGCCAGCGTGGTAGAACTCCGCGGCAACGTCCCGACCCGCTTGCAAAAGCTGGCCGACCGTTCCGACTTCGACGCCATCCTGCTCGCCGCCGCTGGCCTGGAGCGCCTCAAGTTCACCATCATCACCAACGGCACCCTGACTGGCGAAGGCGTGCCGCCGGGCCTGCTGGCCGTGCGGCTGGAGCCCGAGGAGATGCTGCCGGCCGTGGGCCAGGCCGCCGTGGGCATCGAAGTCCGCGCAGGCGACGACCGCATCATCCCGATTCTCGAGAAGCTCAATCACGGCAACACGCATCTCTGCGTCCGTGCCGAGCGCGCCTTCCTCCGTGCGATGGGCGGCGGCTGCTCCAGTCCGGTGGCCGCCTATGCGGAAGTGCTCGGCCACCAGTTGCGCCTGCGGGTGGTGTCCTTTCTCGACGGCTCGGCCAAGCGGGCCGAGGCGAAGCGCAAGATGCAGGAGCCAGAGCAGCTCGGCGAGCAGCTCGCCGCCGAACTCAAGCTCAAGCCCCGCGGCTAGCCGGCGCGGAGCGCGTGCCTGCGTCATCCTGCGTTACGCAGGCCTGCGGTGTCCGCCCGCGCTCCACCTCGGGAGAGGGGCGCTTAGAAAGGCCTCCGACCAGTTTCGGCATCTGTCCGGTTCCGCCCGTTGCGTAATGGAATTGCGATTTGCCCGGCCAGTCGCTAGCCTCCACCCCGTGTCCGCCCCGTGTATCCAATGCGGCTGCTATCAAGCAGCCAGTCCCGTGGGGGAAAGGCATTGAATGGCAGTCCCTCTGCGCGTTTTGATGGTGGAGGACGATGCCAGCCACGCGGCCGCCATTATTGCCGAGCTAGAGCGTGGCGATTACGCGCTGACGACTGAGCGGGTCAGCACCGAGGCGGCCTTTCAGGAGGCGCTCCAGCGCGGTGGGTGGTCGGTCATCCTTTGTAACTTCATCCTCCCGGACTTCAGCGGCATGGATGCGCTGTTGATGGTCCAGCAATCCGGCTGTGGCATCCCCTTCATCTTCGTGTCCGGCCAGATGGACGAGGATGCCGCCGTGGCGGCGTTGCGGGCCGGGGCGGCGGACTATGTGCGGAAGGCCAACTTGGTCCGGCTGCGGCCCACCGTCGAGCGGGCGCTGCGCGAGGCCGAGGAACGGCGGGCACAGGAAAAACTGCGGCAGGAAACTGCGGCCCGGGCGCGCCAGCAGGCGGCTCTGGCCGAGTTCGGCCAATGGGCGCTCGCGGGCATGCCGCTCGAAGTCCTGCTGGACGGCACGGCGGAGCGGGTGGCCGAGGCGCTGGGGGTTGAATTTTGCGAAGTGCTGGAGCTGACCCCGGGTGAGGAGGCGCTGCGCTTGCGCGCCGGCACCGGCTGGCAGTCCGGCTGCGTGGGGAACATCCGGCTGGCCGCCAAGGACGAATCACAGGCAGGGGAGACGTGGCGGGGAGGCGCGCCGCTCATCGTGGAAAACTGGGCCACCGAAACCCGCTTCCAGCCTTCCGCCCTGTTGCGAGAGCATCACGTGGCCAGCGGGCTGACCGTGCCCATCCGATTGCGCAGCCGCGCTTACGGCGTGCTGGGGGCTCACGCGAGCGTTTTGCGGGTCTTCACGGCAGCGGACGCGCACTTTCTCCAGGCCATCGCGAACGTGCTCGCCACGGCCATCGAACGCAAACTGGCCGAGGATGCCCTTCGCGAGAGCGATGAGCGGTTCCGCCTGCTGGTGGACGAGGTCAAGGGCTACGCCATCATCACGCTCGACCCTGATGCCTGCGTGCTGACGTGGAACCACGGCGCGGTGCATCTCTTCGGTCACGCGGCGGCGGACATGATCGGGCAGCACGTCGCGCGGCTCTATCCCCCAGGTGACGTGGAACTGGGCAAGCCCGAGCTGGACCTGCGCCTGGCCGAGGAGATGGGCCAGTTCGAGGATGAGGACTGGCGGCGGCAAAAGGGCGGGACCGAGTTCTGGGCAAACGTCGTCATCACCGCCCTCCGGCGTCAGGACGGGACGCTGCGCGGCTATGGCGTCGTCACGCGGGACATGACCGAGCGGCGTCAGGCGCATGAGGCGTTGAAACTGAACGAGGAGAAGTTCCGCTCCCTCGTGAACCACATTCCTGATGCGGTCTGGACCGTGAATGCCTCGGGCGAACTGCTGTTCATCAGCGGCAATGCCGAGCGAATTTACGGCTTCAGTGTGGAGGAGCTTAGATCCCAAGGCACTGCCCTGGGCCTCGCCCGCGTGCATCCCGACGACGCGCCGCGCCTGCGCCAGGCCTGGGAAAATCTCTTCGCACGGCAGGAGCGGTTCGAGGTGGAATGCCGTTACGAGCGCAAGGATGGCCGCCAGGCCTGGCTGCTGATGCGCGCCTCGGCGATCTACGAGAAGGACGGCCAGCTCGTGGCGGACGGCATCACTTCAGACATTACCGAGCGCAAGCGCGCCGAGGATGCCTTGCGCGAGAGCGAGGCGCGCTTCCAGGTCGTTTCCCGGGCGACCAATGACGTGGTCTGGGACTGGAACCTGGCCACGGACTTGATCTGGTGGAGTTCCAGTTTTCTGACCCAGTTTGGGTATCGGCCAGAGGAGGTCGAGCCCAGCATTGAGTCGTGGAAGAAGCGGCTGCATCCGGCCGATCAGGCGCGGGTGGTGCATGGCATCCATGCGGCCATCAAGCGGGGCGACCAGTTGTGGTCGGACGAATATCGGTTCCGGCGCAAGGACGGCTCCTACGCCTACCTGTTCGACCGGGGCTTCCTCATCCGCAACTCGGACGGGCACCCGGTCCGCATGATCGGGGCGATGCAGAACATCTCCGAACGCCGTCGGGCGGAGGAGCAGATCCGTTCACAGGCGCGGCTGCTGGACCTGGCGCACGATGCCATCGTGGTGCGCAACCTGGGCCACGAGGTGATTTACTGGAACCGCGGTGCGGAGCGCATCTATGGCTGGACGTCCGAACAGGCGCGTGGTCGTCGGGTCACCGAACTGGTGATGAAGGACACCAAGCCCTTCGAAGAGGCCCAGACGGAACTCCTCGACAAGGGTGAGTGGAGCGGTGAACTGCGGCAGCTCACGCGGGACGGACGCGAAGTGACGGTGAGCAGCCGCTGGACGCTGGTGAGGGACGACGACGGCCACCCGACCTCCGTCCTGGTGCTTAACACCGACATTACCGAGAAGAAGCGACTGGAAGGCCAGTTCCTCCGGTCGCAGCGCATGGAGAGCATCGGCACGCTCGCCGGCGGCGTGGCGCACGACCTGAATAACATCCTCTCGCCGATCATGATGTCCGCGCCCCTGTTGCGCATGGACGAGCTGCCTGCCGATGATTTCGACCGGCTGCTGGACACCATCGAGACCAATGCCCAGCGCGGCAGCGACATCGTTAAGCAACTGCTCGCCTTCGGGCGCGGCATCGGCGGCGAGCGCGTGGTGGTGCAGCCGCGCCACATCATCAAGGAGATGGTGAAGATCGCGCGCGAGACCTTCCCCAAGAACATCACCATCGTCGCGGAAGTCGCGGAGAATCTCTGGCCCATCCTGGGCGATCCCACGCACATCCACCAGGTGCTGCTGAATCTCTGCATCAACGCGCGCGACGCCATGCCGAATGGCGGCACGCTCAAGGTCATCGCCGAGAACATGCAGCTCGACGAGCACTATGCCGTCCAGGATGCCGAGGCCAAGCAGGGGCCGTTCGTCAGCCTTCGCGTGGCGGATACCGGATCGGGCATTCCCAAGGAGATCCTGGACAAAATTTTCGACCCGTTCTTCACCACCAAGGAAATTGGCAAGGGCACCGGCCTGGGCCTGGCCACCGTCACCGGCATCGTCAAGAGCCACGGCGGCCTGATCCATGTCTACAGCGAGGTCGGTAAGGGGAGCGTGTTCAACGTGATGCTGCCCGCCGCACCCAACGCCACGCCCGCCAGCGAGGACGCTGTCCGCGAGCCGCTCCCGATGGGGCAGGGGGAGACCATCCTCGTTGTGGACGATGAGCCGGGAATTCTCGGCGCGACCTGCAAGCTCCTCGAACGGCATAATTACAAGGTGCTCTCCGCTGCCGACGGGGCCGAGGCGCTCACCCTGTTCTCCCGCCATCGCGGCACCATCCGCCTGATCATGACGGACGTGATGATGCCCGTGATGGACGGCCTCGCCCTGACCCGGGTGATCAAGAAGATGGACACCGAGGTCAAGCTCATCGCCTCCAGCGGTCTGGAACACGACGCGAAGTTTGATGAACTCCGCAGCCTTGGCGTGAACACCTTCCTCACCAAGCCCTACACCGCTGAGAAGCTGCTCCATACATTGCGGGACCTGCTGGCCCGGGACCCCGCGCGCACCTGATCTCTCTCCATGCCCGAACCTTCCACTCCTTCATCCCTCGAGTCGCCACAGGCGAAGAACGTCCGGCAGGCGCGGCAGCGCCACCAGTGGCATCTGCTCTATTACGTGCTGGCGGCGTTCAACATCCTTACCGTCGGGTTCACACTCCGGCTCAACCACCAGATGCAGGAGGCCTTCGCCCGCAGCGTCGAGATCAGCCACTCATGGGACCGGCGGCTGCAGGACTACGGCAATCTTTACGGGCTGGCGCAAACGGTGCAGGCCCGGTGCAACGACGTCTTCATCACCAAGGACGTGATGAAACAGCGCGACCAGATGCTGCAGGCCTACCGCACTTTCAAGGACCGGATTCGGGCCAAACGCGGAGAGGCCATTGTCGCCACCGAGGGCGCGGAAAGTGCGAAGCTGATGGAGGAGTTCGACAAGCTCCGCACCGCCGTGGAGGGCATGGTGGAGACGGCCGAGGACCTCTTTGACCATATCGCCAAGGATGCCCCGGAGGTGGCCGCCCGGCGGCTCATCAACGTCAACCGGGACTACGCCCTCATCATGTCCGTGCTGGCCGACCTGCGGCTCAAGGTCAGCAGCATCCAGACGCGCATCTTCGACCAGCAGATGGAGGAGGTCGCCCGCCTGCGACGCCTGGAATACGTGGTGGTCATGCTCGTGCTGGCCATGCTCGTCGGCGCGGTCTTCTACGGGGGACGCATCACCAGCCGGATGAACTCCGACGCCGAGGCGCTGGACCGCGCCCAGCACGAACTGGTGGACACCGCCCGCCGGGCCGGCATGGCGGAGATCGCCACCGGGGTGCTGCACAACGTTGGTAACGTGCTCAACAGCGTCAACGTCTCTGCTTCCCTGGTCGCCGAGAGCGTCCGCAAATCCAAGGTCACCAACGTCGAGCGCGTCGCCAAGATGCTGACCGAGCAGGAGGCCCGCCTCGCCGAGTTCCTCACGACCGATCCCAAGGGCAAGCAGGTCCCTGGCTTCCTCCGCACGCTGTCCACGCACCTGCTGGAGGAGCAGGCGCGTGCCCTCAAGGAGCTGGATTCGCTCGGTCAGAGCGTCGAGCACGTGAAGTCCATCATCGCGATGCAGCAGAACTACGCCAAGGTCACGGGCATTCACGAGACCATGGCCGTGGTGGATGTAGTGGAGGACGCCCTCCGGCTCAATGCCATTTCCTTCACCCGCCACGAGATCAAGGTGCGCCGGGAGTTCGAGGCCAAGCCCACCGCGACCCTCGAGCGGCACAAGGTCATGCAAATCCTTGTGAATTTGCTCACCAACGCCAAGCACGCACTCGACAAGCCCGAGGTGAAAGACAAGACTCTGACCGTGCGCGTCGCCCTGAATGGCAACGATTTTGTCCGCATTTCCGTCGTGGACACCGGCTCCGGCATCTCCCCGGAAAGCATGGCGCGTCTGTTTCAACATGGCTTCACCACCAAGCCGCAGGGCCACGGCTTCGGCCTGCATCACGGCGCGCTGGCCGCGAAGGAGATGGGCGGCACCCTCAGCGCGCAGAGCGAAGGCGAAGGCAAGGGCGCCGTCTTTACGCTGGAAATTCCCATCCGGCCGCCGGAGGCGAAGGCCTAGCCCGATGAATCTCGTCACTGAACAAGTCCGTGTTGCGTGCTCCGTGTTGCGTGTCCCAGGCGCTCGGCACGCAGCAGCACGCAACACGCAACAAGCAACACGCAGCACGCCTTAATGCACCGCATCCTCGTCATCGACGACAACCGCGCGATCCACGAAGACTTTCGGAAGATCCTCTGTCCGGCGTCGTCGGCCGTGGCGGACCTGAGTGCGGCGGAGGCGGCGTTGTTCGGGGATCAGGTGCCGCAGGAGACAAAGTCCGAATATGAGATGGACTCGGCCTACCAAGGGCAGGAGGCCCTTGCCCTGGTCAGCAAGTCCGTCATGGCGAACCGGCCCTACAGCCTTGCTTTTGTGGATGTCCGCATGCCGCCCGGCTGGGACGGCATCGAGACCATCACCCGCCTCTGGCAGGCCGACCCCCACCTGCAATGCGTCATCTGCACCGCCTACTCGGATTACTCGTGGGAAGAAATGGTCGGCAAGCTGGGCCGCAACGACCGCCTGCTCATCCTCAAGAAGCCCTTCGATAACGTCGAGGTCAGCCAGTTGGTCGTCGCCCTCACGGAGAAATGGACGCTCGCCCGGCAGGCCCGTTCGCAGATGCGAAACATGGAGTCGCTCGTCTCGGAGCGCACCAGCCAGCTTGAGAAGTCCGTGGCCCTCACCCAGGCCACGCTCGACTCCACGGCGGACGGCATCCTGGTCGTAAACCAGGAGGGCCGCATGGCTGGCTACAACAAGAAGTTCCTCGCCATCTGGAACCTCCCGCCCTCGCTCATCGAGTCCAAGCATTACCAGGACATGCTCAACGCAGTGCTCTGGCAGATCAAGGACCCGGAGGGCTTCAACAAGAAGTTCCGCGAGTTGAACGACACACCGGAGGCTGCGAGCTACGATTTGATCGAGTTCGTGGACGGCCGCATCTTCGAGCGTTATTCCCAGCCCCAGCGCGTGGGTGACCAGATCGCCGGGCGTGTGTGGAGCTTCCGGGACATCACCGAGCGCAAGAAGG
>CAZOCL010000099.1:0-18553 GCA_964578245.1 uncultured Klebsiella sp. | reverse complement strand
GCCCGGTGGAGCTGAACCTGATGCCGGCCAGCCACCTGAAGCAGCAGCAGTTCAATGCCAAGCGGCTTTACTTCGTGGGCTCGGTGCTGTGTGTGCTGATCACGCTGCTGGCGTTCGGCTGGTTTTTTGGCTGGATGGCCGGACGCAAGCAGGTCGAGCTGGAAACGATCAAGAAGGACATCAAGCCGCTCAAGGAGAACAGCCAGGTGCTGGCCCGGACCACGACGGAATTGAACGGGGCCAAGGGGCTCGCCCGGCAGTATGTGGACCTGGTCAGCGCGCGGCCCCGGTGGGCGGAATTGCTCAACGGCGTCCAGCGCATCCTGATCGTCGCCTCCACGAATCACGGCATCAAACTGTCCACGGCGGACAACGCGGGCGGGACCAATGAAGTGATTGCCGCCGTCTGGATTGAGAAAATGGAAGCGGCGATGGGGGCGGTCACCGCGCCGACGCGGAAGCCCCGTGGTGGAGTGCCGGGAGCGATGGGCGAGGACGGCATGGCACCCCCCATGACCGCACCCCCGCCTCCGCCTCCCATGGCCATGGGGGCAGCTCCGATGTTCGGCGCTGGTGGCGCGCAGGCGGCAGCGGCAGCGGGGCCCAAGGAAATTGGCTTTCTCAACGTGAGCTGCCGGGCGTTGAACCTGAAGCGGTATTCGCCCTCGGCCAACCGGGAGTTTGTCGAGGCGTTGCAGACCAATTTTCAGGCGGCCACGAATCTCTTCCTGGCGGAGGGCACTACGCTGACGAACCGAATTGATGAAGTGGAGCTTACCAACCACACCTTCGGCTTCAGCGTCACACTCCAGTTGAAGGAGGCGATTCGCTTCTAGCGTGACCTTATGCTCTGGATCAAACGCAACTTGATGCTGGTGATCGGCGTCGTCGTCGCGCTCGCGCTGCTGGGCGGCGCGGTGTTCTACCTCATTTACAATTTCGATGAGAATTCCGCGCGCGACGAGGATTTGGAGAAGCTGAAGGTCGAACTGGACCAGCTCAAGTCCGGCGTGTTCCCCAGCGAAGCCAACATTGCCCTGGTCAAGACCAACGTCGCCCAGGTGATGAAGTTCATCGGGACGGCGGAGGACTTGCTCGCACATGAAGCGCCGAAAGCGACGACCGCGTCGCAGTTCAGCATCGCCCTGCCGCGGGTGCTAGATGATCTCCGGCGCGACGCCACCAATGCGTCCGTGGACCTGCCACCGCGCTACGAATTCACCTTTGGGGAAGTGAAGGCAATGACCCGGCTGCCAGCCTATGCCCTGGAGCCGCTGGCCGCCCGCTTGTCGGAGGTGCGGACGATCTGCGGCGTGCTGTTCAAAGCGCGGGTGCGGGGCTTGGAGAGCCTCAACCGGGTGGCGGCGTTTGCGGACGAGCCCAAGGGGGCGGACCTGCTGACGGACCGCGTGGAGCAGACGAACTCGATGTCCACGAATGTCTCGGTGATCGTCACCCCTTACCGCGTGGTGTTCCGCGGCTTTTCCGGGGACTTGTCCGCCGTGCTCAATGGGTTTTCCGCCACGAAGGACTTCTTCGTGGTCCGGCAGGTGTCCGTCGAGCCGGCAGGCGGCATGGCGGACTCGCCGGGCGGGATGAGCCCCGGCGGTCCGATGACCCCGATGATGGCCCCGAATCCCTTTCAGCCGCCCACCTTGCCCGGGGGCATGCAGCCGCCCGCGCCACCGGCGATGAACCCGGGGGTTCCGCGCCCGCCCGCCCCGAAGACTGGTGTCGTGGCCGCTCCCCCGCCGCCCAAGTCGAGCTTGGTGAAGGTGCTCGACGAGCGCCCGCTGCGGATCACACTGGTGCTGGATGTGATCAAAGTAACCCGCAAACCCATGGCGGGACCAACGGGGGCGGCTCCGGCACCCGGTGGCGCGATAACTCCAGTGGCGGCGGCTGCCAAGTGATTTCATGGAATTTCTCAAGAACCATTACGAGAAGATCATCCTGGGGCTGATGCTGCTGCTCATGGCCGTCGGGGCCGTGGTGCTGGTCATGGAGGTCAGTTCCGTGCAGGCCCAGCTCGAGGAATATCGCAAGATCATCGTGGCGGGCACCGACAGCAAGAAGCCGCCGACGGAGAATCTGGCGCCCTTTTCGAATAGTGTGGCCAAGGCCATCAACCCGCCGCAGACCGATTTCATCACCGTCCACCGCGTGTTCAACCCGGATGCCTGGTATGTGAACACCAACGGGGATTTGATTCAGGGCACCAACGTGGGGGTCAACAAGCTGGCGGTCCCGCAGATCACGCCGCAGCACCTCAAGCTCTGGTTTGACAGCATCGGCGGCACGCCGGGGCGGGAATCCATCAAGATCAACGCCATCCGGGAATTTGCCCGCAACCCGCAGGATCAGGGCAAACGGCCGCTCTCGCTCTCCCTCACCATGACCAACACGGTCAACACGCTGGACCCGGCGAGCAAAATGCAGATCTTCGCCCGGGAAATCGGCGGCACGCCCGAGGTGCCGGAGGTCAAGTTTGAACTGGTGGAACCGAACAAGGAACCCGTCAAGTTCACGATGTCCAAGGCTCAGGGCTATACCAACGTGGTGGAATACGTGGCGCACATCTATTACATCGTGGAGACCAACTTTGTCTGGCGGACGGCCCGCAAGGGCACGCCCCTGGTCTTTGCCGGGGACACGAACATTGTCGTTGAAATCACCGGCAGCAACGTGGTAGTCAGGGCGACTTCAAATGACAAGCAAACGACCATCCCGCTTGGCTCCGGCCAATCCGCCCCGATGCGTCCCAAAGCGCCTTGAGCCGGTCCTTTTCCGTTCCCTCATCTCTATTTCCATGAAACACCACCTCGCTGTCGTTGGCGTGCTGTGCCTGCTTGCATTGCCCGTGCGTTCCGCCGCCCCTGATCCGGTGGCTATCGCAGAGGAAGAGGCGCTGCGCCGCCAGGAGCGCAAGCTCGTGCTCGACGCGAATCTGACCCGCGCGAAACAACTGCAGAAGGACAAGGATTACACCAACGCCGCGAAGCTTTACGAGGAAACCATCGGCCACGCAAAATTGCTGGGCGGGGTGGAGACAGTTGAGCGGCAGTATCGGGAGGCGCTGGCGGGGCTGATCCACTGCCGCATCCAGATCGCAGTGGGCTTGCAAGAGAAATACGACTTCAAGGGTGCCGCTGCCGAGGCGGACAAGATTTACGCCTTTGATTCCAAGAGCACGGCGGCGGACGAATTCAAGCGGTTCAATGAACGGGTGGAGGCGGCGCATCGGGGGCGGCTGCCCAGCCAGCAGGTGCTGACCCGGCAGACGGAATTGATCGAGGAGCGCTCCAAGGTCATGGGCCTCGTGCGCGATGGCCGGTTGTATTACGAAGTGGGGGAATACGGGGAGGCCAAGAAAAAGCTGGAGGAGGCGATCACCATGGACCCCATGAATGACGCGGCCTACTTCTATCTCCGCCTGATCTTGGAGTCGAAGTTCGAACGGGAGAGCCGGATGCGCGAGAAGACCTACGGTGAGCGCGTGGTGGAAGTGACCCAGAAATGGAATGAGAAGACCCGCACCGGGCTGCCCATCCCCAACCCCTACTACAAGACCAACTCGGAAGTGCCGTTCCTGACGCACTCAAGCAAGGGTGCCCAGCGCATCAACCGGAAGCTGGAGGAGATCATCTTCCCGGAGATCACCTATGACGGCCTGCCCCTTCCGGAAGTGGTCAAGATGATTGACGCGGACGCCAAGAAATACGACCCGGAAAAGGAAGGGCTTAATTTCCTGATCAACAACGTGGTGGTTGATTACATTTCGGCGAACGCGCAGGGTGCTGGCGGTGGTCCCGGCCCGGCTCCCGTGGCGGCAGCTCCCCTGCTGGACCCAGCTGGCAACCCCATCGTGGGGGCAGCCGGCGGTGCGTCGAAGCCGGACTTGGACACGGCCTTGATCAAGATTGGTTCCGTGCTCAAGAAGCTGACCCTCCGGCAGGTGCTGGATGTCGTCTGCAAGACGGCTGAAGTAAAGATGCCGGACGGGCGGAGTTCGGGGCTGAAATACTCGGTCGAGGAATATGCGATCGTCTTCACCCCCAAGCTGCCGGAGCAGGCATCACTGTTCGCGCGCATGTTCAAGGTGAATCCGGATACGTTCATCCAGGGTCTGCAGAGCGTCGTGGCTAACCCGATTCAGGCGGTGTTCTCCAGCGGTGGTGGTGGTGCCGGTGGCGGTGGCGGTGGCCAGCAAGGCGGCGGCGGCGGCGGTGGCCAGCAGGGTGGTGGCCTGGGCGGCGGCGGCGGCGGCCAGCAGGGCGGCCAGCAGGGCGGCTCCGGGTTCTCCATCGCAGGCGTGTCGGTGGCTGGTGGCGCTGCCGGCGGCGGCGGCGGCGGCGGTGGCGGCGGTGGCCAGGGCGGCTTGCGCGGCGTTACCTCCACGAATCTGACCTCCGCGCTGAATGTCCAGGTGCGCCAGTATTTCCAGGCGGCGGGTGTGGTGAACTTGGGCGTGACCAACGGCCCGGACGCGACGCAGGTGTTCTTTAATGACCGCAATGGACTGCTGCTCGTGCGGGCCTCGTTGCAGGATCTGGACATCATGCAGCAGGCGATTGAACTGCTCAATGCCATCCCGCCGCAGGTGCTGGTGGAATCCAAGTTCGCGGAAATCAATCAGAACGACAACAAGTCGCTCGGCTTTGACTGGTTCTGGGGCAACACCATTGTCGGGCCCACGGCACTCCAAGGTGGCACGGCGCCTTCTTTGCAGGGCCGTCCGACGGCGGCGAACCCCGCTGGCATCTTCCCGCTGCCGGCCTCTCCGATCGGGGCCACGGCGTCCGATGGCAATTTCACCAGCGGCGTGCTCTCCCGCAACAGCGCTCCGGCGCTGATGACGCTCACGGGCATCTTGACCGATCCCCAGTTCCGGGTGGTCATCCGGGCACTGGAACAGCGTGACGGCACGGATGTGCTCTCAGCTCCCAAGGTGGTCACCGTAAGCGGCCGGCAGGCGCAGATCCAGGTGACGGACATCCAGACCATCATCACCGGCATCAATGCCCAGCAGAGCACCGCCGGCGGCGGCGGCGGCGCGGCGGCGGGCGGCGCGGCGGGCGGTGGCGCGATCGGTTCCATCATTACGCCAAACGTGCAGGCCCTGCCCACCGGGCCGGTGCTGGATGTGCTGCCGACCGTGTCGGCGGACGGCTACACCATCAGCATGGCGCTCATTCCCTCCATCACCCAGTTTATCGGTTACGATGCGGTTCCGCCGGAGTTCGCGGGTGCGATTCAGGCCCAGTCCGTCGGCTCGGGCACGGTCGGTGTCTCGCTCACGGCGACGGTGCCGCTGCCGCGCACGCGGGTCCGCCAGGTCGTTACCCAGTGCGTGGTGTGGGACGCGCAGACTGTCCTGCTGGGCGGGCTGATCTCGGAGGACATCCAGAACACCAAGGACAAGGTGCCGGTGCTGGGTGATCTCCCGCTCGTGGGCCGGCTCTTCCGCAGCGAGACCAAGACCAACAAGAAGAAGAATCTCGTGATCTTCGTCACGCCGACCATCATTGATCCGGCCGGCAACCGCGTGCATACGGACGAGGAAATGCCCTTTGCCGTTGGTGGCACGCCGCCCCAGCCCCGGCTGGCGGGCCAGTAAGCCATCTCGTTGCGGTGTCCACACCCCTCAACGGAGGCCAGGCCCCGCCGTCCGTCGGCGGTCCCTGCCTATTGATCGTGGATGGGCATGCCTATGCCTACCGTGCCTTCCATGCCATCCGCTCGTTGAGCGCCCCGGACGGGTCGGCGACCAACGCGATCTATGGCTTCATCAAGATGGTGGCCAAGCTGCGGGGCTGGCTGACTCCCACGCATCTGGCCGTGATCTGGGACGGCGGGCTTTCCGCCGAACGGACCGCGGCGCACCCAGGATACAAGGCGCAGCGCCCGCCCATGCCAGACAGCCTGGCCAGCCAGATTGATGCCATCATGGGGTATCTGCAGGCCGCCGGGCTGGCTTCGTGGTGTCACGATGGGGTAGAGGCGGATGACTGGATTGCCGTGGCAGCCAGACGGGCGGCGGGTGCGGGGGTGCGGGTGGTGATCGCCAGCTCGGACAAGGATTTCATGCAACTGGTCACCGGGGGCGTCGGGCTGGTGAACCCAAATGACAAGGCCGAGCGTATCTGGACGGAGGCCGAGGTGGTGGCCAAAACTGGCGTGCGGCCGGAGCAGATCGTGGACTGGCTGAGCCTGGTGGGGGACAGCGTGGACAACATTCCTGGAGTCCCCGGGGTTGGACCCAAGACGGCGACGGATCTGCTGCGTCAGTTTGGCAGTGTGGCGGCCTTGTATGCGCGGCTGGCGGAGGTGAAATCAGAGCGGGTGCGCCAGAACCTGGCGGGAGCACAGGCGGCGGTGTGGCGGAACCTGGATTTGATCCGGTTGCGGGACGATGTCGGCGGGGTGTTTGACTTGCGCGATGCGGCCATCCGGGCTGAGGACGTGCCGCGCCTGGGTGCGCTGTATCAGGGCTGGGGGTTCCGCACGATGCAGGCCGAGCTGGCGGCTCGCCAGGGGCCGGCGCAGGGGGAGCTGTTATGAACACAAAAAGCCCCGCCAACACCCGGCAAACAAAGGGGTTCCGTAGTTTACTCTCGGTATTACTCCGTAGGATTCCCGGGCAAGAAAGCGTGGACAATGCAGGACCGGCTTGTTACTTCTAGACGAAAGCGTATGCCGCCAGTTTTCCGCACCTTCGTGAAGCTGATTGCCGTGCTTCCCTTGTTTCTGGGGAGTGCGGCGGTCCTGGCTCAAGGCAGCTACTCACGCCTGGCGGCTGAGTATTCGCTGTCCGGTGCGCTGCCCGGGGATCAGACCCGGCCGGCCCTGGCCTTCGGACCCACGGGCGGCTACGTGGTCTGGCAGGACAACGTGACCGACGGCGACGGCACCGGTATCAGCGCCCAGCGGCTCAATGACAATCTGTCCGGCACGCTCGCCAGCTTCCGGGTGAATGAGCTTGGAGCCGGGCATCAGGAGAATCCTCAGGCGGCGGTGCTGCCCAATGGCGGGGCGGTCTTTGTCTGGCAGGGCGGCGCGCTGGGTTTTCAAAATATTTACGCCCGGTTTCTGAATCCAGACGGCACTTTTGCCACCGGCGACGTGCTGGTGGGAGCGGCCACGAACCAGCCCAGCTTCAACCCTGCCGTGGCGGTGCTGGCGGGCGGGGATGTGGTCGTCGCCTGGAGCCGTATGGAAGGGGATGGACACCTCCAAGGCATTTGCGCACGGCGACTCTCACCAGCGGGCACGCCGGTCGGGGCGGAGTGGGTGGTGAACCAGACCACGCTCTACAACCAGTCTAAGCCGGCCATCGCGCCGCTGTCCGGCGGGGGATTCGTCATCAGTTGGGTGTCGGAGTCCGTGCGCGGCCTGGATGCCAACCTGTCGGAAATAATTGGTGACACCTACGCGGTGGATGTCTTCGCCCGGAGCTACGACGCGCAGGGGAGTGCCATCACTGGGGAGTTCAAGGTCAACACCCAGACCTATCGTTGTGACAATCCGGCGGTGGCGGCGACCGGAGACGGCGGCTTCACGATTGTCTGGGAGCAACGCGATACCATGGTGCGCAGCAACAGCCTCGACATTCTCGCCCGCAGTTACGATGCCGCGGCGGTTCCGGTGGCTGGCCCGGTGGTGGTCAATGCCACGACATATGGCGACCAATATGCCCCGCGCATTGCGACGCAGGGCAACACGCATCTGGTGGTGTGGACGAGCCTGGGTCAGGATGGATCATATGAGGGTGTGTATGGCCGGGCGCTGACGCTCACCGGCACGCCGACCGGGGATGAATTTCTGATCAACACCACGACGTTCAACCGGCAGATCCACCCGGCGGTGGCGGCGGATTCTACCGGGCGTCTGCTCGTGGTGTGGTCGAGCTTCACCGGGGTGGCCTCGGGCTGCGATCTCTACGCCCAGCGTTATGCCTCCGGGCAGCCGGTGCCGACACCCGTGGTGCCCAGCTTGAGCGCAATCGGTCAGTCACGCCTGTCCGTGGCCTGGGCTGAGCTCGCGGGCTACGATCTCGCGAACTATGCGGTGTATGTGGACGGCAGCACGAACGCGCTGACGACGACGAACCTGTTTGTGGTCATCAGCAACCTCGTCGCCGGCAGCACGCATTCGGTGCGCATGGAATACGTGCTGCGGGACGGACGGCACTCGGCTTTGTCTGTCGCTGGCACGGGCACGACCTGGGGTGAGGATGCGAACTTCGACGGGCTGCCGGACGACTGGCAGGCACGCTACTGGGGATTGAATCCGTTCGGCTGGCCCGGGGCCAACGTGGACAGTGACGGGGACGGAGCCACAAATTTGCAGGAGTTCCTCGCCGGCACCGACCCGACCCGGCCGGACAGTGCGTTGCGGCTGGGCATGATGCGCAACGCCCAGGGGCTGTGGCTGAACTGGAACACCGAGCCGGGCTTTGTGTATCAGGTGCAGCTTTCCACCAACACGGTGAACTGGCAAAACATCGGCACCGCGCGCTTCGCCCCCGGGGCGGTGGACGCTGTGTCGGTGGGGGGCGGCGACCTGCGGCTGTATCGAATCATCCGGATGAGGTAAGGCACCCATGCAACGATTCCTCAAACAACTGTTCGTCCTGGGAGCGGCGCTGATGCTGGCGGTGAATGCCTCCGCGTTCTCGCTCATGGGGCCGTTCGCGAGCTGGCAGACCACCGCCTTGGGCTACAACCTGACGGGTGACATTGGCGGACCGATGAACCTCGCCGAGGATTACCGGGTCACCGTCCCGTTGCTCACCTACGGTTACGACGCCACTTTTCTCAATTTCTTCGGCTCGAACGGCGTTGCGGCCGTGGAAGCGGCGATGACCTTGCTGAACACGGTGCCGGCGGCCAGTGCCATGAGCGCGAACCTGACTGAATTTCCCCTGCAGGCAGTGGGGCCGGGGAACGCCACGGCGGGCAGCCTGGGAGTGTTTGATCTGAAGTCAGCCATGCTCTCGACCATGCTGGGCCAGATGGGGCTGGCCAGTCCCGAGCGCTGGGTTTATTCGCTCCGCAACCGGGTGGTCATCCAGAACACCACGAATTACACCGTCATCCAGCGCAATTTCGACCCGGTCACCTGGCGGCCCACCAATGTGGTGAATGGCGTGCTCTACACCTATTCAATTCAGGACCCCATTCCCCTGCCGAACTATGCGGACGCCATCGAGACCCCTGCGGATCGCCGGACGGTAAACCCCTTCATCACGGTGGCGAGTGTGGATGACGGCGGGGGCCTGGGTGCGGGCCAGTTCTTTACAAGCCTGACCCGGGACGACTACGGCGCGCTGCGCTACCTGCTGCGACGTCAGAACGTAAACATCGAAGACATCTCCACGGCGGGCACGATCACCCTGGCCAATAACACTTCGCCCTATGCCCCGGTGCAGGGAACCAATGCCAACACCAATGTGGTGGTGGCCATCGCCCGGCGGCCCGGCGTTGACAAGGTGACCTTCTATCCCACCGCCATTGATTCACTGCTGGGGGTGAGCGTCCGGTCGCTGACCAATCGTTACACGGATGTTTTTTATTCCACCAATCTCCTGAACAGCGCGCTGACCAACCAGATCGTGGACCGCGTGACCACGCTGCCGGACATCCTGGTCACGGCCGGGGATCTGGGCCTAGTGGTGACGTCCCCGTTCATGGTCTCGCGGCCGACAAGTTCCCGGTGGGTGAACAATTCCGCGTTGAACACCCAGGGCGGTGGCACGGGAATTATTTCCGGGCCGGGGGTGATTCCGGCGGCGACCTCAGGCAGTTCAGCCATTGTGATCACCTTCAGCACGCTGGCCCCCAGTGGCAGCGGGTCCTCGACGCCCGGTCGGAGCGTGTTCATTGATGAGCGGTTTGTCTCGCCCAACAGCGTCTGGGGCTACTTCGATACCACTACGATCTTTTCAGTATTCCCGGACGGCTTGACGATTCAGGATTTGGAGCGACAGCTCTACGGACGATGACGATCCTCTTTAACTCCTTGGCAGGCGCGATGTGTGGACGGCTGGGTGTCGGCCGGCTGGTGCCGCTGTCGCGGACCGGTTGGCTTACCCTTTTGCTGGGCGTGCTGCTGCTGGGCGCAGCCCAGCCGGCGCGTGCGGCGACGGCCCTGATCACCACCAACCTCTCGGACGTCACCAACCCGCAATATGACACGACCAGTCTCATCAATTTCGGGACGATCAACGTGGTCAACTCGCAGTTTTCGTCCTTTCCCAGCCTGTTTTCGACCATCAACACGATCAACTACACAAACACGATTGCGGGCAAGTTCCTTGGCGACCTTGGATTTCAACTGCAGTTCATCACCAACACCTCGCGGTTTTACGCGGACAACATTATCAACCAGGGAATCATCCAAGGTGAAAGCATCCTGCTGTCGGCCACAAACCTGGTGAACTCGGGAGAACTCCGCGCTGGGTCCAGCGGCGTGCTGCAACTGGAGGGCAACACGGTGACGCTGACCCGCTCGGTGCTTTCGGCCGCCGGTGCCAGCACATCGCTAAATTCCACCGGCTACCGCAGTGTCAGCACCAATGGAACGGTGACCTATCAGAATCCGAACTCGGTGACGGACATCTACTGGGGAGCCGGCACGGGCAACGTGATGACCGCCGCCTTCCGTTCTTTGCTGGGTCTGGACCTGGTCGCGCTCAACTCGCCCTTCTTCGGTTTTTTCCCGCCGCTGGCGGCTTCGCCCACCCATGAAGTGCAGGAGTTGTTCGGCGGTTCCGGGGTGTTTTCGACCTCGACGGACATCTTCGGCTCCAATTTCATCCCCTTCGTCCGCACGAACCGGTCCGGCACCAATTTGAACATCACCGTGGTCCTGGTGCAGACCAACACCGCGAACACGAATCTCACGGTGGATGTCCGGTTTCTCTCCTTTGGCGGTGCGAATTCGTTCCAAGGAAACACCCCGATCGTTCGCTTCAGCACCGTTGGCTCCGACATCACGACCGGCGCACCCTACGTAAACAGCCTCTACTTTTTGGATTACTTGAACACCCAGACCAATTCGCAGCTGGGGGCGAACGTGCAGGCCAGCAGCTCGCGGCCGGGCTGCTACGATCTGAACCGGGACTCCTTCTACGATTTTGACTTCCTGCCAGGCTTCAGCCTCACCACGAACGAGAGCATCTTCAACATTTCCTACTACCAGCCGGGCAGCTTCGCCCTCGCCTTTGTCACGAACAACCTCTACGCGGCGTATCAGGCGGCGATCGGCAACGCCTCCTCCGCCCCGGGCACCCCCGGCTACGTGTCTTATCTGGATGATCCCACCAACTTTCCCGGCCGGGTGGAGATCAATGCGAATTCACTCGAGCTGAGCCAGGCACGCATCCGGGCGGACAACTTCGTGAGCATCCGGGCGACCAACCTGGTCGGCAGCACGGGGGCGTTGATTGATGCCCCGTTCGTCCAGTTGTTCATCGCCAACACGAACACGACGCTGAGCCTGACCAACTTTGCCCCGGCGGATGTGGCCCGCCCGAACGGCACCTTGTCGTTTTACAGCACCACCTGGACCAACTCGGTCACCAACACCACGCCCCAGCTCACCCTGCGCTACCATGTGCTGATGGTGGACGCCTCGCAGCTCTCCGGCATCACCCCGGTGACCATCCAGGAACTGGCGGCCCGCGGAACCAACGTCGTCATCAACAACACGCTCAATATCGGCCGGGCCATCCAGATCGATTCTCCCTCGGTAACTTTCAGTCAGTCCAGCCAGTTGAACCTGCCGTCCCTGTTCTCTACGAACCTCGTTTCCAGCAACTTTCCCAACTGCCTGTTCTTCACCAATTTCGGTGCGATCAACGTGCCTTATCAATGCGCGCTGGGGAGCGACCGGACGCTGCCGTTCATGAACTTTGTCAACCGCGGCACACTGACCGCCAACAGCATTTCCATCCGCGCGCAGCAGTTTGAGACTTCCGGCACCAACCTGACCCGGTCACAGTTTCAGGGCACCAATGGCGGCGGGCCCATTTCCATCCTGGCGGAGAGCGCAAAGTTTGACGGCGGCACGGCGGGAGGGCTGCTTTCCGCCGGCGGGAGCATTCTCCTGGCGGGCAACGATCTCAAAATTCGCAATCACCAGATCAATACCGCGGGCACGCTGATTCTCAGCCCCACCAATTCGCTCACCGACACTGGTTCGGTCGGGACCAACCGCATCAATGTGGCGCTGGGCTTCAACCTCACGGTCAAGCCCGCCAGCGGTGACCTGCTCGGGACCACGATCTACACCACGGCGCCTTTCAACCGGGATGTTCCCCACGTCTGGGCGGGCACGGATTACGGTCCGGTGCCGGCGGGCTACACCAACAACGCCGCGCTGGGCCGGCTGCTGATTGACACGAGCAACAGTGTGTTTTCCCTCAACCGGCTTTCGTTCGCCGGGGCGACGACCAACAACGCCCTCTACGTGGACTATCTCGAGCTGGCCGGCACCATCACCAACGATGTGGCGGCGCATCTGTTCATTGACACGAACATGACCATCTACTTCGCCAACTCGAGCATGCCGGTGGAGAGCCTTGACGGCCTGCTGGGCGGACGGTTGCGCTGGGTGAAGGATTATGCGGGTCCCAATACTGGTGTGGATGTCCGGCTCCCGGACGGTCGCACGGTGAAGGTGAATGTGGCCAAGCTCAACAGTCAGACGCTGGATTCTGATGGCGATGGCGTGGTCAATGCCAGCGACCTCAGCCCCTTCGACGGGGTCATCATCAACAGTCGCGTGACGTTCACCAACGTGCCGCCCCTTACGGCGTATGTCACCTGGGAGGCGGCGGCGCAGACGGTCTATCAGGTCGAGGTGAACACGAACCTGCCCACGGCCTCCTGGCAGTTGCTGTCGAATTTCACCAATGCTTCCACCACCAACCGGATTGTGACCTTCTCGGAGGCGCTGCCGGCCGGCAGTGACCAGCGGTTCTATCGCATTTCCTATCAACCTTGAGCAGGCGCATGGCAGCATCCTTTCATCGGCTTCAATTGGCATGGGCACCGAGTGCCTGGCGGCGGTGGACGGTCGCTTGGTTCACGGGGCTCGTGGTGATCTTCGGCGCCGGGTTTCAGGCGCTTGAGGGTGCCCCCGCTGGTGCGCCGATGGCGACCATTTCCTTGAACGGCCAGGAAGTGCGTCCCACTGCGGTGCTGGTGAAGTATGGGACACGAACCACCACCGCCACCGCCGGGCCGGCCGTCACGGCGGCCAGCCTGCGGGTGATCAGGGAATTCCACGGCGGTCGGTGGGCCTTGCTGGACTTGCCGCCGCAAGGCGTCCGGCCGGCCCCCGGTCAGGAAGCCAAGGCTCTGGCGGATCGTATCGCGCAGTTGCGTGCGACCGGCCAGTTCGAGCTGGTGGAGCCGGATTACGTGCGCAAGATCTCCCTGTTGCCGGCGGACACCTTCTTTCAGGACGGCACGCTGTGGGCGCTGCGGAACCTTGGTCAATTGGGCGGGGTGCGCGGCGCGGACCTGGGGGTGACCAACGCCTGGGACATCACCGTGGGCAGCACCAATGTCATCGTGGCCGTGCTGGACACGGGCATCCGCTACACCCACCTGGATCTGGCGGCTCAGATGTGGCACAACCCCGGCGAAGTGGCCGGGGACGGGATGGACAACGATGCGAACGGCTACGTGGACGACTATTTTGGGGCGAACACCCTTATCGGCAATGGGGATCCTAATGACGACAACGGCCACGGCACGCATGTGGCCGGGACCATCGGGGCGGCGGCCAACAACGGACAGTCGCATATCGGCGTGGCGTGGAACGTGCGCCTGATGGCCATCAAGGCGGCGGATCAATTTGGCTTCCTCAGCTCAAGCGCCATCATCGCGGGGGTGGATTATGCCATTTCCAAGGGGGCCAGGATCATCAACTGCAGCTTTGGCGGCTACCAGTTTTCGCAGGCGGAATTTGATGCCTTCCTGCGGGCGCGCAATGCCGGGGTGCTGATCGTCGCGGCGGCGGGCAATGAATCGACGGATACGGATGTATTCCCGCATTACCCGTCAGGCTATCAGCTCGACAACATCATCTCCGTGGCGGCCATGGACCGGTTCGACAACATGCCTTTCTTCTCGAACTACGGGAGCACGAATGTGCACGTCGGCGCGCCGGGTGCGGAAATCACCTCCACTTACAATCTGGCGGACAACAGCTACGCCACGCTGGATGGCACCAGCATGGCCTCTCCGCACGTGGCGGGTGTCGCGGCGCTCATCTTTTCGCTGACCAACACCATGACCTATAGCGAGGTCCGCAATCGCATCCTCTTCACCACTACGCCGGTGGTGGCGCTGACCAACGTCACGAGCACCGGCGGGCGCGTCAACGCCTACCGCGCCTTGACCACTGCCGGTGACGGCCAGTTGGAACTGCTGCTCTCGCCTTCGCCTGGTTCGACCTTGCTGGCCGGCTCCACGCTCCCGATCACGGTGGAGGTCAATGATTTGATGCCGGTCACGAACGCCACCGTGGTGGGCTCCATCCCCGGGGCGTTCACCAACCAGTTCCCGAACAACGGTGTCGCACCGGATGTGATCGCGGGGGACAACAAGCATACCTTCAACATCAGTCTGCCGTCGGTTACCACCAATTTCACGTTGACGCTGGCGGTCAGTGCTCCGGGCAAGAGCAACTTTGTGGGCAGCTTTACCTATCGCACCGCCACGATCCCGCCGAACGACAGCTTTCCACCGCTGGCCAAAGTGCCGGACAATGGGGGCGTGATCTTCGGGGACAACACCTTCGGCTCGATGCAGTTTGGCGAACCGGTGCACGCGGGCGTTTCCAGTGTGGCCAACTCCGTCTGGTGGAATTTTGCCCCCACCAACTCCGGGGTGGTGCTCGTGGATACGGCGGGCAGTTCGTTTGACACCGTGGTGGCGGTCTACACCGGCAATGTGCTGACCAATCTCGCGATGGTGGCGGCGACCAATGACGTGGGCAACATCGCTCAGGGTTTCGTGAGCTTCAATGCGACGAATGGGACGACGTATCGCATTGCCGTGGCCGCCGCTTCCAGCAACTCAGTGGGGCAGATTCGCTTGCGGGTGCAGTTCAACGGAGTGCCCGACACGCTCCCGCCGGTGCTGGCCATCACCAACCTGGTCAGCGGACCCTTGTCCATCACCAATCCGCCGAGCGGCCTGATCGTGACCAACGCTGCGCTGACGCTTTCCGGCACAGCATCTGATCCGACCACCAACGCCATTGGCGTCAGCCAGGTGCAGGTGCGCCTCAACAGTGGCCTCTCCGCTGTGGCAGCCGGCCGCACCAACTGGACCATCCCCCTGTTCCTTGTGCCCGGCACCAACGACATCCAGTTCTCGGCGACGGATTTCTCGGGCAACGCCTCGACACCCATTTCTTTCCAGGTCATTTACCGCGTCTTCGACCCCTTCAACGACGTGCTGGCCAATGCCCAGGAACTGACCGGTGTCTTCGGCGGCGCGGCCACCAACAATGTCAATGCCACGCTGGAGCCGGGCGAACCCCTGCATGCCGGCAAGCAGGGGGGCAAATCTGTCTGGTATTTCTATACACCGGCCACGGACGGTCTCCTTTCCCTGACCACCTCCAATTCCACATTTGATACCTTGCTGGCGGTGTATACCGGGACTCGCGTGGACCGCCTGACTCTGGTCAGTGCCAATGACGACACGCCTTCGGGTGCGGGTGTCCACAGTGATATTCTGCAGGCGGTGCGCGCAGGCATCCGTTATTACATTGCGGTGGATGGGCTCGCGGGCTCGTCCGGGCAGCTTTTCCTCACCTACTCTTTCACACCGTTGCCGATTTACAATTTGACGGTCACCGCGAGTGCCGGTGGCTTGGCGTTCCCGAACTCGGGCGCTTTCGTGAGCAATTCCTTGGTCGATGTCACCGCGGTGGCTTCCAATGGCTTCAACTTCGTGACCTGGACGGGCGATCAGCTCTCCCTCGACAACCCCCTTCGGCTGTTGATCACGCGCAACACTTCGCTCGCCGCCGTGTTTGCCCCGGTGGTGCTGGCGGACAATTTTGAAAGTGGTGCGTTGCGGGCCGGCATCGGCTGGTCCACCAACAATGCGGCGGGCATCGCTCCCTGGCTTGTGGCAGCGGTCACCGGTCAGGCGACGAATCCTCCTTCGGGCGGTGCCTTTCACCTTCGATCCGGCGCCATCGTCGATGGGCAGACCAGTGTGCTGCAGCTGGTGGCAAATTGCCGGGGCGGCAATGCCTCTTTTTCCTACCGGGTCAGCAGTGAGGAATTCGGCCCCAACAACGGTGACTTCCTCGAGTTCTATCTCAACGGCGTGCGCCAGTTGCGGCTCAACGGGGAGAGTGGCTGGCAGATCCATGGCTTCACCGTTCCCGCCGGCAACAGCACTCTGGAATGGCGGTATATCAAGGATGCCTCGTCCTTTGCCGGCCTGGACGCGGCGTTTCTGGACAACCTCGATCTGCCGCTGGTGGAACCGGTGAATCTGGGTGTGCCGGTGCGGATCGAGACAAACAACGTGGTGCAGGTCAACGGCGGGCTGCAGCTCCGCATCACCGGCCAGACCAACCAGACGTATCTCGTGCAGGCCTCCGCCGACCTGGCCAACTGGGTCACCGTCTCCACGAACTACGCGCCTTACGGGTTGATCCAATTCTCCGAGCCCCAGGCGTTCACCAATGCCAGCCGCTACTATCGCGTCATCCTGCCGTAGTCGGGAGGACGATCACGGGCCGTCGACCGGCCACTTCGCTGCCTTGGGGCCGGCCGGGTTTTACTTCTCCCGGATCTGAAGCTGGTAGGGAGCGGAAAGCACGCTGTTCGATTTCACCACGGGAATGGCGTTGTATTCGAAATCCACCTTCACCCGGTAACTGACCAAATTGGTGCTGACCGGAACCGGCAGCAGCGTCTCCCAGCGGTGCTCCATGCGCTGCGTGCGGCGCATGGGATAGTTGCTTTCGCCGACCTGCAGGTAGGGCTTGAGCGTCTCCGGCTTGAGCGCCTGCATGTTGCTGCGGAACTCGATCTCCACCGGGTAGAGCCCCTCGGGATTCCGCGTCTGCGTGCGGGGCGAGAGCTGCGTGATCGTCGAGGTCGTCCCGCAGCCGGCCAGCAGTGCTGCCACCATCAACCCGCCCAGCCCCAGTGTCTTGCGCATCATGGCGCGAGTGTGACCCGCCGCCGCGCGCCCTGTAAAGACGGTTTTGCCGCTTGCGAAAACAGCCTCCGCCGCTAACGTCTGCGCCTTGTAATTCCGCGGCCCGACCGCGCTCACTATACTGAACACTGGTCTCTGAATACTGATTCCCGCCATGGCCCTGCTCAACGACAACTACCTCAAGCTCAAAGCCGGCTACCTCTTCCCTGAAATCGGCCGCCGCGTGAAGGCCTTTTGCGAGGCCAATCCCGAGGCCGCCAAACGCCTCATCCGCTGCGGCATCGGCGACGTGACCGAACCGCTGCCGGCCGCCGTCGTCGCCGCCATGCACAAGGCCGTGGACGACATGGCCAATCGCGCCACCTTCCACGGCTACGGCCCTGAGCAGGGCTATGACTGGCTCCGCGCGGCCATCGCGCAGAACGACTACCGCGCGCACGGCCTCGACGTGGCGGACGACGAGATCTTCGTCAGCGACGGCTCCAAGTGCGACACCGGCAGCATCCTCGACATCCTCGGGGCGAAGAACAAGATCGCCATCAGCGACCCCGTGTATCCCGTCTATGTGGACACGAACGTGATGGCCGGGAACACCGGTGAGGCGAACGAGGCGGGGGCCTACGGCAAGCTGGTCTATCTCCCGTGCCGTCCCAGCAACGGCTTCGTGCCCGATCCGCCGAAGAAGCATGTGGACGTGATCTACCTCTGCTCACCGAACAATCCAACCGGGGCGGTGGCCACGCGCGCGCAGTTGGAGGCGTGGGTCAAATACGCGCTGGAGAACAAGGCCGTCATCCTCTTCGACGCTGCCTACGAGGCCTACATCAGCGATCCCGCGATCCCGCACTCGATCTACGAGATCCCCGGCGCCCGCGAGTGCGCCATCGAGTTCCGCAGTTGCTCGAAGAATGGCGGCTTCACCGGCGTGCGCTGCGCCTTCACCGTCGTGCCGAAGACGTTGCTGGCCCAGACGAAGACTGGCGAGTTCAAGCCGCTGCATCCGCTGTGGTCGCGCCGCATGACGACCAAGTTCAACGGCGTCTCCTACATCACCCAGCGCGGGGCCGAGGCGCTCTACTCCCCCGAGGGCAAGGCGCAGGTGCGCGCGCTCATCGAGCACTATATGGGCAACGCCGCCGTGCTCCGTGCCGGGGCGAAGAAGGCCGGGCTGAAAGTCTTCGGCGGGGTGAATGCGCCCTACATCTGGGTCCGCACCCCGGCGGGCGTCACGAGCTGGCAGGCCTTCGACAAGATTCTCGGCGAGGCCAACGTCGTCATCACCCCGGGCTCCGGCTTCGGCTCGAAGGGTGAAGGCTACTTCCGCATCAGCAGCTTCAACAGCCGCG
>CAZOCL010000098.1:0-18554 GCA_964578245.1 uncultured Klebsiella sp. | reverse complement strand
CGGTGATGGTCATGATCGGCTCGCCAGCCGCGACGACCGCGTTGGTGTCGCCGGGATAGCGATGAATCTTCGTGATCGTGCCCTCGATGGGCGCGGTCAGGGGGACCGGGTTCTTCGGGTCCGCGCCGACGAGTCGCATGACGATCTGGCCGCTGGCGACCTTCGAGAAGATGCGGATGTCCTTGCTCGCCTCGGCGAGCACGCCGGGCTGGGTGCTCGAAACCACGGCATCAATCGTCTCCGCCTCGGCCAGCACGGTCGTGGGGCCCAGGCGCTTGGTCCACAGCAGCAGGGCGACAATCGCGACGATGACAAACGCGATGACGGGGGTGAAAGAGTAGTTCAGCTCGCGCAAAAGCACGGGCGACGGCGTCGGAATTTTCGGCTGCTCGTCCATAATGTGTTGTTTCCGCCGCTGGCCAACCTGCTGCGGCCTGCTTGGAACGACGGGAGTGTAGGGTTACATTTGTGTGAATCAAGCCTCGTGGCGAGTGGAGCGAGTGATTTCCTCCAGTGCGAAGCAACCGAAGTGTGGTGCTGTATTGGCCTGCTGGAGTGTGGCGCTTCATCACCATTCTCCAACTACTCCACCACGCCATCACTCCCTTCGCTGCCTTCGGAGGGCGGACAGCGCATTTGCCGATCACCCGGAACGGGCTTAGCTTTAAGCACGCCGCACCACGCGGCAGGCCATGCATCGTTCGTTCCTCAAGCGCATGGGGGTGTGGGTGGGCGTGGGGGTCTTGTTGTTCAGTCTGGGCTGCGGCTCGCCGGCCTGGGGCCGCAAAAATGACGAGGGCATGGCCAGTTGGTATGGTGAGTCCCACCGCAACCGGCCCATGGCCAATGGCGAGCCGTTCAATCCAGACAAGCTGACGGCCGCCAGTTGGTTTTACCCGATGGGCACGCGCGTGCAGGTCAGCCACGCCGGACGCAGCGTCACCGTGAAGATCACCGACCGCGGCCCGGCGGAGCGGCTGGTGCGCGAGGGCCGCATCATCGACCTCAGCCAGGCCGCGTTTGCCCGCCTCGGTGATCTCGATGACGGACTGATCGACGTGCGGCTGAAAACGGTCCAGACGCCCGACAAGTCCCGGCGCTCCCCGGGTCGCCGTTGAACTGGTATTCACGGCTGTAGAAAATCAAACACCGCCAGGCGCCCTCCGTCCTCCAGCGAGAGCAGCACGCGCAGGCCGGGCGTCAGCTCGGCTGCATGCCCGTGCCGGAGATAGTCCGGCGTGTCCACCAGCAGCATGTCCGCGTTGCTCTGGTTCACCAGATACCAACGGTCCTGATGGAAGGTGAAATAACCCACCGGCTCGCGCTTCGCATCCAGCGGCGAGACATTGGAGCGCGCATGCCAGGGATAGAGATACTGCCCGTTCCAGACCGTAAGCACGTGCTCGTCGTCCTTGAAGTCCAGCGTGTCGCTGCCGGGCCGCTTGATGTGGCGCAGGAAGGTCGCCACCGGCACCGGCGCGGTCAGCTTGCGCTTGCTGAAGGGGCATTCCAGCGGCAGCCCATGTGTTACGATGAACCAGTTGTGGCCATCCGGGCTCGGATGAATGAGGTCGAGCGTCTTCTGCAATCCCTTCTCCCACTCGCTCGCGCTCGCGCGCAAGTGCGGGGCGTGCAGGCCCACGACGAAGGTTTTGACGAAGAGCTTTTGCAGATAAGGCCCCAGCCGTGACACCGGAATCTCCGGCGCAGGCTTCAAGTGGTTGCTCGCGTCGTTCGGATGCTCCACGTAGAGCGCCTGCGCGCCCATGCTCAGCAGATCGTCCTCTTCCGGCGACCGTGTGCTGCGCACCTTCGGCCCGGCGAGGGGATGCCGCAGCAGCATGGTCTCGTAGATCAGCACCGCCAGCGCGTGCAGGTCCGTCTCGATGCTCGGCTGCTTCTTTCCCGCGATCACCTCCGGCGCGATGTAGCCCGCCGTGCCCATCACCGTCGGCGGCGCGAGGCCCGGCACCACGAGCGAATCACAGTCAATCACGCACGCGTCCCCGTGCTTCGGATCGATCAGCACGTTGTTGTGTGAGAGGTCCGAGTGCGCCAGGCCTGCGAAGTGCAGCCGCCGCACGGAGCTGGCCATCACCGAGCAGCATTGCAGGTAGCGCAGCAAATTGCCGCGCTCGTCCTCGGGCACCAGCTTGCGCGACTTCACGCCCGTGAACCACCGGCCCTTCTTCTCGCGCGTGTTCCCGGTGCGGTCCTTGAAGAAAAAGTTGCTCCGATACGCCGGCACCACCACGCCCAGCACGGGCTTGAAGATGTTGTGCCGCTTGATGAAGTCCGCGGGCAGGTTCGGGTCGTTGTCAATGATGCCGACCGGCCAGCAGAAGTGCTTGCGCCAGTAGTCCGCCTGCGCGCCCCCGATGGTTGGATTGTAAGGGCCGATGATCTTCTCCAGCCGCCGCCGCCGTTCGCCCGGGTCGTTGACGTGTCCGAAGAAGAACGCGACCACGTGCTGCTTGTCCTTCGTGAAAAAGACAATCTTCTCCCCGCCCGACGCCAGCGGTTCGCTGTCAAACTCCACCGTGCTCCCATCCGCGCAGCGCGCGCGCAGAAACGTCTGGTGCAGCTTGGCCGGCAGCGGCGGCGGAGCCGGTGGCGTCGCGGGAGGTTTGGAGAGCAAGGCCACAGGAGGTAACCACTAATGAACACGAATCGACACGAATGAAGCGGGCGAAAACACGACCGCCAGGACGCCTACGCAACGAATCGGCCGGGGACGACCAAATTCACCTGCGCAAATCCCCTCTCCCCCACCGGGGGAGAGGGCAAGGGTGAGGGGGCGCGCTGCGGAGTAGAGCGGGTTGAGCATGTCGGCGCTCGGACAGAGGGCCTGTGAGCGTCCCTCCCCCGGCCCCCACTCCCATTCGTGTCTCTTCGTGTCCATTTGTGGTTAAATTCCCACCGGCAGCCGGTGCAGCACCGCCACCGTCCGGTCATCATTCTCTCCGCGCTTCTCAAACTCCAGCCACTGCGCCAGCCCCCACGCCGCCGACTCCTGCAGCAGCGGCGCAGGTTGCGTCGGTTGCGCTTTGAAGTCCTTCAGCGGCTGGTCCACGCCCGTATAATACTGCCGGAAGATGTCCGCCGCCTGCTTTTCCAGCGGATAAAATGGATCCTCGATTCCGTCGCTGCACAGCAGCACACACTCAATCGGCTCGACCGGGGTGACACAGTCCACCGCCTTCGCCTTCACCCATGCGCAGTCATCCGGCACGAAGCACGACACCTCGCCGCTGTGCGTGCCACTGTCACTCGAGCCGAGCCGCACGGTGGACTTGTCCTTCTTCAGCAGGCAGATCGCCCCGTCGCCGATCTGGTTCGTGAGCAGCAGTTCGTGCGACTCGCCGCGATAGTGCAGCGCCGTCAGCAGCGTGCAGCGGAAATCCTTCGGCGCACAGCCGGACTTCTTCGCCAGTTCTAGCAGCGCCTCGGTCGCGGCCACGGCTGCCTCCGTGACCTTCGCGGACAAATGCTCCTTCAACTTCGTCGCGTCCGCCGCAATGACCGGGTCCACCTTCTCCGTCGCCGCCAGCAGCAATTCCACCACCCGATGCGCCGCCACATGGCTGCCGATGCGGCTGTGCTGACAACTCCCCGCGCCATCCGAAACGCACAGCACCGTCGCGCGGTCATGCGCATCAAACGCCAGCGAATCCTCGCGATGCGTGCCGCCATTGGCATGCATCCGTCCGCGACGCGACGCCCCCGCTGCGCGCCAGCCGGGAAGCACCCGCTCAAACGCCACCGCATCCGCCGCCGCGACCTTCCTCAATTCCGGTGCCTGCGCCGCAATGACCGCCGGACACCACGGCTCCTTGGCCGGAAGATTCTTCCACGTCGCCGGCTTGGGTGCGGTGGGTGCCGGCGCCGGCGCGCTTTTAGCCGCCGTCGGAGCACTCACAGCAGTCCCGGAAACATTCGCACCCGGCACCGCCGCGCTCTTCTCCCTCTCCGCCATCGGATGGGGGAGAGGGCTGGGGAGAGGTGGTTCGATCTTGCCTGATCCAGACGCAGCGGGCGGCCCCTCTCCCCGAGGAACATCCTTCGTGCCCGTCGCAACGGCAGGCGCAGATAGCGGTTCGGTTTTGCCGGAGGGGAGGGAAACCACCGCACTCGCCGGCACCGTCACCGCAATCGTCGGCGCCTGCAGTTTCACATCCTCCCGCGTGATCAGCACCGTGCTCGCGCTGTCCGCAAACGACGGCGGCAGTTTTGCCGGCCGGTCCGGAGCCTGGCTTGCGGGATCGCCTGGCTTAGCCGGTGCCTCGGGAGGCTTCTTGTCCGCCTCCGCTGCCTTCCCCGCACCGTCGCCAGTCTTGGCTGGGAGTGGTGCTTCAGCCTTTCCAGGCTGACCAGTTTCACCGGTTCCACCACCGTTCGGCGTGGACGGGGCAGGGGACTTGTCAACCACGGCTGGCGTCGCCGCAGCCCCGCCCACTGGCGGCTTGGCTGCCTCCGGCTCCCGTGGCGGCGGCAGGTTGCCCCCGACCGGTGCGCCCGGAGCCCCCGGCACGGTCACCGACGCCGTCGCATCCGGCTGCGCCGCACCCTTCCCCGGAGTTCCCCCCTTCTCCTCCCCCTTAGATTTGCGAAACCAGTCCAGCATGGCTCAAGTGCGATAATACCAATTCCCAATGCCCCGTGCCGGCGGCTTGCAGCCGCCGTCCGTTGGCCGCAGCAGGCCTATCCGGCTGGAACGCTTTGCCGCCCCATTGGCTTCGTTTCGCAAAATCCCACCCGCTCGAAATCCCATCCCCTCCCGCCACCCCGCCAGGACTCGCCGGATTGCCCTACCTCCTCCACCCAAGTCCAGATTGGCTTCGTTTGGTAAAACATCCCCCGTCCGCTCCAACACCATCCCCTGCTTCCGCAAGCCCTTGCTCATCCGCATCCACTTGACAGATAAGCAGTTAAGCTGCCGCACGTTCCTTGCCCCCGTCCGCCACCCCCCCGCCCAATTGGCTTCGTTTCGTAAAATACCGCAGCCCACTCCTCCCCTGTCGGGCCACCCCCGGAGCGCCGAGCACCCGCTCGGCGCGAACCTGTTTGCGCCTCGGCCTTCGCCTCCCCATTGGGTTCGTTTTGTAAAATCGTTCCCTCCGCCCCCTTCGCCGACCAGATTCAAAATGGCTTCGTTCGGTAAAAACGCCTGCCTCGTTAGCCCGAAGTCCGGCCCGCCCCGCCCCCGGAGCGCGGGTCTGCGACCCGCAGCAACTCCCGCCCGCCCGGATCGTGGACTATGCCGAACACCACCGGAGCGCCCCCGCCGCCGCAGGTCGCCGACCCGCGCTCCGGGGACACCCAACCGCCAGTCATATGTCAGGCAATGAGTCATGCACCATTCACCGTTTCCCTAAAAGTGTGGCGTCCCTCCGCCACCCCGCCCACCCTCGCCCATCCCCGCCCCGCCCGAAATAGCGCGGCGCAAATGGACCACTCCATGCCCACCGCCCCGAACTCGCGAAGCGTCTGGAGCGCGGCGTCTTCCAGCGCCGCTCTGACCGTGCCCGAGCGGAGGCCAGAACCACGGTCCAAGCATTGACTTCAGAAACGCTCTCACCGCTTTGGTTCTGAAGATGGCAAAGTGCCGTCCCTTGATTGCCCATGCGCTGGCTGCGCCCACACGCCTGCGAGTTCCCGGAGGATCAAACAGACTGAGATGGTCCAAAGCACCAAGCTCACCAGGCTCAGTGCCGTTGGAATATCGATACCACCCTGAAGACTGCTCCCGCCGTGCCCGTCACCGAACAACGACCACGGCACGAACGGAATGAGTGCGTTAAGAGCGGAAGCGACGAACAAAGGGACCAGCATCCGGCGCTTCGACTTCACGTAGAGCCGCAGCGAGAGAGTGAACACGACGAGATTGGCGGCGGAGGCGACGAGGAACCAGCCATAACCCAGGAAGTTCTGCATGTTCATGATCAGGTTCGCCGCACAGGGCGGCGCTCACTTCTGCGCATCAATCTGCGCCGACAGCCGCGCCGAATAATCCGACACAATCTGGGCGATCACCGTGTCACGGTCCGGCGCATCGGCAAGCAACTGGCGGAACTGGGTTTGATGTGCCTCGCTGAAATCCTTGAACCACTGCTCGTCGGCCTGCTCCTGGATGACCGTGCGTTTCACCTGATTGCGCAGGGTGGAAATCTCCGCCTGAAGGAACAGCACCAGCAGTTCGAGATTCTTGATGCGCTGCTCGGAATCGGGCGGGTTCATGGCGACAAGATGATCTAAATTCGTGACCGATGCCTCCTCACATCGTCGGCCGCGGCTCACACATGAATCACAATCTGCGGCGGCGGCGGCGGCAGGGCGATGCCTTCCGCCGGGACGGCCGGAGCCGCGGGCGCACCCGGCACCGGCGGCATCGCGCTCGGGGATGGTGCGGGCGCGCCGATCTTCTGGCTCGTCTGCTTGATGGACGCGCTCACCCACTTGAAGAACTGCTTGAAGGCGTCCGGCGTCATTTCCTTCATCACCAGCACCGTCTCGGTGCAGTGCTTGAGCACCTGGGGATCGGCCTTCTCGCCGCAGGCTACGGCGATCAGGTTGCCGGGGCGGCGCTGCTTCACGGTGGCCGCGTGCGCTTCCCAGTCATCCGTCGGCTCGCCGTCGGTGAAGATGAAAATCAGCGGCTTCCAGTCGCCCTTTTTCTCCGGCGTGGTCTTCTGCACCTCGCGGTCAATGCAGTCCATCAGCAGCTTGAGCGCCGCGCCGAAGGACGTGGTGCCACCCGCTCGGATGTCCGGCGGGACAAAGCTGGTCAGCTCAGTAAGCGGCACCACCTGCTGCGCGTTCGCATCGAAGGTGATGACGCTCAGGTAGGCGCACTCGACCGCAGAGGGGTCGCCCATCAGCTCACTGTGCAGCGAGCGGATGCCGGACTTCACGGACTCGATGGGCGCTCCGTTCATGGACCCGGAGCAGTCGGCGAGGATGTAAACAGGGAGTCGGCGGACGGACATAGATGGCCTTTCGTGGTGGTTTGCTGAGTCCAAGTGTCAGGAGAAAGCCTTGCGCGAGGCAAGGAAAATGGCGGTCGGGGCGGAGCGCGGGTCTGTGACCCGTAGCAACGTGCGACCACCCACCCGCTTGAACCCGAGTCAGGCCCCAAAGATTCAGGCAAGACAAAGATTTGAACCGCAGGCGACCTCATTCCCCATCTGTGGTCGACCTGAATCTGTGGGAATCCCTCGGACTGGATGGCCGGTCTGAATTTTGGAATCTGAAATCTTCGATTCAGAACCACCCCTTCCGCTGGCATGGACCTGCCAGCATCCCATCTTTGTCCGCCCCAAATCTTTGGGAGCCCATTTCCGGCTCTCCGCTACTTTCAGTGGAATGGAGTGTGGAAGAAGCTCCAAATCCCAAAGAAACTCCAAATTCCAAAGGGAGGTGTTACCTGGCGCTGGACGGGCCAGTCGGACCATTCCAGCCATTGAATCAAGGTGCGAACCAGGGTGGCATGGCAGCGAGGCGCGCAGAACGATTGGAATTTGGGCTTTGGAATTTCTTTGAAGCTTGGGACTTGGAGCTTGGAATTTCCCTGCCCGCCTCCCGGTTCCACCGAAAACAGCGGGGAACCCCATTTCCGCTCACAGAATCATCAATTCCCTCATGATTTTGTGCCCCATGATTCTGTGAACTGCAGTGGATTTCCCGCAGATTCAAGACGACCACAGATTGAAACTCCCCATCTGTGGCCTTCCTGAATCTGCGGGACTCCCCTGAGTTCTCTTCCCTGCCTTTCTCTGTGTTCATCGCGTCTCTGTGGTCAATTATGAATCGGCAGCCACACCGCACCAGTTCCTCCTGATTTTCTGTAACATCCCGCCCGTTTCCCTTATCCCTCTTCCAGACCGCTTGCCCGACACCCAGCACACCAGCCCCGCCCCGCCCTCGCTCTTCGTGACCACCCGCTGGTCCGTGGTGCTCGCGGCGCAGGAGCCGTCGTCGCCCGAGTCAGCCGCCGCGCTCGAGACTCTCTGCCGCGCCTACTGGTATCCGCTCTACGCCTACGTGCGCGGCTCCGGCCACGGGCCGCACGACGCGCAGGATCTCACCCAGGAATTCTTCGCCCGCCTCCTCGCCAAGGACTACCTCCGTGCCGCTGACCGTGAGAAAGGCCGCTTCCGCACCTTCCTGCGCGTCTGCCTCAAGCGCTTCCTCGCCAACGAATGGGACCGCCAGCGCGCCCTCAAGCGTGGCGGCGGCGAGCGCCCCACCTCCTTTGAGGTCGCCGTCGCCGAGCAACGCTACGCCAGCGACCTCGCCACCGGCGTGCCGCCCGACCGCCTCTACGAACGCCAATGGGCCCTGGCCTTGCTCGAACAGGCGTTGGCCCGTCTACGCGAGGAATACACGGTGGCGGGCAAGGCGACGGAGTTCGATCACCTCAAATCCGTGCTCACCGCCGAACGCGGCGCAATCCCCTACGCCGATCTCGCCGCGACGCTAAACTCCACCGAAGGCGCCGCCCGCGTGGCCGTCCACCGCCTCCGCAAGCGCTACCGCGACCTCTTCCGCGCCACCGTCGCCGACACCGTGGCCGAGCCCGCCGACGTGGACGACGAAGTGCGCCACATCGCCACCGTGCTGGGAGAGTGACCTCATGATCTGCCACAAAAAGGGACCTCAAGATTGGCCACAAAAAGGCACAGAAGGCACAAAAATGAATGGCAATCAGTTGAATCGCGGATGCGGACTGCGACGCCCCTCCGCTCCCTCTCCCTTCCTCAGAGGAGGGGAGAGGGCTGGGGTGAGGGGTGACGTTCAGCGGTATTCTACCGATTGAGGAATTGATAACCGTTCCTCTTTTTGCGCCTCCTGTGCCTTTTTGTGGCAAAAATAAAACCGTTCTACCGGTAACAACTTCGTGGCCCGTCTTAATCAGTAGGCAATGAGCAATCCGACTGAAGCCCGATGCCCGCGCTGCGCGGCGGTTCTCCCGCCCAACGCGCCGGAGGGCCTCTGCCCTCGCTGCCTTGGTGCACTGCACCTCGCCACCGAGACCGTCCCGCCTGAGGCCGAGGCCGCCCCCGCCCAGCCCCCGCTCACGCCCGCCGAACTGGCCCCGCACTTCCCCCAGCTCGAAATCCTCGAGTGCCTCGGACGCGGCGGCATGGGCGTGGTTTACAAAGCCCGGCAGAAATCCCTGAACCGCCTTGTCGCGCTCAAGCTACTCGCCCCCGAGCGCGTGACTGATGCCGGCTTTGCCGAGCGCTTCGCCCGCGAAGCCCAGGCCCTCGCCCGCCTCAACCACCCCAACATCGTCACCGTCCACGACTTCGGCGCGACTACTCCACTCCTCTCAACTCTCAACCCTCAACTCTCAACTGCCCCCTCCGGTTTTTACTACCTGCTCATGGAGTTCGTGGACGGCGTAAACCTCCGGCAAGCCATGAAGGCCGGTCGCTTCACCCCCGAGCAGGCCCTCGCCATTGTCCCGCCCGTCTGCGAGGCCCTCCAATACGCCCACGAGCACGGCATCGTCCACCGCGACATCAAGCCCGAGAACCTCCTGCTCGACAAATCCGGCCGCGTCAAAATCGCCGACTTCGGCATCGCCAAAATGCTCCACAGTGAGGGGGACACTCCTGTCCCCCAGTCCGCCGCTGAAGTCGGGGACAAGAGTGTCCCCCTCACGCTCACCGCCGCCGGCACCCCCGGCTACATGGCCCCTGAGCAAAAAACCGCCCCGCAGCAGGTGGACAGCCGCGCCGACATCTACAGCCTCGGCGTGGTCATCTACGAGATGCTCACCGGCGAACTCCCTGCCCACAACCTGCAGCCCCCGTCGCGCAAGGTGCAGATTGACGTGCGCCTCGACGAGATCGTCCTGCGCGCCTTGGAGCAACGTCCCGAACTCCGCTTCCAGACCGCCGCCGACCTTCGCACCCAGGTCGAGACCATGGTGGCCACGCCTCCGGGGCCGGAGGCGCGGCGGACCGGTGCCCCACCCCTGCCGCGCTTCCGCAAGATCGGCACCAGCACCCTGACCACCCCGGCAGAGATCGCCACTGCCAGCGGCCAGTTCTTCTGCTACCGCACGCGCGGCCAGCTCATTCTGGACGATCATCAGCTCACGCACACCTGTGCCGGCCTCACCACCGTCATCCCGCTGGCGGCCATCCGCGATGTGAGCATCGGCCAGTATCCGCGCTCGATGAACCCGGCGGGCATCTCCTTGTTGAGCGTGACCTATGAGGACCTTGGCCAGCGCCGGCAAATCCTCCTCTCGCCGATGGAGGGCTTCTTCGCCTTCCCGGCCACCTGGGATGCGCGTGTCGCCGAATGGTTCCACGCGCTCCGTGATGCGGTGACCGACGCCACGGGACGGACGCCCAGCCAAACGCCGGCGGACCAGCTCGGCGTCCCCCGGGGCGGGTATGGGCTGTTGCTCGCCATGTTCTGCGGGCCTGCGATCGTCGGGCTGGTCGCCGTGTGGCTGCTGTCTCATCAGCGCGGTGTCGGCAATGGCCCTGGCTTTCCTCTGTTCGCTCCGGCCTTCCTGCTCCTCGTGGTGCCGGCGATGGCCGCGCTGGGCTTCTTTTTCGTCGGACGCAGCCGCTCTGGCGCGTCATCCAGCCTCGGCCGCCTTGGCCTGCTGGTGTTGTCCTGCTTCGCTGTGTTTGGCGGCATAGTCCTCCTTCAATTCGTGGCCCAGCCCGGCCCGCCCACGGGTGTCACTCATTGCGAAGTCATCCCTGTCGGCGTGAGCAACAATGTCGTCATCGTGGACCTCATCACCACCATCGGGCGGCGGAGCGCCGAGCTGCGCGCCGGGCTGACCGGCCCGCGCCTGCCCGGCATGGTGGAGGCAGTGCTGACGGAGCAGTTCGATCCCCCGTTCGGCGGCACCTTCGTCAAGCCCAGCCCGCACCTCGGCAACCAGCCGTGGCGCATCCAGCCGGCGGGCCCGCAGACGTGGCGGCTCGGCTTCGCACTGCCGGACGCGGCGCTGGCCCAGCAGGCCTTGAGCAACCTGCGCCCCATCGGCCCGCTGCCCGCCGAGCCGGACCGGGCCTTCGCCGGCACGCTCTTCGAGGTGCGCCAGACCAACGGCCAGGAGTATCACGCCACGCTGCAAGTCTCCCTCCCCGTCACCTCGGGGGACTCGAACTGGGTCACCGTCTCGGCCATGACCAGCTACAACGAATCCGCTGTGACCATGAACTGGGAATTGCTGGCCTCGCAGCCCGGCACCGCGCGCTTCCAACGCGAGGGCAACCGCTCCTCCATGGAGCTTCAACTCGACGCGAAGACGAAGCTCTACCGGGCACCCGTCCGGCTCGAACTCACGAAGGTCAGCGCGAACCGCGTCTTGCTCGTCACGCAAAAGGGCGGTGTGACCACACGCGAGGAATTCCCCGGCAATTTCCGCGACCTCTCGGCTGAACTGCTCCGCTTCAAACACATGAGCGCGAAGACCGTGCGCGGCGCGAGCATCGAGCTTTGCCAGTTCCAGGGGAACCCCTTCACCGTGCAGGTGGATGCTCCGGTGCCGCCGACCAGCACACGAGCCCGGGTGGCCGGCGAATACGGTTTCCCGGGCCGGGCCACCTGGGGCATCACCATCCTCGGTGGAACGGCCATGGCCTTCCTTGCCGGCCTGGTGCTGGTCTTTGTGCTGGTGAGGAAAAGCGGAAAGACTCGCTCCGTGGTGCTTTCGCTCGGCAGCGCGGCCCTGGCGATGTTCATCGGCGTGATCGTTTCGTTGTTTGGCTGGCGCGCGGTGCGGGTGGGGCAGCCACCCAAGTTCGAGCAGGCCTTGCTGGAGTCCGTTTATCCCGGCCACTCCGAGGCGAATCCACCCGGCCGCGTGCTCCAGGCGCAGAACGGCTTCCGCCTGCAGCTTCCCGCCCGCCAGCTTGCCACGTTCGAGTTCTTCCTCCGTCAGGCCGATGATTCCTGGCAGCCCGTCCCGTCGCTCACTGCGCTCGTTGCCACCGGCACCAATGGCGGCTATCACGACACGCTCCACTGGACGCTCCGGCGCAGCGAAACGCCCGAGCCCACGAACCAGCTCTGGTTCTGGTCCGTCAGCGCCAACGCCAACGGCGGCCGCCCGCTCCCGCAGCTCACCGACCACGGCACGAACTTCACCTACGCCTTCGCGCCCGACGAGCAACTCGACTGGTGGCAGCTCACCACGCCCGCCCGCGTCGAGCTGAAGTCCGGCGAGGAACAAATCATCCCCCTGTTCCGCCCTCACGGCACCGCAACGGTTCGCAGTGCCTTGCCCAAGGAAGCCTTCGTCCGCGTGCGCTGCGAGCCGCTGCCCGGCCGGCTCGTCTTCGCCCCCGGCTTCCGCAACGAAGTCCTGGTTGAAGCGGGCCTCGCCGCGCATGCCCTGCTGGACAAGGTGGCTGCCAAAAAACCAGCTTCCGCCGAGCCGCGGAAGATCTCCTTCGACATCTCCCCCATCACCAGCCCGATTGGCGGAGACGACAACCGCCCAGAGACTATTGCGGCGGCACAAAAGCAGGGCATCGCCACCGCCACCGAGGACATCCAGGCCGGCATGTTTCGCATCCTCCGCTATGGCGTCCTGATGCCCACCTCGCCCGACGATAAAGATGAGGAGACCGGCTACCGCATCCAGTGGGTCGCCGGCTCCATCCTCGGCAACGCGTTTCTTGCGGAGACCGATGCCTACAACTTCGCCATGCAGCAGTGGCATTGGAAGCATCGCCCGCCCGCGCCGGCCGTCCCGCCCGTTGCTCCCCCCGCTCCCAAGCCGGCCGAACCACCCCCGGTCCTGACCCAGTTCGAGGGCCGCGCCGTCCTCCAGTTCAAGCAGGGCACCACGACCGACTACGGCGGTTATTGGGAGGAGATTTACCACGCCTATCGCGAGCCCCGAAAGGACACCAACGGCGTCGAGCGCGTCGTAGAAGTGCGCCACGGTCCGGCCGTGACGTTCGACCGCGAAGGCCGGAAGCGTTACGCCACCACCTACCGCCACGGCCAGCGCGACGGCCTCTTCACCATGTGGAACGAGGCTGGCGCGCGGACGTCCGAGACCGAGAACGTCGCGGGCAAAGTGCATGGCCGCAGCACCGAGTGGGACAATCAGGGCCGGAAGTGGCGCGAGCAGGCCTATCGCGACGGCCGGCTCGAAGGCGAGACCCTCTGTTGGGACCCCACGGGCAACCTCGAAGCCCGCGGCACCTACCGCGCGGGCCAGCCCTGGGACGGCACCTTCCACGAACTCAAGCAGCGCAACGGCAAAAGCGGCCTCTTCATCCGCACCTACAAAGCAGGCGTCTTCACCGGCGAAGAACGCCCGGCCGCCGACCGCTGAGACGCGCCCGGACAGAATTGCTGGTTTGAAACCGCGGATAACGCAGATGACACGGATGGGAAGGGCCATCCAATTCAACCGATGGCAAGCTTGCGCAACCGGTTCTTTATCCGCGTCATCCGCGTCATCCGCGGTTCTCCTTTTGGAGTTCGGTATGAAATTTGGAATGTGGAATTTTCGATTCGAGCCATTTCCGCCCCTCCCATCCCTTGGCCTTCCCATCTTTGTCCGTCCCCAATCTTTGGGAAGTTCCTGCCAGTGCAGCGAGTTTCCCATCTGTGGTCGCCCTGAATCTGCGGGCACCACTTTGAGTTCTTTAGCCTTTGTCTGTGTCCATCGCGTCTCTGTGGTCAAATCCTTCCACGCTCCCCGCCCGGCACCAGCGGAGCATTCCCACCCCGCCCCCGTCCAACTACCACACGGCATGAAGACCATCCTCCTTCTCCTTCCCCGTGGGCTCCTTGCGGCGGCCCTGCTTACCGGCTGCGCCACCTCCGCCGTCAAGCAACCCGCCACGACCATCATCCCCAGTTCCGATACCGCCGCCGAGATCCGGGCGATGCCCCGATGCCGGGCGACGGTCGAGGGACATCACAGTTGCTACTCGGAGTTCCGGACCACCGATGGCCAACGCTTCTACATCGGCAGTCCGGCCGCTTCGTTGGAGGTGGTTCGATTCCTGCGCACGCTGCAGCCGGGACCAGCCTACGAATTCCCCGGCATCTTCCACGCGTATGAAAAGACGATCCCAACCTACGAAACGGCCGCGCAGATCAAGGCGATGCCCCCGTGCCAGGCGACAGTGGAATGCGTCGGAGCCCGGGACGCCTGCCTGACCACCGCCGACGGGCGGATGTTCTTCATCGGCAGCCCGGCCGCTCCGCCGGAGGTTTTGCAATTCCTCCGCACCCTGAACGACGGCCAGACCTACGAGTTCCCCGCCGCCTTCCTCGCCCACCAGAAAAAGCAGTCACCGTGAAGCCACTGCTCCTTGTAGCACCGGTTCCCGAGGACTGTCGTTCGAAAGGCTGATGAGGACCGCGACGCACTTCTACTCCCTCTCCCTTCCTCGGCGGAGGGGAGAGGGTCGGGGTGAGGGGTGACGAGCGTCGGAATGTGCCTTCACCCTCATCCGGATTTCCACCTTTACCGAGGCTGCGGTGGACGTGATGGCCACTGTATCCAGCTTCGCGGAGCGTCTGGAGTGCGGCGTGTTTCACCGCCGCTTTCGGTTGAGCGCACGGCGGGGTTGCGAATTTGTCCACGCCCCTGACGGTGGAAAAAGCGGTGCTGAAAGACACCGTCCGTCCTCCGTAGCAGCACAGCGGAGGGTGGACACTCCAGACGTTGGCGCGACTCCCAAAGTCTGGGCCTCCGCCAACGGAGCAGACCCCGAAGCCAGCCCCGGCCCTCGTCACGCGGCCCGGTTCCAGTCGTAATCCATCTGCCGGGCGGTGCGGACGGCCAGTTCCTCGCCTTCCAGCCGTGCGACCAGATGCAGGCTCATGTCCAGTCCGGCCGAGATGCCGGCGGAAGTCACCACGTTGCCCGTATCCACCCAGCGCTGCTCCGTCTGCACCGGGATGGCCGGGAACATCGCCCGGAAATCCGCCACATCCTCCCAATGCGTCGTGATCGTCCTGCCCGCCAGCACGCCCGCCTTGCCCAGCAGAAACGCCCCCGTGCAGACCGACGCCGTCAGCGCGGCTCTGGCCGAAGTGCGCGCAATCCACTCGATGACCTCCGCCCGCTCCAGCTCCGCCGTCACCACCCCACCCGGCACGATGAGCAGGTCAATCGCCGGGTGACTCGCGAAGTCATAATTGGGCTGGAGCAGCAACCCGCCCCGTGCCCGGACCTGGCGCATGGTGTCCGCGACCGTGAAAACCTCAAACAGCTTGGCCGTCCCAGGACTCAGCCGCCCCTTCATCCGCGACGCCGTCGAGAACACCTCAAACGGCCCGCCCAGATCAAGCACCTCAATCTCGTCGAAGAGGTAAATGGCGACGGTGTGGGTCATGCCAGCCATGCGCACCCATTTGTTTCAGTGCCCTCCTTGGCACAATCATCGAATGTCGCGTTCATATAATTCCGTGCGAACGACAGCGCTGCCAGGCGATGGCAGCAGCAAATTGGTCGAGCACTTCCCAGTTCCGAACTGCCAAACGTGAAGTCTCAAAATAATCCGGGGCACCGGCCATGCGTCTTGCCTTCGTCTCCAGCGTGTTCGGAGGGAGGTTCGTCAGAGCATATGCCGCGAATCGTGCGACAAGGTCGCAAGGTTGAACCCATGAGAGCCTCAGCGCGACCTTGCCTGGATCCGAATAGACTTCTACCCAGTGAAATTGAGCTGGAATAAAGGCGGGGTTTTTCTTGAGCGTTTCGGGCAGCCACAGCCAACCAAACTCAGCCGCAACGCCAAATACGTCATCCGGGTCAGGCCCAAGCTGAAAGTCTGACTCCCTGACCCACTGCTTCAGGTTTGATTCCAACAATTGGATTTCGGCGGTGGACAGCCAAGATTGCGCCGACACACGATCCAACCGCGCAGCATGACGAAGCGCGTTGGCCAGAGCCTGCCATCGGTCTTCGGTCTTCAAAGCGCCGCTCATTTCCTTCAAGGCCGCCCTGAGTGCCTTCGATGCCCGCCTGACGATTTGCGGCGGACGAGGAGCCAGGCAAGCGGGGAACCGGGGATACTCCCACTCGTCTATGCCCCAAGGCAAATCGTCAACCAACAACCAAAGAATTTCGTCTTCAAAGGCCTCAGATTCCCAACACTCGAACTGATTAAACGCAGTGGCATAGTCCATCCCGACCGGCTGTTCGCCCTTCGACAGCAGCAAAACGGCCGCGAGGGCGCACTTGTGCTTATCCCAGGCGGCCCGGGCGAATTCCAGCCACCAGCGCTCAGTCGCCCACAAATCCCCAGTGCGATACCAGAAACGGCTGGACCAGAGATAAAGCATGTCCTCCGAGTCTCCAATCCGACTTGAGCCCGGATCAACCAGCGCCTGCCGCACGGCAGCATCAAGGCACTCTTGGGCTTTGCGGTCGAAGCCGGCCACATCCAGGGCCGCAAGTGTGGGCAGACGGTCCTGAGCTTTGGGTTCCTCACGTGGCAGCCATCGTTTGTTGATCGCGGCGGGACCACTGTCTGCTCGCGAACGCAAACTTTCCAAGCCGGACGCCGTAGAGCTAATGCCAACTGAATGCAGCCAAGATTGCACCGCCTCCTCCGGGCTTTGTCGCCGCAACGCCAAAGTGAGGAGGCGGCCGGGCTTGAATGACATGAGCCGGTGTGTCTCGCCGAACCACCAGGTATCGCCTTCTTCATCTTGCGAGAACCCGGCGTCAGCCATGGCCTCTTGGAGAAGCCGCAGTGCAACGCCACGCGCAAGGTCCAGTTTTCTGAACTCCGAAGCCAACCGATTGACGGTGGCATCAATGCCGGTCCGGGAAGCCTCGCGGCTCAGGCGCTTGGAACGCGGGTGAACAAGATAGCTGTCGAGCTTGTCGGTGAACTCAATTTGGGCATGGCCCTTGCCCAGCAAATCAACCGAGAAACGCCAGCGCCCCACCTGCTCAACGAGTTGATTGACCACCTGTTGCCCTGGAGCGTGCAATGTGGGGGCCAGGGTGTTGATCAGCCCGGTCGGATCGCACGGAAGGTCTGGGCTTTGCTCCACGCCCTTGCAGTCAAGCGCGAGGATTGCAGGTCCGAATAGCGGCCCGACTTCCTCATCCGTCTTCCACCGCGCGGGTTTGATTGAGGCCGGGGCGGCGGCAGTCAGGTCACCAGCCTCTTCCACGGTGAGCTTCCCGAGCCAGTTTTTTTCAAAGTATTTGGCCAGAGCCTCCGACGAATCGAACTGCTCAACCAGCCGTGTCAAAACCGGCCCCACCCAGAGCTCGGAAGTCGAAAATGCGGTTGGTTGCAGGTCCCAACGGCTGTCCGCGTTCTCGCGAATTGCGATGTCCTTGCTGGCAGCGTGTTTGCGAATCCCCGTCAGCACCTCACGTCGCCGTTTGTTCAGACGCTCGTATTCGGCCATCACCGCAGCGGCGGTGTTTAGCTGCGAATCTGGGTGCGCTTCGGAGGTGAGCCGCACAAACAAGGCATCGAAACCATCCTCGAACTCGATGGCCAGGAATGCCTGCGCGCGCACAGCCGCGCGCCCGGCTATGTCCAAAGTGCTGAGGGTCGCTTCCAGTTCACTTTCTGGAAGCGAGCAGCGGCAAGTGAAGCAGCCCCCAACTGGTCTGGCAGAGTTCAGAGCGATTCGAGATTATTGGCCGCATTTGCCGTTGCGTTCAAGCCCGCAAGGAGCTTGTGGCAAGCGTCCCAGCTTCGCATCTCACATCAGCCGTTTGCCAAGAGCCGCACCACCTTCTTGTCCCGCCAACTGATCAGGGGCAGTCCGAGGCGTCGGTTTTCACGCTGGACATTACGGGCAGCCCGGCGCAATGCGCGACCAGCCTTGGTTACGAAGGCCGGTTGGGAGGCCGTGGGCTTGCGGGTTGTCTTCATGGTTCCAGCAGTGAGCGCATCTGATGAATAGCATGGGTGGCCGAAGAGGCCAAGAGCCGTGGTTGCGGCGTCCGGTTGTCCCAGACCGCCCAGGCATCGGCGAGCGGCAGATAATCCTTAATAAGATGCCGCTGGCTGCGGCCAAAACGGCGGCGAATGTCTGCGACAGGAACGGAGTGCCCACCCTTTTCGACCCGTTGCCGGACACGCGCAATGGCCTGGCTGACGTCCGAAAGCCAGAGGTAATGCAGCTCAATCTGATAGCCGGCGTTCCTTGCCTGCTGAAAGAGGCGAACGTAAGTGCGCGCTCAATGTGCTCTCCAGCGCAAACGTCCGACCAAGCCGAACGCAGTCGCGAAACTCGGACAACAGCAGGCGCGCCGCCTTGACCCCAGCGGCACCGGGGGCCAGCGGTGACAAGCCGCGCGCGATTTCATCCGCGTTGAGAAAACGGAGGCAGTTCACCTCCTTCGGCAGAAACTCGCGCGCGAACGTGGTCTTGCCGGCTCCGTTGCAGCCGGCGATCAGGTAGATCGTGGGCTTCGGTGCTGGCATGGGCTTGATCGGTTCCGGCGCTGCCGGCGGGTTTACTCCGAGCGGGGGCTCGGCGCTCCGGCTACTTGAGCTTCGCGAGATTGTTCGAGCCGTTCACCGTCGAGTTCACGCGCAGGCGCAGGCCGTTGAGGCGGATGAAGC